>JBDGSM010000027.1:0-7677 GCA_042217545.1 Candidatus Nanohalobium sp. | reverse complement strand
CAGCTCTCTACTCCCGATGGCTGGTGGCTTGAAGGCCATATCGAAGGAGTCACGGGCTGGAACATCGGCGACGACTATGTGGAAGGAGAAGACGAGAACAGGATAGACAGTTCGTCCATCTACAGCAAGCTTGACAGGATAATATCCATCTACCACAACGACAGGAAGAGATGGATAGAAATAATGAAGAACTGCATAGCCCTGAACGCCTCACATTTCAACACAGACAGGATGCTCAAAGAATACCTTGCAAGAGCCTACACATAGAGGCTATAAATTTTTGTCACCAACTGATTAACATGGATGAGAGGTTTCACGGGACGAGCTACGATGAGATGCAGGAGATAGCGAGAACTGGAACGATAGAGGCCTCAGAGTTTTCAGACGAGGAGATGTTCCAGGACCTGGGGGTGCAGCAAAACGTATATGGAACAGACGAAGGTGTCTGGGTCACTGACAGCGAGGACTGTGCACAGACCTATGCCTGGGGCGGAGGCTATCTCGTAATTGATACGTCTGAACTGAAGGTGGTGGATGACAGGAATTCTTGTTACAGCTTCGTCCCGGGAGATGTGCAACTCGGGAACGTCGAGAAGATCTACCTCGAGGAGAACACTCAGGGAGCCAGAGACTATCTACTGGAACTCGCTGAAGAACTGGAACAGAACGGTCACGGAGATATAGAACTACAGGAATATCAGGGTCAGAAATTCGAGGTAGACAGATAGAGAGAAGGCCTGATGTGACAGACCCGCAGAGGTGCTTCCAAAACTTGTCGGACCTGAAGGGATTCGAACCCTCGACTTCGAGGTATCTCCGACAACTGCCGCAGCAGTTGGCAATGCTGTTAACTTCTATCATTCAGATCTGCCAACCGGATCGTTTGCCAGTTGATTTAGGAACCTCGCGCTCTGTCCAGCTGAGCTACAGGCCCTTCAACCGTAAATCTGTTACAGCCCTGACATTTTATATTTCGTTCTCATTCCGCCTGAAAGCTCCAGAGAAGGAGCCCTTCACGTGAGATCAGTCTTCATCTATGACATCTTCGATCTGGTATGTCTGCTCACACTGAGGATAGCCCTCGCAACCCCAGAAAAATCCGTAACGGCCTTCCTTGATCTTCATCGGCATACCACATTCAGGGCACGCCACCTCTTTGGGAGAGTTATCCCTGTGCTTCTTGCAGACCGGCTGACCTGCAGAATTCTTCTTCGTAGCGCTCTCCCCACAGAAAACACACTTCGTCATCTTGGTTTCCTGAGGCATACCCAGAATAGAAGCAGGCAGAGTTAAAAACAACTCGAATTAAAAATTTACGACCGAAAAGTAGGCATACGACGAGGCCTCTATGAGCTTCTCAGGAAAGACCGCGGAACAACTGCTTGAACAGGCGCAGAACGCTGAAGACAGGGATCGCAGGGTCCAGGCCTTGAACAGTACGGCACAGATGCTTTTCGACGAGGCCTACATGACCGGGGATGATACCAGAGCGGTAAATTTTGCGGAAGAAGTCTTCGCGCCCGAGATACAGGGCCTCTACACGGGAAGAGAAACTGGATCAGATTTGGAGTACTGGAGAGAAGAAGTTTCGGGCCTTGACCGTGAATCAGGAGTCTTCCACGTGCCGGCGACAGAATCCGCGCCGTACGACTACCTCAGGAGCTGCATGGAGGTCGTGGAGGAAGAATACGACCAGGTTGTAGGGGTCCACTCCGGAGGCCTTGCACCGGTCTATGCCGTCGAAGACATCTTCGAAGCAGATGCTGTCGTTCTCAGGTACTCTCACAGGGACAGAGCGGATGAAGACGTACAGGTAACGCCGGAGATGGAAGAAAGAGCTGATTTCGAAGGCTCCGACGTTCTTGTACTGGACGACGTGGTTGAATCGGGTGAGACGTTTAGACAGGTCGGAGAGTACATAATGGAGCGTGGAGCAAATTCTGTCGATGCCGTACCTGTCAGGACCTCGATGTGGGACGTCTCCCACGACTCAGAGATGCTTGACCTTGTGAACGGCGGAAAGAAGTACGGAATAGTCGATTACGAGAGGGAGAAGGATTACAGCGATGAAGGCCTCTCGCTCGCCCGGTAAACTTTTTCACTTTCCGCCTCGAAGGTCTTCTTTATGCAAATATTCGCCTTCGGACACAGCATAACATATGGCCTCTGGGACAGGGAAAACGGATGGGTCTTGAGACTCAGAAAGTTCCTCGACCAGAAATCTCTGGAGAACCCGGACGAATACTACTTCGAGGTCTACAACCTCGGCGTATCCGGAAACGACTCCCGGCAACTTCTCGAAAGGTTCTCCCAGGAACTTGAAGCAAGGCTGTGGGACGAAGACGAGACACTGGTCCTGATACAGATCGGAGCGAACGACATACACTACCTCGAGGAAAAAGACGGGATAAGAGTCGAGAAAGAAGAGTACAGAGAAAGCCTGGAGGCCCTGATAGAGGAAGCAGGGAATTACACCGACAAAATCGTTCTCGTCGGCGAGGCCTACACAGGTATCGAAGGCCCGATACCATGGTCCGAGGACAAGCATCTGAGCGACGAGAGACTCGGCGAGTACGTCGAAGTACAGCGTGAAGTCGCTGAACAGGAAGACGTCCCGTACGTAGATGTTCGGGGCCTGAGAGAGAAACATGAATGGCTGGAGATGCTTGAGGACGGCTCACATCCGGACAGCGAAGGCCATGAACTTATCTACAGGAACGTGAAGGAAAAGCTGGTGGAAAAAGGCCTTTTAGGCCTCTGACTTCCTCTCCTTCACGTAATCAGAAGCGTTCAAAGCCGCCTGACAACCCTGTCCCGCAGATACCACAAGCTGCTGCGCGCCGATATCCGCGACGTCTCCCGCGGCGTAAAGGCCTTCTGTCCCCGTCTCCATCTCGGGATTGACCTCTATGTAACCTGACTCATTGGTCTCCACCAGGTCTGATATCTCCGAATTAGGGATCGTACCTATCTCGATGAACATGCCGGCGACTTCAAGATCATGGATCTCTCCATCCCTCTCATATTTAAGGCCCTGCACCATGTTATCGCCGTATATCTCCTGTATACTTGCGTTCTCATGGTGTGTGACGTTTTCAGCATCTCTCACCTGCTGGATGGTTATCTCCTCACCTGAGAACCCTTCACTCCTGTTAATTATATGGACTTCGTCCACTATGTCTGTCAGGTAAGCCGCTGCCTCGGTGCCCGCGTAACCTGCCCCGATGACCGCGACCTCCTCTTCCTGGTAGAGAGGTCCGTCACATACTGCGCAGTAGGACACACCCTTGCCGGTGAACTCGCTTTCACCTTCCACGTCAAGCTTCCTGCGGTGGCCTCCAGTCGCGATGATAACTGCGTGAGACTCAAGAACCGTCCCGTCCTCAAGCTCGACCTCGAAACTCTCCCCATCTTTTCTCACATCGACAGCTTTCTGGCCCTTGACCTCTTCAACATCATAATCTCTCATATGTTCCACAAAACGATCAGCTAGTTCAGGGCCTCCGATACTCTTTATACCAAGATAGTTTTCCACCTTTTCCGTGTTGTTTATCTGGCCTCCGTACTCGTCAGCGACCACGGTAACATCGATACCAGACCTGACAGCATAGATGGCGGCTGACTGGGCGGCGGAAGCTCCTCCGATAACAATCAAGTCTCTCATATCTTGAAGTTAAGCAGAGCAGAATTTTTAAGCCACAGCACAACCAACCGGTAACCCCATATCCTCCAAGTAAGAGAAAAAGACAGCTCAGACACAACCATCCCCCCAAAGACATATCCTTTAAAACAGTAACCGGCTACATCAAGAATAACTTATCAGAAAGCGGCGTTGGTCCAGTGGCCAAGACTCCGGCCTTCCAAGCCGGCGACCCGGGTTCAAATCCCGGACGCCGCAACCTTTCAGGTTGCTAGGACCGGCGTTTATCAGAGAAAACTTGTTTTCGTCTTCCCATCCCGGACGCCGCATCCAATTCCTTCCCAGTGGATTTGATGGTGGAAAGATCTGTTCTCGAATTCAAATCTAAGAAAGAGAAAGAAGGTATGGGCGGTTTTCTTACAGGCCTGGTCCAGAACTGTTTGGCTGAGAGCTATTTGGCTGTGAGCTGTTCGGTCGTGTGCTATTTGGCAGCGTACTGTTTGGTAACGTGCTATCCGCAGGTGCTTCTTACGCCGTCTTTACTTTACTACTGAGAATATAAAAAAGAGGGAACTTTCAGTGGCTGGTCCATCCTCCATCTACCGCTATATTCTCTCCTGTGATATATGAGGCCTCACTTGATGCCAGGAAAGCCGCTACCGATGCGATCTCTTCAGGGGCTGCCATGCGTCCCAGAGGAGTTTCGTTCTCTATATGATCCATAAACTCTTTGTCTTGCTTCAGCCCATCAGTCATCGGTGTCTCAACGAATCCAGGACAGATGCTGTTTACACGGACGTTGTAAGGTGCGAGGTCGTCCGCGACACTTCTTGTCAGGTTTACGACCCCACCCTTTGCCGCGTTGTAGGCTGTAGAGCCGACATCGCCTACAAGGCCGTAGATCGAGGCCATATTGATGATCGTGCCTTCGGTCTCTTTCAGGTGTGGAGCCGCGGCTTTGCATCCATAAACGACGCCGTCCAGGTCGATGCTTCTTATCTTTTCGTAATCCTCCAGATCCATCTCCAGTATTCCTTCAACTGCACCGATACCGGCGTTGTTTACCATGATGTCAAGCTTGCCGAACTCCTCGACAGTCTCATCCACGACCTGCTGAACCTGCTCCCTGTCAGAAACATCGCACTTTTTGAACACTGCATCGTCGACTTCGTCGGCTAGGGCCTGTCCTTTATCCTCATCGACATCCGCAATCACTACATGCGCGCCTTCCCAGGCGTAACGTTCTACAATAGCTTTTCCGATACCTGAGGAACCGCCGGTGACGATAGCAACTTTACCTTCTAAATCCATAACTGGAGAGGGTCAAGGCCTGAATAAATAACCTCGTGGTAGAGACATCTAACACGGCGGAAGGTTCTTCACAGTTCACACCCACAACCCTCTCATGAAGCCAGCGGAGATAACGGAAGAAGCAGAAAACTTCGTACAGGAAAAAGTAGAGGAAGCGGGCGCCGAAGGCCTTGTAGTAGGCCTCAGCGGGGGAATCGACTCCGCAACCGCTCTGAAGCTCGCAGTCCGATCTCTCGGCAGCGAAAAAGTGACGGCGCCGATCATGCCTGGAGAACCGAGCAGGGAAGACAATATGGAGGATGCCAGAGAGCTTGCGGAAGAACTAGATGTCGAGATACATGAAATAGAGATCAAAGACGCTGTGAAGGCCTTTGAGGGCGAGCTTCCGTTCGAGCCAGGGAAGGAAGGCCTTGGAAACGTCAGGGCCAGGATCAGGATGGCCTACCTGTACAGTTTCGCCAACGAGGAGAACATGCTGGTCCTCGGCACAGGAAACCGGACTGAGTACCTCCTCGGATACTTCACGAAGTATGGGGACGGCGCAACAGACATAGCACCGCTCCTGGACCTCTACAAGACAGAGGTAAGAGAACTCGCCCGCCAGATAGGCCTTGACAGAAAATTCATAGAGAAAGAACCTACCGCAGGCCTCTGGGAGGGCCAGACCGATGAAAACGAGCTAGGCGCCAGCTACGAACAGATTGACGTCGTACTAAAGAAGCTAGTCGACATGGAGGAATCGGTCGAGGAGATAGCCCGGAGCGAAGGCCTTGAAAAGGAGAAAATCGAGGACTTGGAGGAGATGTATCGGGCTTCGGAGCATAAGAGACAGGGGACGAAAGGCCTGAACCTGTTCGATCGCTCAGTTTGAAGGCCTGTTCTTTGCAAGGGTTTATTTTTGGATACCCCTATAAATGTATACATGGGTTCCCGCAAAATCAAAGTTTTTCTGGCCTTGATGGTATTCGCCAGTTTTCTACCTCTCGGGGCCTCTACGTCACAGGTTAACGTTCTACTGGTCGCCGACGGACATAGACTGGGCCAGGACGCAAAGATAAACTATCAGGATGACATGTTCGTGAACCGTTACAAGTCCTCTCTTGAGAAAATATCGGGCGTAAACGTGGATGTATACGAAACCAATAAGAGTGACAATACGGACCCGAACAACGGGCAGTATAACTCGAATGAGACAGGGCCTTCAGCGGATAAAATGTCGAAGTATGACGCCGTTGTATGGTACGCTCTAGCGGACTATGCCACGGGAAAGACCTACCGGCCACTTTATGATAAGGATAGATCAAACATCAAAAAATACCTGGAAAGCGGTGGATCCATCTACCTGAGCGGTCATTTAATACACAACGATATTTCGGGAACAGGATTAATGAACAATTACCTCAAGGCAAAAGTAGGGGAAGGCAACGGGCCGTCCTACTGGCGTTACGCAGGCTCAAAGCTACAGCAAGGCCTGAGATATGTCTGGTACTACGCTGACCGAGATTCTCCCAGCAATCGACAGGAGATGGACAAGTTTTTTGATAGAAAAAAGGAAAACGTTGTTCTAAATGGGAGAGGAGTTCACAAGGATCCTGTAAGCTGGGGCACGGACAGATACGGTTCGAAACCTAGTTACCTAAACAGTGACCATTATTCTTGGAAAGCTTCGGGATTTCTGTACGCTCCAAAATCAGGAGTTTACCATGTAGGACTGGACTCAGACGATGCTTCAGATGTTTTAATCGATGGAGAGAACGTTGTAAACTGGTATGGGGAGCACTCTTCTTCCGGCCATTATTCGCAGCACAGTGGGAGGGTAAAACTGGATAAAGGCCTCCATAAGATTGCTATAAGAATGCAGGATACAACGGGAGATGACGATATCTCTGTTGCCTGGAAAAAACCCGGGCAGAATAGTTTCCGGACGATTCCCGGGCATAACTTCTATTTCGCTACCGGAAGGAAATATCAGAAAATCAGGGCTTTGGGATATGACAAAGGCGAGATGATATTCAACGACAGTGGGGCTATAAAGCTAAAAGGCAAAGTTGGAGATTCTGTTACAGGACAAACATACAACTTCGGTTTAAACACTTCTATAGAAACTAGAAAGGCCTTCGGAGTGATCTCCGATGTCTGTAAAGATGAAGCAGCGAACAGCTTCAGGCCAAAAATTGACCCTAACTGCATTGATGCTGCTGACAGCCTGCGATGGAAAAACAATTTGTCGTTTTCAGGTGCAGAAGGAAGCTACATCAGCCTCGTAAATGATAAACGTATCAAAGGGGATTTCCAACGAAAAACCATTAGTGAAAGGCTTAGAGTTCCTCAAGCGCAGGACAGAGTGCTTATAGTGGGGTATGCAAGCTCTGATAATGTTAAACGTATTAGCTATGGGGGTAAAAATCTTCAAGAGTTGAAATCGGTAAGCTCTACATCTACTAAGGGGGAGACAGGAATATACTATCTAAAGAATCCAGATCCTGGGGTAGGAAAAGTTCAAATAGAGAGTCAAAGCGGTCAAGAAAGCGTGTCTGCAAGCGCAATGGTCTTTGCTGGAGTAAACACCACGAATCCAATAGGGGATGTGGCTAAAGATCAAGGAAAAAACGTTAAAACACAGATCTCAAGTAAAAAGGGCGATAAAGTACTTGATTTCGTAGGGGCGCAAACGTTTTACTCCCCTGGTAATCATCAGAAAAAACTTCTGGAAAGCGGATACTATT
>JBDGSM010000026.1:0-3708 GCA_042217545.1 Candidatus Nanohalobium sp. | reverse complement strand
CTTGAACTGGCGGAAGCCGAGCTAAAAGGATTTCTGAGATCCCAGGACCTGGAAGAAGAACCCGGGAGAACAGAGAGACTGGCTTTCACGGAGGAACATCCCTCACAGCTAAAGAGACTGGCGCTGACCCACGAAATCACAGAGCTGGAAGCCCGGACCACTATCGACGAACTTGAAACAGTTTACAGGCCTGAAGGAAGTTTCTCAGTACGGGCAAAGGACTTTACAAACAGGGAAAGAAAGGCAGAGGTCGAGGAAGAACTCGGCAGAAAAATGAGAACAGAGGAGAACTCAGTAGATCTTGAAAGACCTGACGAGATCATAAAAGCCTATATACTTGAAGAAGAAGTGCTCATCGGCAGACTGGTGCTTGACATCGACAGGGGCCTGTTCAAGAAACGGAGGAACCAGGAAAGGCCTTTTTCATCACCTATTTCCCTGGATCCTGTGCTTGCAAGAGTTCTCGTCAACCTGTCAGAGATATCTGCAGGAGAGAAAATACTTGATCCTTTCTGCGGTACTGGAGGAATACTTATCGAGGCAGGACTCTCCGGAATCAATGTAAACGGGCTTGACATACAGGAAGAGATGGTGGAAGGATGCAGGGAAAATCTTGAAGAATACGGCATCTTAAACCACGATATCAGGCAGGGAGACGTAGCCGACACAGAAGAAATTTTCGATAAAGAGTTCTCAGCAGTTGTAACAGATCTCCCATACGGCAAGGCCTCTAAAAAACCTGAGAAAGCTGTTGACAGCTTCCTGAAATTCCTTAAAGACTTCGAAGGAAAAACCGTCTTCATGTACAACAAGGAAGATTTAGGGCCTTACACTGCAGACTTTGAAATTTATGTGCATAAGTCACTGACGAGATATATTTTCACAGTTCAGTAACCCAGTTCAGAGCCCGGATAGCCGACGGCTATCTCATCCTTCCAGTTAACATCTATTCCAGAGCTCGTAGCTGCGGAAACAGATGCTACATCCTCCGTTGTCAGATCATCAGGCAACTCTTCATCCTCGTATTTTTCAGCCATAAATCCCAGAGCATCAAGATGTGCGCTGTCAGAGTATTCTTCGCTTAGAGCCAGATGATAGTTCAGATCATCCCAGCTGTAAGAAACCTCTACAATACCTTTTCTCCTGTCCTCATCAAACACTACAACCGATCTATCAGAGGCAATACTTCCTTTCCCATCATAGTCATCCGGCTCCAAAGCATCGAAAACTCCCATATCACTGTTGCCACCAATGAGTTATATGTAGCTTTCGGTCGAAGTTATCCGATTTAAAACTGTAGACAAGAAAAAACCAGTATGGATATCTGGACTGTCGGCACATCAAGCGCAGTACCTACCAAGGATAGAGGCCTCGCAGCCAACCTCATCAACTACAAGGGGGAGAGAATACTATTCGACTGCGGAGAAGGCACCCAGAAAAGGCTAATGACGGATAAGCTAGGCCTCATGAAGATAGATAAAGTATTCATAAGCCACTGGCACGCCGACCACTTCTCAGGTTTACTCGGACTCATCCAGACACTGGAAATGGAAGGACGGGAAAAACCCCTCTACATCTACGGGCCTCCCAGAACAGAAGAGTTCACCGACAGAATACTTGACACAGGCTACTTCAACCGAAGCTACGACATCTTCGTAGAAGACATGGTAGAAGGCGATGAAATAGTAGGCGAAGGCTACGCAGTAAGGCCTTTCGAAGTAGATCACGGCGTAAACGCTTTCGGATTCGTATTCAAGGAAGAAGACAGGAAAAAAGTCAACAAAGACAGGATGAAGGAATTAGGGCTTGAAAGCTCTCCAAAAATCGGCGAACTGAAACAAGGCAAAACCGTAGAGATCAACGACGAAAAAATAAGGCCTGAAGACTTGCTGGAAGAAGTTAAAGGAAGAAAAATTGTCTACTCGGGCGACACAGCAAAAAGCAACAACCTAATAGACAAGGCAGAAAACTCCGATCTACTGATCCACGAAGCCACCTGCCTACACGAAATAATAGATCAGAGAGAAGGCCACACCTCCGCAAAACAGGCAGCAGAAGTAGCTGAAGAAGCCAACGTGGAAAAACTTGTTCTGACACACTTCTCAAGAAGATACAGGA
Organism: Candidatus Nanohalobium sp.; assembly: GCA_042217545.1. Lineage (GTDB taxonomy): Archaea > Nanohalarchaeota > Nanosalinia > Nanosalinales > Nanosalinaceae > JBDGSM01. Next base: position 1,590 of record JBDGSM010000026.1, on the reverse strand, counting down.
ACAACGAACAAAAACTCCTGAATGAGGCAACAGAAGTATTCAAAGACACAGAACTAGGAGAAGACGGCAAAAAATTTGAAATAAAGCCACACAGGCCTGAAAACTAGATTCCACGGGTTTCAAAACCGAACTGCTCCAGTATCTCAAAAGTCTCATTCCTGTCAGGCGCATGCTCCACAACGAAATCCTCTAACTCCGACTCATTCATGTTAAACAGGCTATCTCCGCTGAAATGCCTCTTCAAGTCGTGCTTCGTACCCTGCTTGTTCCCGATAGGCCTGAAGGCCTTGGTGAAAACCAGATGCTCCGGCTGCGGAATAGGAAGCACAAAGTCGTAATCCTCATGGTACTCGCTGAAGTCAATATCCTCTGCCTCCTCAATTATCTCATCAGTACCCGGAATATAAGGCTTCTTAAAGTCAATATCAGGCCTCCCCTCAAAGTCATAACCTCTTAACGCCTCAGCCATCTCACCGTAGTCCTCACGAGTAACCAGAGCATCTATATCGCTCGTATACCTTCTTCCAAAGTTCTTAGGCTCCAGAACACGGAGAAAATCACCGCTATCAGCCAAAGCTCTTAACTGTGTGGCAAGGCCTCCATACAACGCAGTATCAATATCATTGTCCTCATACATGTCCGAGAAGTTTTTCAAACCATCTATAATACACTCAGTAGCAATATTACCGTTACAGCCTGTATCGTATTCTTTAGGATTGCTTACATGAGCCTCCTGAATCTCATTGTACTTATCCAGCATCCCATCAACATCCAGAGGTTCGTCCTGCGAACTCACACCACTAGAAACTTCTCTCTCAGGCATAATATAACTTACTCACACAAACTCATAAATGTTGTTGTTATCATAAAGTAGTTATTGTATCTCCCTGGTCAGCTTTCTGTCCTCGCTCGGCTCAACCTTGATCTCCGCACCTTCAAAATCATCCTTTATCTCTCCCAGCAACCGATCCATGAAAACCGCCAAAGCCGCGATCTCGCTGTGAGGCTGATTACCAACCGAGATATTGTAATCCACATGAGTGTAGACCCATCGAGGCACTTTCTCAGCACCTACAACGACAAGCAGATCGTCTTCTTCGAACTCCTCCTTCAGGCCTTCAATCCTCTCATCTATCTTCTCGCCGTACATTGTCAGGTGGACGGAAAGGCCTTCAAAATCTCTAATAACGCTTTTCCAGTCCTCAGTGTACTCAACCTCTACATCACCACCCCAGCGATCAATTATATCTCTTTGAGACTCCAGAATACCAGTATCCCTCTCTCCAGAGTAAATTATCTTATCTGCCCCCCATTGACGGGCAGTGAGACCTACATGAGTAGAGATACGGTCATCTCGGCCTCTCCGATGACCCAGTCTGAGAACTGTTATCATAATGCTTGAATTGCTGGGATAGATTATTAAGAACAGAGGCCTTTATTCTCTTTTACAATGAAAGGTGGACGTTTTACCTTTAGCCCACATGTTTCAGAACCAATCCAGCTTTAACTTTAGCTGTTCTAAACCCTTTCATACAACTCAATATTCAGGAGATTCTCAATGAGCATTGAAGTAGAACTACCAGACGGCTC
>JBDGSM010000025.1:0-2905 GCA_042217545.1 Candidatus Nanohalobium sp. | reverse complement strand
GAGAAACAGGCACTGGAAAAGGAAGGCCTTGAATGCCGGGAACTGCACCCCAGACAGATACTGAGATACAATTTGGAAACAGGGGAGAGGAGCTTTGAACGGAGAGAGTTCTTCGAGATAAATGAAAATGAAGATCTGGAGCTGGAGGAAGCTGCGGAGGAGATAAAGGAAAAATTCCTGGAAGCAGTCGAGAAAAGAGTACCGGAAGGAGAACTAGGCCTCCTCTTCTCCGGCGGAGTCGACTCCACATTTATCGCAGCAGCATTACAGGAACTGGACAAAGATTTCACCGCCTACACCGCAGGCATACAGCACGGAAACGTCAACGCACCGAGAGATATGGGCTGGGCCGAAGAAATAGCAGAAGAAATGGGTATAGAGCTGGAGGCCTACGAAGCCAACCTCGAAGAAGTGGAGAAGGCCTTGCCGATGCTCGTGGACTGGATCTCCTCGACAAGCGTGGTGAAGAACGGTGTGGCACTTCCGTTCCACTTTGCTCTCAGAAACGAAGTTTCTGGGGCTCAAGAAGATTCTCGATCTTCGGCTGAAAAGGTCATCATGTCAGGCCTTGGCTCGGAGCAGCTCTACGCCGGATACCACAGGCAGCAAGGTTATCTCAACAGGGAATGTCTTTCAGGCCTTCGATCGCTGTTCGAAAACGATCTGTACAGGGATAACATTGTCAGCTTCAGGAACGGACGTGAGATTAGGCTGCCGTTCCTTGATCACGAACTGATCGAACACGCGCTGACGATACCGGAAGATTACAAGGTGAAAGACGATTACAGAAAGTACGTGCTCAGGAAAGCTGCGGAAAAGCTTGGCGTACCTGGGAAAGTCGCCTGGCGGGGTAAAACTGCGGCACAGTATGGCAGCAACTTCGACAAGGCTATAGACAGGCTTTCCAGGGATAACGGCTTCGACCACAAACAGCAGTATCTCAATAACTTGCGAAAATCGGAGATTTTCAGCGAGTCCAGAAACTCAGAAGAGGTTTCGGCCTTAAGAAAATCGGAGGCGGAGGAGAAAAGAGAAGGCCTTTCGCTGAAGAGGAAGCCGAACAACAGGATCGTGGCACTGACTTCGGGAGGAAAGGATTCGAACGCCGCGGTCTACCGGATCGAGAGAAGAAACAATGAAATATCCTGTCTATTAACTCTGCGTTCGAAGAATAAAGATAGTTACATGTTCGACTCGAAAAAGGAGCAAAGCATGATAGAACAGCAGGCCTCGAAACTGGATGTGCCGCTCCTCATACAGGAGACTGAGGGAGAGAAAGAGAAAGAGCTTGAAGACCTGAGGAAAGGCCTTGAAACCGCGAAGGAGAAGTTTAATGTTGTGGGGGTTGTTGCAGGAGCTCTGGCCTCTACATATCAGAGGGATCGCGTCGATAAAATTGCTGAAGAGGTAGGCCTGAAGGTCTTCACCCCGCTATGGCAGGAAGACCAGGAACGATATATGCGGTGGCTTGTCAGAGAAAATTTTGAGGTCGAGATAACAAGTGTTGCGGCCAGAGGCCTTGAAGAACGCTGGGAAGGCACGGTTCTGGATGAAGAGAATATAGACGAGTTCCTGGAGCTGGCTGAGGAGTACAGGTTCAATGCGGCCGGTGAAGGCGGCGAGTACGAGACTGTTGTCCGTGGCTTTCCTGAGCAGATGCTCTAGAGTTTTTCCAGAGGATATTTCTCTCCTTCTGCAAGCTCCCTGAGCTTGAACTCCCCATCAACTACCTCGGCAATATAAGCCGTACCTTCATCCCTCGACTTCAAAATCTCAAGCTTATCACCTTCCACCTTTACCGCGGCATTGTTATCGATCGCCAACCCGGTCAAACCAGGATTATCACGTAGCATCTCCTCAAAAGACGCCTCCCGGTTCTCCTGATGATAATGAGGGCAGAAAAGAACGTTCTCCACAATATTCAGGCCTTCAACTTGGATAAAATTCCAGCCAGAATTATTTTCCTTCTCGTAACTCTCCGAATCACTGTGGCCGTACTCGAACCAGCAGATAGCACCCGCTGAAAGACCTGACATAACACTACCGTTCTCATAGGCCTGTTTCAGGTATTTATCAACTTTTTTCTCCCGCCAGATCTCTATCATGCCTTTAGTATTGCCGCCTCCCACGTAGACGAAGTCAGCCTCGTTTATCTTCTCTCTGATCTTCTCTTCAGTATAGTTTTTCTTCGTCAACTCCAGAACGTCGACTTCACAGCCGAGTCTGTCCTCGTAGGTCTTGTGGAACGCCTCGATGTAACCTGAGGAGTCCTCGCTCGCTGTCGGGAGGAACAAGGCCTTAGGATTATCCTTACCTGCTTCCTCGACGATCTCTCTGTCGATCGGCAGTGTCTCACCCGAATCAATGCTTCCGCCGCCGATCGCGATGATAGAACCCATGTAAAATGCTTCTACACAGGGAATTTTAAATCGAAGGCCTCACGGCTAGAACGACGGTTCATCGAACTCGTAACTCTTTATCTCGCTACCGTCCTCGCTGAACCTGAAAACAGCCTCAAAACGCTCTCCTGCAAACATCTTGGGCATCCACACCTCATCGTCCAGCCACATCTCGCTGTAAGGCATCTCATCTATAGAAAACCATTCAGGCCTTGCCTCCTCAGTCTCCTCCGCAGATCCCTCGTAATCCCCTGCTATGAAGACGTGAACATGCTGATCCGGGTCGCCACCGAAGAAAAACCTCAGCTCTGCCACTTTCTCAAGGCCTTCAACGCTGACTTTTGTCTCCTCCCGGAACTCGCGCTTCGCAGCCTCTTCCGGCGTCTCATCTCCTTCGAGCTTGCCGCCAGGCCCGTTGAAATTACCTGCTCCGTGACCCCTCTTCTTCTCGATCAGGAGGACTTCGCCGTCCTCGACGAGATAGGTCAAGGTTGCCTCGGTCCATT
>JBDGSM010000024.1:20373-53298 GCA_042217545.1 Candidatus Nanohalobium sp. | reverse complement strand
TTTACACATGAAGTACGGTGCTGATCCTGTAGAACAGGGTGGATGCGTTCTGGCAGACAGTTCAAGATAATTTCCATAGTGCCAGTTCTAACTTTTCCAAAACCACTGATCAGGCCTTTTCTCCGGTGTTCTCCAGTGTTTAACTCAGTTCACAGGGTTTCTGTGATAGATGCGACGCTGGACTGGCCCCGTTACAGCAACAGGTTCAACGAGTTGCTGGGCGACGACATCGAGAAGTACAAGGCCATGAAACAGGAGTTCCCGGAGGATCCCGAGATCGTGATAATATCCGGTTCGACATCAGGAATCTACGAGGACGAGGCCTGGATCAACGCATTAGTCGAGAAGACCAGGGAGTACATCGAGGATGACATCCCTGTGTTAGGCCTCTGCTTCGGTCACCAGGTTATCGCGAAGGCCATGGGAGCTGAAGTCGTGCAGATGGACGGTTATGAGATCGGTTACAGGCCTGTAGATTTCAGAGAGAGTGAGATTTTTGAAGGTCTTGACTCGGTGGAATACCCGTTCAACACGCATCAGGACAAGGTTACAGATATGCCCGAGGAGCTGGAAAGCGTTGCTGAGACGGATAAGGCAGTTCAGGGAGTCCAGCATAGGGATAAGCCGGTCTACGGCGTGCAGTTCCATCCGGAGTTGACCCCGCCGATCAAGGAGAAGGCGATACGTACGAAAGATATGCCTGAGGAGAAGAAGGAGAGGTTGATGAGGGAAGTGAACGATGCGAACTTCCACAGGGCGAAACGGGTCCTGAAAATCTTTGACAACTTCTTCCACCAGGCCGAGAAACATTACTCAACGACCTCGATCGGAGATAGAGCAACGAGTTCGGAGAGGGTCGTGAAGTAAGGCCTTCGACCACACCTTTTTTCTCCATACATATCTCTTCTTCTTTGTATGAAACAGGTTCATCTCTGGATCTCCGGAAACGTACAGGGTGTCGGCTTCCGTGCCTCTATGAGGCGTAGAGCGAAAAACAATGATGTAACCGGATGGGTGAAAAATCTTGAAGACGGCAGGGTGGAAGCGGTCCTGGAAGGCGAGGAAGACGACGTCGCCGAAGTAATGGAGTGGGCGAGGAAAGGCCCTAGTATCGCTTCAGTTGAGAAAGTAGAGCTTGAGGAAGAGGCGCCTGAGTTTATTGAGGCCTTTGAGATCAAGAGGTGAGACGTTTAGATCGGTTTGAATGATCCTTTCAGGACTGCTTTCTCGATTATATCGTTCTCCGTCTCATTTTTCAGGTCTTCTCTGTCCGATGCATCGTTGATATTCAGTTCTCTGTCGAGTGCGTAGAGCTTGAACCTATATACATGCTCACCGTCCGGAGGATTTGGCCCTCCGTATCCTCTCTTCCCGAAGTCGTTCATTCCTTCACGGGCACCTATAGGCTGCTGTCCCTCGTCTATCTCAGTGGTCTCAGGTGAGATATTCCAGATCAACCAGTGCTCCCATATCTTCCCTGCAGGCTCCTTTGCATCAGGATCGTCAACTACTATGGCGAGTGACTCGGCGCTTTCAGGTATATCAGAGAACTTGAGCGGAGGATGGATGTTGTCCCGTTTGTAACCGTATTTTTCTGGGATCCTGCCTCCATCACTGAACGCATTACTGGAGATTTCCATAGAAAAACTTGAGGTGTCCAATATGCTTAAATCTTCCCATTCCACCACCAATCATCAGCGATATTATAAATGTTACTGTCCAACTCGGTTTTATCTAGGAGGTGTATTACTTTTGCAAGGAGAAGTCAAGTTCTTCCACGACGAGAAGAAGTACGGATTTATAGAGACTGACGACATGGACGACGATGTATTCTTCCACGTAAACGATCTCGACATCGACGAGATTGAGGAAGGAACAGAAGTCGAGTTCGACACAGAGGAAGGCGACAAAGGACCAAAAGCAGTCAACGTAGTCGAGGCATAAAGCCGCAAGGCCTGAAGCCGCGCTTCTACAACCTATCTTTTCTTACTTTTATCGACTCCAAAATAAATTTCAAGATAAAGGCCAAGAACTTTTTCCAAAGGCTCCCTGGTACATGAACTATATCTACGACCTGGACGATACACTGATCAAGAACTCCGATGTCCCACATTACGCCGCATACATGACGTTCAGGGAACTTCTAAAAAGTCAAAGAAACAAAGATTCACAGGAACAGCCCGGATCAATCCTGAAACAGCTTAAACATCGTTACAGCAGCAACCACCTGAAGAAAACCCGTGAATACACTGAGAAAGGCCTCATAAAGCTTGCCCCAGGAGTCAAAAACTTCCTGAAGGGAGAAGACGGATTCCAGGCAGGTCTGACAAACGCACCTCACCCGAGCACAGATTACAAGATCGAGGAGCTAGGTCTCGACCAGCTGCTGGACGAAGTGGTAACACCGAGAAACGTGCGCAGAAAGCCAAGCACCGAAGGAATCGAAAAAATAATAACGGAATCAGGCCTTGGACGCAAAGAATTTATCTATGTAGGCGATTCGATAGAGGATCTCGTCGCTGGCAAAAGAGCAGGCCTCAGAACCGTCCTGATAACGGATAGCATTACGAAAAAAGTTTTTGCCTCGGAGACCTATAACAGCTTCAGGGAGTTCGCTGAAAAACACTGAACTCTAGTCCCTGAACTTTTCTCTGATTGCTCCTGCCAGGTAAAGAGAACCGGTAACCCGTGTGCAGCCTTCTGCAGCTTTGACAGCTTTAAAAGGATTTTCAACTATTTTACCATCTTCAACTGATTCAGGGTTCCAGGCATGATCTTTTTCAGGCCTTGTAAAAATCATGTTCTCCGTGTGAGGTCTTAGAAGCCCGATCATATCTCTGTAGGGCTTTTTCTCCATGCAGCCGAAGACCATGGTGTCAAAACTGTCTATCGAAGAAGTCAGGGCCTTCATGCCTTCCTTGTTGTGTGCTCCATCCACGAACAGCTCAGGCCTTTCCGATATCTTCTCCATTCTGCCAGGTACGTTGATCTCATTCAATGCCGCTATAACTGCTTCTTCCTGTGCTTCAAGGCCTGAACGTTCTATGGCTTCGATCGCGGTGTTCATGTTCTCTATCTGATAACCGGCTTTCAGGCCTGATTCAAAGGTTTCACCAGCATATCTCAGCTTCAGAGGCCCTTCAGCTTCTTTTTCCATGTATTCATCCGGTTCTGTCAGCCGGGAGTTTTTATCCTCCGCTTTCCTCTCTATAACGTCCAGTGCAGGTTGTTCTGCGTTCGTTACCGAGGGCCTTTCATTTTTTATCTGGGGCGTAAGCTTTTAGAGAAAGACCATTTCGCCCGGGTTACCGTCCTTCAGGATGATTCTTCACAAACTTCTCTGCGTCCTCCTCAGCGAACTCCCTGTCGGAGTAACCGTACATTGGAGTATCCATCTCGTCCTCAAGGCCTTCAGTCCTGACAGTCCAGAACCCGTTGCTCTTTTTCTCCAGAGAAACTTCCGCACCGGTCCTGGAATGAGTCCAGGTGTCTTCCTCATGGTGCCACTCACCTACGGAACGAAGATCCTCACAGTAACTGGAGTAACGTCTGCTGCCCTCCTTCGACACGAGCAAGGTTCCTTCATCCGTATATACCTCGTAACGCCCGCCGTTAGGTCCTTCAACGATAGCTTTCTCATCCTCTTTCTCCACAACCTCCAGCGGAGTCTTCCTGTCGTTGAACAGGATTTTAAGGCCTTTCTCGAGATCTTTGAAATCCACTGTCGTTCCCCCGTTGATTGATGTCTCCAGGTCCAACTTTTTATCGGGCACAGGAAAAAACCAGCGTTGTTAGGTAAGAATAATAAAAGTTACAGTTCAGTGTAGATATCCTGATGGAGTTCGAGAACAAAGATGCTGAACAGGCATACAAGGAAATAGTAAATACCTCCGGTGTCGCGTTCTACGAGATCGTGAGCCGGGCGGAGGAGTACGATAAATCCTTCAGGGAAAACGACGAGCTCAGACCAGAAGATCTTGACAGGAACGATCAGGGCCTTAGAGCTCTTGAAGTACTTAGTGAAGCAGGCCTCCTAATGCAGGACGGCGACAGGAGAACTTATGAGATAATCGAGGATCCTGAAGTATATGGTGAAGTTTTCGGCAAGATAGCGGATCTCAGGGAACCGCTGGTGGAAGGCCATGATTAGATACGAGACAGACCGGGATGTCGACCTTGAAAGAAAACTTGATCCCTACCCTGAAATGGGAACGTACGCAAGCGATCCATGGGGCCTTGAAGGGGTCCTGGAAGAAGAAATAACGAACAGCAAGGAGGCCTACAGTGCTCTATCGCTTAACGCATACCATGAACTTTTCAGCGATCCCAGAGTGGAGGAAGAAGAGGTTCTCAAAGTCGATGAAGAACAGATCCAGGAAATGCAGCAGATAATGCAGGATAACAGGCCTTCAGGATTCATGGATGGCCGGGGACAGCTCTTTGATATAGGTTACAGGAACTCTCCTTCCAGGCTGGTTGAGGACGGAGAAACAGGAGGAGCCACGATAGAGGAAGCCGTTCTGGCGTTTGAAGATCCTTATCAGGACAGCGACTACGTTCTGAAGGGCCGTCAGGTCTTTGCAGAGAAATTACCTTTGGCAAATTCATTCTTCCTTGGACGGCAGAAGGCACTTTCGGACAAGTTCTACAACCTGGCTGCACCGCTGGTCAAGCAGAATGTCGGAAACGTGGATATCGAGGTAGAGTAACCTGAGAGTTCTATTTTTTCCGAACAGAGGCCTCACATTTTAAAACAAGTAGTGGAGAAATACTTCTGTATGAAGAATTATTTCGCGGTTTCGGCGGCAGCAACACTGCTTTTGACATCTGCGTTCCTTATGGTGGTGCAGAGCCCCTCAGCGAGCGGGACGGGAGATATCCAGAAATTTAGTTCCAGGAAACAGTTTAAGGAATACGTTTCATCCTATCCTCAATCGTCTGGAAGTGTTGCATCTGGCGGAGCCGTCGGGCTTCAGGCAGAGTCGGGTATGAAGGCCTCTCAGAGCGCGCCAGGTATTTCAGGGTCAGATACGTCAAGGCATTCATCCACTAACGTGCAGGTTGAAGGCGTAGGAGAACCGGATATACTGAAGAATGCCGGGGAGAAGATCTTCTACTCCGGAGAGCAGAATTTTTACTACTATGGAAAACGGTTCGGAAGACGTAATACTTCAGTTTTCAGGCCTCTTCCCGCAGAGAACTTCTCCAGGACTGCCGAGATCCCTGAGAGCGGGAAGATGTTCCTCAGCAATAACTCGGTAGTCTTCCTCGGTGGAAACATCACTTCCTACGACAGGGACAGTTACGAGAGGAACTGGAACCTGGAGCTGAACTCCAGCAGCACTGTCTCAGCCAGAAAGATAAACTCAAGCATCTATCTCGTTCTGAGGAAGAACGTTGATGTATCAGCACCATGTCCCGTAAGGCCTATGAGTGGCGTGGCGATTTCATGTACAAGTTTCTACAGGCCTTCATCTGGCAAGGGGAGTTCCACGACGTATAATATAGTGAAGATTGATGCTGAAAGCGGAGAAGTAGAGAAGACTGCTGGCTTCGTCGGCTCCGGCTGGAACACGGTAATCTACGTTTCGAAGGATTCGATCTACCTGACGTATCTAACAAGGAAGTCAAGGATGGAGGTGATGATGAACTTCCTTGGAGATGAGGGTAGCAAGTATTTTGACCAGGAAACCCTGGACAGGATCGACCAGTTACAGGGGTACAACCTCAGCGACCAGGCTCTCAAGATCGAGGTCAACAAGGCCATCCAGAGATACATGAACCGGCTCTCCAGAGCAGACAGGAAGAAAGCCAGGGAAAAATTCCAGAACGCATGGAGCAACTACACCACGGAGAGGAAGAGAAAACTTTCCAAGACCGGTATAGCCCGGTTCAGCCTGGACCTGAGTCTTCAGGCACAGGGATCAGTACCTGGAAAAGTCAATAACCAGTTCTCACTCAGCGAGAAAGAAGGAAACCTCAGGATAGCCACGACATCAGGCCTGGGATGGAGGTTCAACGCCGAACCAGCCAACGACCTCTACATACTCGACAGAGATCTAGAGAGGAAAGGACAGATTCAGGGACTGGGACTCAACGAACAGATTTACGCGGTCAGGTACATTGACGACAAGGCCTACATAGTTACGTACAAACACGTGGATCCCTTCCACATGGTGGATATCTCTGATCCCGAAAGTCCTGAACTGGTGGGGCAGCTGAAGCTACCTGGCTTCTCCTCTTACCTACATCCACTATCCGGTGATCGGATCCTTGGCATAGGAAAAGAAGACGGAAAAGTGAAGGCTGTGATCTTTGACGTTTCGGGTAAGAAACCTGAAGTAGAGGATTCAAAGGTGCTGGACGACTGGTACTCCAGCATCTCAAACTCTCACCATGCGTTCAAGATCGACAGGAAACACAGGGCCTTCTTCCTCCCTGGAAGCAGCGGAGGTCACATCTTCAGCTACAGTAAAGGCCTAAGAGAGGTTAAAAAAGTCAACCTGACCGATCCCAAACGCGCAACATATGTCAACGACTACCTCTATATCTTCGGCGACAGCAACGCGACAGTAATCAACGAAAACAACTGGGAAACAGTTAGAAACATCAGATTCCGGGAAAAACAGGGTCTACCAGGTCCTGTCCCGAGGCCGCCGATAGTCTACTAGAAAGGCCTAACCCCGGTCTTTTTTGTTTTTTCTCCGTAACAAATTTTTCCACTTATTTATTTGTTACCTTGCAGTTATACAGGTATGTCTACGGTCGGAGGTATCAGTTCTGGCTGGCAACTTGAGTTTGAGGACATTGACGGCTGGCAGAGCGACAGCAAAGAACCTTACGCCCTGTTCAGGGATGAACCGATGGCATTCATGAGCTACGGCCAGCTTTCAGATGAGAGAAAGCCTTTCTACCAGTCCCGCAGAAACGTTCTGGCAGGGACTTCAGGCCTCCAGGACCGTTTTTCACATGAAGGCCCTCCTATGGCGAACTGGAGCAACCACTACCACACACCAGAATCATGGCAGAACGTCCGCGAACTCCACGGACTGGAGGAAGGAGACAACTACGTCATCAACATGTCGAACAAGGCAAGAAAACATGCGAAACCGGAGTTCAAGGATTATCTGAAGAACAGCGAAGACGACGTCGTCATCAACCCCATCGACATGATCAACCTGTTCAAGGACAAATACGAGACATCCAAACATTTCGAGGACAAAGGCCTTCCCGGCATCCCAAGCCTGAAAGGAGACGAATACCTGGAAGGAGGCCCCCAGTACGTCGAACAGGAACTGGGAGATGGAGGAGAGCACGGGTACGTCGCAAAACCGTACAACGGCTCATTCGGAGACGGCGTCGAATCATTCGACGATATGCACGAAGTAGCGGAATTCCTTGAAGGAGGAATAGACCGAGAAGACCAAGACGAGCTGATAGATCCCGACGAATACATTGTACAGCCTGAGATACCTCACGACAGCGACCTGAGAGTTATCACGGTAGGAGACCAGATAGTCAATGCGGAGAGAAGAAACAATACTGAAGACGACATCAGGACCAATCTCTCGCAGATGGACGGCGTCATAAACGGAACAGACTACAGAGTATACGGAAAGGCCCTGAAGGCCTACAGAGGGCCTGGTCCCGGTGCAGAGCCACGCGTCGAACCTGTAGACGTCAACTACAACGAGAAGATACCTATGCCGGAGTTCAACAGGAGGGCGGAGAACAACTCCGCACTTCTGGGAAGACAGGCCAGAAACCTGGCACATGATATAATCGGCTCTTTCGGGCCTGACGAGTTCAACTACAACAAGGACCTGGACAGGAAACCTTTCAAGATCGGTATGGACCTGATAGAAACAAGCATGGAGGATATACAGCACCTCCCAGACCATTACATAGAGAGAGCTAAGGAGTACGAAGAAGAGGACGGCACAGTCTACCTTTCACCGGAACTCAACGGTAGTCCGGGATCTATGGCCGACCTGATCGCAAGATGGTCAGGCCTCGACGAACAGGTCTCCGCACTACACGTCAACAAGCTGATGAGAGATCTGGCAGGCCAGGAAACCATGCCGGTGGAGAGACATGTCAACAACAGGCACAGCGACCTCTGGAAAAACATCGAGGACTGGTACCCGGACCTCGGGGAAGACTACCTCCAGAGAGGCTATTACAACCTCAAGCCCAAGAACAAGTAAAACCCCATAAAACTTCGCCCTTCAAACAGAGACATGACTCAGGAAGAAGGCCTCGACAGGAAATACGTACTGGACACCTCAGCATTCCTAACAAACTACATCAGAGACAACGAAAGCCTGGAGTCCGCAGTCAGAGGCCTTCTCGAAACAATCAAGGAAGCGACAAGGGAGGAAGACATGGAATTCTACATGCCTCCATCGACTTTTGCAGAGCTCAGGGAGATCCTCAGGGACAACGACGTGGAGGACGAAACCATAGAGAAGCTGGAGGCCTGGGTCACGAAGAAAAGTCCTTCACGCTACGAAGTCGAAGTTCCCGGGGAAGCGGTCGCAGACTTCATCGAAGATATGAGGGATCGGATCAACAAAGGCCTGAGAGACGCAGAGAAAGCTGTCAGGGAAGTCGAAGAGACTGAAGAACCGGACAAGGAACACTACACGTCAGAGGACGTCGTGATCTCGGATCTCAGGGACAAGTACAAGGAAACCATGAGAAAAGGCATACTTGACTCACGTGAAGACCTGGACATGATCCTGCTCTCCAGGGAGATAGACGCCACAATCGTAACAGAGGATAAGGGCGTGATCTCATGGGCGGAGGACTTCGGAGTCAGCTACGTGAAAGGCAGGAAGTTCCCGTCAGTACTGGAGGAGTACCTGGAATAGATTTCTCCCGGAAGAAACGGAAACGGGAGCGTAACCCGGTTAAAGGATAAGGCCTCACAGTTCTCTATGAAAGTTCGAAAAGCCAAGACACTGGACCAGATGTACGAAGAAGTCCGGGAATACGACCTGGTCCTGACCGCGGAGGCCTCGACAGCGGACTCGCTGAAGAGAAGGCTGGACGAATCCAAACTTGGCAGGTTCGCTGCAACACCGCAGAGAGAGGCCTACGGCGACGAACTCGCGGAAGAAGACTTCAAACGCGACATCTTCCTCAGACTTGTGAACGAGGAAGGCCTCCCCTGGAAACAGGCCTCATACCTTCTCTCGAGCGTCATCAGCTGCTGGCAGGAGACAGGAGACCTGGAAGCTATAAAGCAACACGGCTTCGAAGGCGAAGCAGTAGAAAAAGTCATCGAAGTACTGAGGGAGACGGACAACCCGCTACAGGCCCTGGAGGAACACAGGATCTCTGGAGAAAAAGATGTCGCAGTGATCGCACCGTACCAGCTTAACAAACTTGACAGAAAGATTCTGCCTGAAGATTACGATGAGATAGGCCTCTTCACGGAGGAGGAACAGGAGCTGCCGGAGTTCAACGTCTTCAACTCCTCGAACGCACTGATACAGGCCCTGAAGGAGAACATAGAGAACGTCGGACCGGAGAACGCCGGCGTCGTGGTCGATCCATCCTCCGGCTACCAGTCACTTCTCGAATCCACGCTCGAGGCCTCCGACATCCCGTACCTGAAGCAGCAGGACCTCTCAGAAGATGAGGACCTGCGTACCTTCCTCTCACTTGTGCGTACAGGTCTTTCATCGAAGAGGGTGCGTGTGAAGGATATCAGGCCTGTTCTTCAGGAGCTGAACGTGCCTGTCTCCGCGGCGGAGAGCGAAAAGTTCGTGGAAGACCTTGAGTCAGGCCTCGAGGATTTCCGGGAGTTCTTCATGATGATGGAGCATCTTCCGTTCGAGGAAGTCGTGCGGAAGTACGAGGAGTTCACGAACCGAGGCCTTGAACCTGTTAAATCCATACTTGAGGAGCTTGATATCGAGGACGAGATGGTGTCCGAAGGCCGCTTGAACCAGATAGAGTACTACCTGGACAGTTTTGCCCCGAGCGAGGAGATAGAGGAGGACGGAGTTCTTTTCGCCGATCCGAAGAAGGTCTCCCGTGTCGACAGGCCTGTAGTCTTCTTCGTCGGCATGGAATCGGACTGGAGGCAGGAGCCGGAGAACCTTGCATGGGTAGACCAGGAGAAGAGGGAGAAAGAAAACCTGAAGGACTTTGAATCACTGCTTCAGTCAGGTAAACCAGTTTTCATGGTCCAGGACAAGCAGATGGGTGAGGACGTGAAACCATGTTTCTACCTGAACCAGCTGCTTGAAGAGGAGTTCATCAACTTCCGTGAACTGCCACATAAACGTGTAAGGCCCGGGAAAGAGGAGTACGGCAACGGCTTCGAACGTGAAGGCCTCGGTATAGAGACATCTGAGGTCGAGGTGCTGAGCCAGTCCTCCCTGAACAACTTTGCCATGAGTCCGCGTTTCTACTACGTCTCCGAGCTTGTTTCCGACGTTGACGAGGAAGCGCTGGAGAAAGGAAACCTCTTCCATGACTACGCAGAGTTCTACGTCAACTACCCGGATTTCATGGATGAGAAAGGTGATAGAGAGGTCGTGGAGTTCATGCTGGAGAGTATAAGGCCTTATGCGGATGATCTGGATCTTGAGAAGCTGGAGACCGAGTTCCGCGTCGGGATAAAGAATATCAGGAACTTCGTGAAGACGAGGGACGTCTCCAGGAAGGAGATAGACGGCTACGAGAAGAAGGAAAGGGACGAGAACGTCTTCGCCGAGAAGTATGAAAGGCCTGTCCGTTCGGAGATCACGGAGATGTGGTTCGAAGATTCTGAGCTGGGAGGGAAGGGGAAGCTGGATTTCATCCAGGACCGGCAGAACCTGGTGGACTACAAATCGGGGAGAAGGAAGTCGGAGAAAAAAGTTGTCAAGAAGTCGAAGGTTGCGCTTCACGGCGATGAGCGGTATCCCAATTTCCAGGCCCCGATGTACCTGGCCTATCACCGCAAACAGGTTCCTGGTGAGGAGTTGAACTTCACTTTCTTCCATTTCCTGGACAACCTTGGCGAAGAGGTTACAGGCGATGGAGAGATGGAGGATAACGTCGTAACAGTGACTTATTACCCTGAAAAGTTCAGTGAGAAAGTTGCGTCGAATCAGGCCTTCGAGCTGCTGATAAAGGATGTGGCGAAGAGCAATGACCGGAGGAAGACTCTTGAAAAGCTGGGATGCCACCAGTTCAAGAAGTTCATGGAGGAGAACGAGTTCCCGAAGACTCATGATAGGAAGGAAGTTCTTGCGTCACAGTTCGCAGAGGATTTCAAGGCCTATGCGAGAAAGGAGGTCGGAGACTACAAGTACGTGAGAAACGGGGTCGAATCGGCCCTGAAGAAGCTGGTGGATTTCCACATGGAGAACTACTTCAGAGATGATATCGACCTGTTCGAGGAATTCTTGCAGGAGAAGCTGGACGAGCTGAATGAGTACAGGGGCTCAAGGTTCCCGCTGGATGCAAAAGCAGATGACTTACCTGATAGAGACCTGATAGTCAAATGACAGAAGAGGAGATCAATCCGAACCCGCAGCAGCAAAAACTTATCGATAACACTGAAGGCCTCTACCTGGTCAACGCCGGTGCAGGAACTGGAAAAACTTTTACTATAACTCATCGTTACATAGAGATCCTTGAAGACGTGGAGCCGGAGGATATCTTCCTTGCGACGTTTACAAGGAACGCTGCGGACGAGATGGCGGAGCGCATAGTCTCTGAATCGGATTACCAGGCCTCGGATATCTGGGACGCCCCGATCTCAACATTTCACAGCCACTGCCAGAAGATACTGGAGCGGAACGGTTTCTCAACGCCGCAGGAGCTGGGAATAGGTGACAGCATCGAGGACATCGACGTGCTGGAGAGCCAGATACGTGAACGCCAGGAGTTCGACCGGTTCATGAACCGTTTCATAGAGAACAACCCGGAGTACTCCAACTTCTACCGCATCTCGAGAACTTATGACAGCTTCCTCCACCTGATAAAGTCGCTCGCATCCAAAGGTATAATCCCGGAGAAAGAGGGCTGGTACAGGGATACAGAAAGCTTTCTTGACGGCGATAAGGAGGAGTTCCTGGAGCTTTTCAAGGAGGCGAACAGGCCTCGACAGTCAAGCAACGGTCAGAAGCAGAGCGACCTCAGGAACAGGCTGTACAGCTACAGGTACAAGAACTTTCCGGATGACGCGCCAGAAGAGGAAGAGGTAAGAGGAGGCTACGGCACGAAAAGCGTGAGGAAGGACTTCGGGGAGAAGGCCTTTGAAGAGGACAGGGAGGAGCTGAAGGCCTTTGTACATGATATTTACTTCGAGTACGTGCGTTACTGCCTTTCAAGAAATTATCTGAACTTTTCCTTCCTGATGATGTTCGCTTACGTCCTGTTGCTTGAAAACGAGTACGTCAGGAGGCAGGAGAGCTTCAAGTATATGATGATCGACGAGTTCCAGGATACCAACCCGCTGCAGTTCAAGCTGGCGCTACTTCTGGCTGAAAGGCCTAATATCGCCGCGGTTGGTGACTGGAAGCAGTCGATCTACAGTTTCCAGTATGCTTCCGTGGAGAATATCCAGGAGTTCCGTCAGCGGCTTCAGGAGTTCAGGAAGGAGTTGAATCAGGACAGGGATAGAGTCAGTTTCCCGGTTACTGACGTACATGAGATTGAGCTGAGCAAGAACTACCGTTCCTCTCAGGATATACTGGATTACGCAGAGCAAAGCCTACGATTGCCGGCGAACAGATACGAGGAAGTCGATGAGCAGGACGTTGAAGGCCTTGAGTCGATGATAGAGAACCAGGAGTCCAGGATTGAGAAGTTTGTGGCTGATGAAGAGGTTGAAGCTGTGCTTACCAAGATACTTGAGATAGTTGACAACGAAGAGTACCTGTACGGGGATGAGGAGAGGAAGCTGGATTTTGAAGATGTGGCTGTCCTGACACGTACGAGAAGTTTTGGACTGAAGTTACAGGAGAAGGCCCACGAGTACGGTATCCCTGTCGCTTATGAGGGCGGTGTGGAGCTTTTCAAAACGAATCCATCAATCCTATTGCTTGCGTGGCTGAGAATACTGAACCATAAACATTCACGGAAAGGCTGGGCAGTAGTCCTGGAGAGAGCAGGTTACAGGCTTGAGGAGGCTGAGAATATACTTGATGAGGATGAAGAGGAGTACAGTTATCCGGAGGATATGCTTGAGTTCCGTGCACGGCTGGACAGCTTTGACTCTGTTTCTGCCGTTGCACGTACTGTCTTCAGGAAGTATGGCTACTCCAATGCGTTCACTGACAAGATAATAGAGGTGCTGAGCGATATCTTTACCTCGAGTTACATGAACCTTGGCGAACTTATCCAGTTCGTTGAGGAGAACATTGAGGAGAACGAGATCTATGAGGTTGACTCCTCGGGCAACAGGAACACTGTCAAGATACAGACGATACACGCGGCGAAAGGCCTTGAGTACCCTGCGGTTTTCATATCGGACGTGAACCAGGGCAAGTTCCCGTCGAAGAACTCGGATTCGAAAGCAGTCACGTACAAGGATCCTGTAGGTCTGAGGCAGAGGAAAATTTACAGGAACTCTGGATACGCCTTTGAGTACGATAACTGGAGGACGGAGATACTGATGAAATGTCTCTCAGGAAACTACGACGAGGAGAGACGGCTAATGTACGTCGCCATGACCAGGGCAGAGCAACATCTCTTCCTGACCGCGGAGAATGAACGTGAATCAACCTTCTTTAAAGGCCTCAGAGGAGATCTGGAGCTACTGGAACCTGATCTCAGGGATGTGGAAGTCGATACAGAGGATCTGGAACTGTTCGAGATAGAAGCGCCGGATGGGTCAAGGCCTGAATTGAGATCGGTTCATTCTGAACTTGATCTTGTAGAAGGAGACAAGGAGAACGGCAACAGGGTGCACAGCTTCGCGGAGAAATACGTCAACGGTGAAGAAGTGGAGGCCTCATCCGAACAGGAGGAAAATGTAAAACAGTTCATCGACTCTCTGGATGGGGAACTCGAAGCTGAAAGGCCAGTGAAGATCTCCAGAGATGGAAAAGTATACGAGGGCGTAGTAGATTTACTGGTGAAGCAGGGAGACAGGGTTCTTGTGGTCGACTGGAAGACAGATTCACATCCGGAGAACATGGAACAGTACAGGAAGCAGCTGGAACTTTACAGGGAAGGCCTGGGAAAAGTATTTGAAAGGCCTGTAGAGACCAGGATAGAGAGGTTTTAAGCAAGGTATTTAAGCGGCGGGTCCGTTACATAATTTTATGCCAGAGGAGGAAAACTTCACTAGAGAGGACTATGCTATAATGACTGGAGGCCTTGCAGTAGCCGTAATGGGCGGTATGGCAAGGCAGATGGGATTCATATCTGTTAAAACGACCAAGTTAATTACCTTGATAGTTCTCCTCTTCGCCCCTGTCTCTATTTACAGTGGGAAGAAGCTCTGGGGTGGCGAGATTGCAAAGGATATGGAGCTCGTTGCTATAGGCCTTGGAGCTGTTATTATCCACAGGCTACCCGAGATCCTCTGGGGTTCAAAGTTCTCTGATTCGCTCGGCCTTTCAGATCCGTTCTGGAAAGGCTTCTTCAACTTCCTGGGAGCTGTAGGCTTTGCAATAGTCAGTTACGGATTTTACAGGTTCTGGAAACTGGCTAACCCTGATCTCACTCCGGATGAATAACCTGGAGAGGTGATCCAGGCCTTTGGAAACCGTTCCGGTTTAAAGCCTCGGAACATCAAATAGTTTTCATGGACAAAAGGGAAATCTTCATTACCGCAGGAGTCCTGATCGTTTCACTCGCTGTGGGTTTTGCAGCAGGCAGGTTCTCCGGAGCAAAGACTTCAGGCTCCCAGAAGTTTGTGAAGGACGTTGATTTCTCAGCAAACTCCTCACATATGATTACAGATGTCAACTTTGACAACCGGACCCTCCAGCTTATAATCCAGCCAGGTAACAGCTCGGGATTCTTCGTAAGTATAAACGGCACTGTCCAGAAGCTGAAAAACATTCAGAGGGACGGCGAGGTCCATGATCTAAGGAACATCTTCACTGTCGACGGGAAGATGTACATCTTCTACATGAGATACACCGACGATCCCGGGACCAGTAAGGCCTGGGTCAATCTTTACCGGATACAGGAGCTCTAAGCTGTGAGAAGGGCCTTCAGTATCGATTTCTGGTTATGTGAACCTTTATCAACTGAAAGCCTTCAATAATCTTTGTGGACGATGATGGAACTTAACGTACTGATCAAGCTCAGCACCGCGTTGACTGCTGCTGTGATAAGCATGTCCGCCAGCAAGCTTTACTGGAACATAAAGGAGGATTCAGAGACTGTTCTGACATCTTTCAAGCTTAAATCCGATCTGACCCGTTATGATTTCTTCGCTTATCTTGTCGGAGACCTTTTCCTCTTCCTGACGTTTATTATATACGCTATCGGCGCCTTTACCAGTAGCCTGGCATTGATACTGTTCTCACGCATCCAAATCGTAGGTTTCCTCGGAGTAATCACTTACGGGGTTCTCAGGATGTGGTGGCGTTCCAGATGAGGCCCGAAATCGCACTTTTCGCTTCTGTCTCGGCCATCATGTCGCTGGCAATATTCTATTACAATCTGAGGATTGTAAGGAAGTTCCGGGAGAACAAGGAGCTTACAGCTACGAAGCTGGTGATAAAAAAGCAGATCCCTGATGCCTTCATGGTCCTATCGATCTCATCGCTGTTCTTTTCCCTGGCCTCGTTTCTCGGTGCAGGCACCCTGATAATGGATGTCAAGGTCTTCGGATACTTCTCCGAGCTCGGCGTGCTGACCATGCTTGCAGGCCTTCTTACGTTCATGAAAAGGATTTCCGACGCGGTCAACGAAGGAGAGGAGACGGAACTTGAAGACGAATCCGACGATCGAGAAGATAAGGACTCCGAAGAAGACGAAGAGGATAAGGAGTAAGAATTTTTGCTAGAAAAATATATCAACATCCCGGGAAAACCTCGCAGTTAATGGCAACGTTCCACCTGGTCTTCGAGTTCTCGGTTGCCGTACTGGCAGCGCTTATAGGATTGGGAGCTGGAAGGCTGTTCCTCAACATCAGGGAGAACAAGGACTCTGTTATGACCCGTTTCAAGCTCAGATCCGATCAGACCTACCACGATTTCGTCCTGTTTTTCATCGCTGAAATCCTCCTGCTAGGAACATTCATCACCTACGTTATCGCAGGCCTGACAGACGCGGTATATCTTATGGACTCCGCAAGAGTCCTCCTGATACTGTTCCTCTCAATGATTGCGTACGGAGTGCTCAGGATGTGGGTGATATCCCGGTGAACACTCCGCTTACAGTCTTCGGCCTACTGGCCGCAGTCACCACGGCAGCAATTCTTTACTACAACTACAAGGTTCTCAAGGCGTTCTGGGACGACAGAGATCTCGCAGCAACTAAACTCGTACTCAAAGACGGTGTGCCGGAGGCCTTCAGAAACCTTTCCGCGGCAGCAACAATTTTCTCTGCTGGTTCGCTTGTGGGAGCCTTCGCACTGCTTGAGCAAAACGAAGCATTAAGCTACTTCTCCGAGCTCGGGGGCATCACAATGATAATCGGATTCGTCCTCTTCATGAGAAAGATCTCACAGGTCGTCCACGAAGAAAAAGAAAGACATACTGAACAGGGGAAAGACGAGGAAGAATAGGGACCTTACCAGGGTGCGAAACCTGGATCTACCAGTCTCTCCTCACGTTCAAGGCCTTCTATCCTATCCACGTCTTCTTCATCTAGGTCAAGCTCCTGTGATTCAAAGTTGTCCCTGATGTGTTCTTCACTGCTTGCCTTCGGAATCACGGCAACCCCATCCTTCTGCATCAGCCACGCCAGAGAAACCTGCGCAGGCGAAACATCGTGTTTCTCCGCGATCTCACGTAACTCCGGGATCTCGAAAACCTTCCCCCTGGCTAGCGGCGAGTAAGCCACAAGAGTGATACCGTGTTCCCTGCATTTCTCAAGCAGTTCCTCCTGCTGAAGCAACGGATGCATCTCCACCTGGTTCGCAGCAATCTGTTCGCCGGCGATCTCCATGGCCTCATCGACCTGATCAGGCCTGAAATTGCTGATACCGATATTATCAATTTTTCCCTCCTTCACAAGCTCTTTGAAGGCGCCAAGAGTCTCCTCGGCCTGGTAGTCGCCTGAAGGCCAGTGAACGTACATCAGGTCCACGGAATCGACGCCAAGCTTCTTCAGGCTTTCCTCAGTCGATGATTTCACCTTTTCAGCGGATAGATTGTTGATCCAGACCTTTGACGCCAGGAAGAAATCCTCACGTTCAACATCCGCGGCTTCGAGGCCTTCACCGACGTACTCCTCGTTGTCATAGGCCTGGGCAGTGTCGATATGTCTGTAGCCCATCTCAAGAGCGGTTTTTACCGAGTTTCTGCATTCTTCAGGATCTGAGTTCTGCCAGGTTCCAAGCCCCAGCTTCGGTATCTCCGTCATAACTTTGGAACAGGCCTCGCGGTTTTTACTCGTTACTGCACTCTACCGGAAATGCCGGAAGGCTGCCACTTTTCATTTTTAATAGGGGGTGCGAATAATGGGTTAGAGGGTGAGATAACAGATGACAAAAATGGAGGGGGAGTTGACTTTCACACAAAACAGGAAAACAGCATTTGAGGCCTTCAGCTCGAGACTGGAGGGGGAGTAAGATGAAAGCTCGGGAGTTTCGGAGCCTTGAAGGCCTGCCTGGGGATCCCGATCAAGCTCCGCCCGGATTCCGGCGGAGGTTCGCCATAAAGCTGAGGAGGTCGTACACCCGGGTCACCGGGTAAAGGCCTCCCATGAAGCATCAATTTTTCTACCGGAATTGGCGAAATTCCCTTAAGATTTGAGGTGTAAGACTTTGAATATGATTGTTCAGGACGCCCGTGTTCTCCGCGATGACTTTATCCCGCAGGAAGTTGTCCACAGGGACTCGGAGGTGCAGGAGCTTTCAAGATCTCTTGAGCCTCTAGTTGAGGGAGAGCAGGCCAGGAACCTCCTATTGTATGGACCTCCAGGAACGGGAAAGACCTGTATTTCCCAGTACGTGATGGATAAACTGGAGGAGGAGCTACTGGACTTCAACTACATGTACATCAACTGCTGGGAGAACTACAACAGGTTCAAAGTCCTTTACAAAGCGCTGGAAGGCATCGGAAAAACTCTACACGTACACAGGCAGTCCACACCTACAGATGAACTCTACTCCAAGCTCAAGGCCTACGACCGCGCACCGTACGTGCTGATACTTGACGAGGTCGACCAGTTAGAAGATGAAAAAGTACTTTATGACCTGCAAGGCCTTGAAAACGTACATATCGTGATGATAGCGAACACTGAGGAAAGCGTGTTTTACAACATGGACGACAGGGTCAGAAGCAGACTTATAGACTCGAAGAGGATCCGGTTCAAGGCCTACACCAGCGACCAGCTGCAGGATATACTTATGGACCGTGCTGGATGGGGTCTTGACTCATCTGCGATCGACTCATCCCGTATCAAGAAGATAGCACTGTCTTCCGAGGGAGATGCACGTATAGCGATCGGCGTCCTGCGTTCCGCGGCGAGGAGGGCGGAGGAAAAGGATAGCCGGGAGATCAGTCGAGATATGATCCAGAAAGCAGTTCCCGAGGCGAAGGACAACAACAGGAAGAAGAATGAGGAGAAGCTGAATAAGCATCAGGAAACGCTGTACGAGATCGTGAACGAGGAAGAAGAGATCAAGCCAGGCGATCTGTATGAAAAGTACCGGGAAGCAGTTGATGATCCGAAGAGCGACAGGATGCTGAGAAAATACCTGCAGAAGATGGACCACTACAACCTTGTTAACTCGGAGGGGGAAGGCCGCTGGCGCAAATACAAGGCGGTAGAATGAAAGGCAGTTACACACTTCTCATCGAACTTGAAGAAGACACAAAAATCGAACTCGGTACAGGCCCTAAACACCTTGAAAAAGGATTCTACATCTACTTCGGCAGTGCCTTTGGAACAGGAGGCCTCAAAAGAGTACAGAGACACAGAGAAGTCTCCTCAGGAAAACGAGACGTGAAGCACTGGCATATCGACTACCTGACAGGCCTCGAGTCCTCAGAACTCTTGGAAGCGTTGAAGTTCCCGGAGAAAGATATCGAATGTGACCTTGCAGGTGAAGCCGATGAAAAAGTAGAGGCCTTCGGATCAACTGATTGCAGCTGTAATTCACATCTCGCCTTTTTTCCAGACCGTGAAACTGCTGAGGCCTTCCTTGACCGTCTGCGTTCGGAGTACGTTGATTCTTAAATCCTGATGTATGCGTACTTTGTAGGGCTCTTAGTTCAGTTTGGCAGAACGCCTCCCTCGCACGCCCTGTTACGCTACGGCGGCGCGCAATAAGGCATTCTAAAGAATGCCTCCCAGAAGCGTTACTAGGGCAGAGTTAGGAGAAGGCCTCGGGTTCAAATCCCGAAGAGTCCATATCCAGAGGATATGAAGAATCAGGTCAAGAAGATTCATCGATCTTCTAATCCCGAAGAGTCCATTCTGTTCCATCTTCACCAGATTTGACCGCATATAGCTCTGTATAACTTTTTGTTTAACGGATTGAGAGGTATTTTCTTCTTGGAGGTCAGCTAATGCGGAGGGTTGTTCTGTTATGGATTACGATGTGGACGAGCTGCTCAGCGAGGCGGAGAAGGAGTGGAGACGGATGAAGAGAGAAGGAGAGGTTGAGGAGGCCAAGCAGAAAGCCAAGGAGATGGCTAAAGAGAAGGCAGCTGAAACAGCCAGAAATGTCTGGAGAGATACAAAGCAGAGCGTCAAGAGAGGTATTCGGAGAAAAGCCGAGGAAGCCCAGAAGTTCGGGGAAAGATCAGGTAGAAAGATCGCTGGAAGAAAGGCCTCCAGTGAAGATCAGGGTCCTGAACCGGTTGTGAAGATAGAGAAAGACGGTATTACCATCTATGAATACGGTGAGGTTTCCGGGAACCTGGAAGAGGATTACGAGGCCTGAGTTTTTGAGATCATTGAGAAGGCCTTCTGGCTCCGTCTTTGTTTTTGTCTGGTAGGTGTGAAGCGTTCTGGAAAGGTTTTATTACAGGCCTTGGGTAATTTCTGGTTATGTCGGATATTCAGGAGTTGTTGACTCAGGGTGAGCAGGTTGAAGTTAAGACCAGTCCTTCGATGCTGGATACGAAGTTTATCGGGCATTACATTGTGGCATCTCTGCTTTTCGTCGGTATCATTGCCCTGGCGTTAACTCCTGGCCTTTTAGGCCTGAATATCAGCAGTATTTATTTCCTGGTTCTGCTACTTTTGCCTGTTGCGGTAGTGCTGAAGTCTGAGGTACAGAGGCGTTTCGTGCAGTACTATATTACGAACCAGCAGGTGATTATGAGACGCGGTATTCTGAATCAGAAGACGGAATCCACGATGTACAACAATATTACTGATGTCACGTTGAACAAGAAGTTCAATGAGCGGATTTTCGATGTCGGCGATATCAAGGTGAATACTGCTGGGCATGATGGCACGACCTTAATCCTGAACGGTGTTAAGGGTCCCGAGGAGTACAAGAGAAAGATTGAGAACAATATCCAGCAACAGAATAGCGGGCAGAGGCAGCAACAAGGTTTTCAGAACAACGGTAATGGGAACAATGGAGGCCTTGGTGGTGGAGACTTCGGTAACTCGGATTTCGGGGATTCTGACTTCGGTGACGACGACTTCGGTTTCTAGTAGAGATTGAAGTCGGAGGCCTTGATTTCTTCAATGTATTTTTCCCCTATACTGGTTTCAAGGTCTTTATCCATCTCTCTGAGCTTTTCTTCTCTCATCTCGCCGATTTTGACGGCCCGGAGTATGTTTTCCTCTTCGGGTCGGGGTACGTAGCTGATGAAGCAGAGTTTTTCGATTCTTTCCTCTTCTATCTTGTCTCCGGCGAGTTCCTCGATCTTTTTCTGGGTTTTTTCAGTTGCCGGTTCGCTGCTGTTCTGGTAGTAGATGGTGGAGTCGCGGGGATAGCCGAGGAATTCGCCGACACCTCTATCCGAGAAGCCGTAGAACTTGCCTTCGGATTCTTCCAGTCTGTTCAAGGCCTTTTCGTCCCGGGATAGAAAGAAACCGTCTTTAAAAGTTCTTCTGTCGATACCCAGGACCCTGTCGACCAGTGATTTTTTGTCTCCGCCTGTGATCTTGTAGCTGAGGTCCAGTTCGTCGCACATCTGTTTCAGCATCTGCACCTGCTTTGGCTTCGGCCTCATGACAAGGCTGCCGGGTTTCTCACCTGTAAGCATCATCAGTATATCAAAGCTGTGCTCGTAACCGATCTCGCTGGGAAGCTCTTCAAGAAAGTAGTTCTCCAGCTCTCCGGTCTCATAGGTCATGATGAAGTCTATGTACAGCATCTCGATCTTTTGCTGAGTCACAAAGTTACGGGCTGAGTAAACCTCTTCTTCCAGTATATCCGAGCCTATATCAAGGCCTGAACTCCTGTCCTTGCCCTTAATAGATTCTTCCCGTTCCTTACCCATCTCCAGCGCCTCTCTCACGTTTTCCTCAGAGAGCTCCGGTATAAACTGTACGAGGTAAAGGTACTGTAGCTCTTCACGTTCAACTTTTCCTTCGTCCAGCAACTCGTCCAGGAACTGGATATACTTCCAGTTCAGGCGGTTGCCCTGGTACTCGTTGAAGAATTCGACGGCGCTGTCAGGATAGCCAAGGAAATCACCCATCGACTCGATCCGGTGAATCTCCTCCTCGTCACAGGAGATAAGGTACTCGCTCCCGATCTTGTTTTCACTTGCTTTCCTGTACTCAAGGCCTGTCAGGTCGCAGAAATACTCCAGTTTTGAGGGCCTGTCCGTAGTTATTGATGCCCCGTTTTTCTCGCCGTAGAGGACGAGTGTCAGGGTTATTCTGTCCTCCGGTTGGAGGCCTTCCTTGAGCTGGTTCATCAGGAGTTCTTTCGCTCTCTCGACCTGTTTCCTTGACTCGCTGTCCATTCCTGTGATTGATTGTGGTTCTCCAGGTTTAAACCTGAAACTGTGTTCTCGACCTCAACTGGCCGGTTTTTTTATTCAGGCCTTACACACCTGTTTTGCAGTACAATGTCTTCACCTTTTGACGATGACCACATGAAAGCTGCTGGAAAGCTTAACGAGGGTTCTGGCGACATAGCTGATTACTACAAGGAGTGGAAGGAGTCGATCGCTGATGAGGCAGTCTTTGATGATAAGACCCGTGAACTGATGGGGCTTGCTGCTGCCGCTGCGACGCAATGCCAGTACTGTGTCCATACTCATGGGCAGAAAGCGATCACGCACGGTGCTTCGGAGAGAGAGGTCGCCCAGGTTATCCAGATCGCTGCCCAGGTCAGAGCAGGTGCTACTATGAGCTATGGACTTGAGTCCCTTGAATACGTAGAGGACGAGGAGTGAAAAGATTTCAGGTTTAAAAGGATTTGAGGCCTTTGTAGAGTTATGACACTGAAAATCCTGGTTACCAGCGACTTCCACGCAAGTAAGGATCTGAAGGAAGCAGCGGTGAAGGAGGCTAACAAGGGCGATTACGACCTGTTTGTGAACCTTGGGGACTACACGAGTGAGGAGTACGCCGAGGAACTTTTTGAAGAGGTCGAGATCGCTGCTGTCGGATGCACAGGGAACAGGGATATGATGTTCAGCGAGGAGTTCATTGACAGCAACGTCCCTGTCTACAACTTTCTGGAAGCAGATATAGACGACGAGTTCAAGCTTATCCTGATAGGGGGAAGGTTCCCTGAGGATGTCAAGCAGGAAGTTGAGGAGCTGATAGAAGACGTGGACTCTGAGAAAGTTATCATCGGTTCACATTACCCGCCGAAAAAACTTGGCGACCAGATCCACAGTGGAAAGCGAATAGGATTCGACCAGTTCAGAGAACTTATCATCAAGCACAAACCAGCCCTGTGGATGAACGGCCACGTACACGAGGATTTCGGAGAGCGAGAACTTATGGGTACCAAAGTACTCAACGCAGCAGCAGACGAGACAGGAAAGGCCTTCTCAGTTACTATAGGTGACGAAGGTGGGGTAGAGGAAGTGGAGGAAGTCCTTCTGGTTGAGGAGTAAGGCCTAATTTTTCCGCAAAGATACTTAATCATTCTTCTCAAATTCGAAACCATGGATGAGAAAAACGAAAAGATCCTGAAGTATCTGAGAAAAGACGGTAGAGCAAGTTATACAGAGATAGCCGAGGAGATAGGAGTCTCCGAAGGCACTGTCAGAAACCGTGTCGAGAAAATGAAGCAGGACGGAGTGATCGAAAAATTCTCGGTCGAAACAGGAACAGCAGGCCCGAAAGCTGTCGTGATGGTTAAACTGGAGACAGGAAAAGACATAGACCAGGTCCTGAAAAAGTTCCCAGGACAGATACAGATAAAGGAGGTAACAGGAGGATACGACCTTATCCTGGAAGTTGAAAGGCCTTCAAACCAGGAAATCAACGATGTACTGGATGAGATAAGGAGTATCGACGGAGTTGACAGCACCGAGACCTACATGGTACTCAATGAAAGAAAGGAAAGCTAGAGAAGGCCTTTCTTCTTGAGGTATAGTTCCATCGACTGCCTGGCGGTCCAGGTCGCTCCTCTCCTCAGATTATGGCTCAGCGAGAACATCGCAATCCGGTCATCCTCCAGCTGTCGCAGATCACCTACCACCACGGACATACCCTCCTGATCGAAGACATCCCTCCGAGGCTCTGGCTGCCTATCAAGCACTTTCAGAGGCTTCTCAGCGGTTGAAGGAAGACTTCTGACTTCTTCCCCCGGCCTCCAGTTCTCCAGGGTCTCCCGCACATCATCCACATCCATATCCTCCGAAAACTCTATCCTCAGAGACTCGAGATGACCGTACTGCGTGGAAACCCTAGCGGTCTGGGCATCGATCTCAAGGCCTGAACTCTTCGCCTCCTCCTTGTTATCTGCGAGGCCCAGGATCTTCTGCGGCTCGATCTCGGACTTAACTTCTTCACCGTTGTGATTGCTTTTCTCATCCCAATCATCTATCAAGTTCCCGTTAATACGGGAAGCGTACTCATCGCCCGCTACTTTATCGCCCTTTCCCGATATAGCCTGGAAAGTAACAAGATCAACCGCTTCAACCCCGAACTCGCTTCTCAAGGCCTCTATCACAGGGACATAAGCTGCAGTCGTACAGTTGGGATTGTTCGCCTGCTTACCTGGGGTCTCCTGCTCTTCCAGCATCTCGATATCCCCTGGATTGACCTCCGGGATCATGAGAGGGATATCCTCGTTCCAGCGAAACTCACTGGCGTTTGAGAAGACGTGTACTCCTCTCTCACGAAGCTCCGGTTCGATCCTGGAAGCCACAGAACTCGGAAGGGCGGATATAACGTAATCTACTTTTTCAGAGATCTCCTCCGTGTCAAGGCCTTGAACAGTTAAATCCCTGTATTCTTCCGGGCATTCCTGTGGCTCCCAGAAACCGTACTTCTCCGACAAGGCCTCTTCCTTCTCCTGGAAGACGTCTCTAAGAGGCCTTCCCTGGCTGGATGAGCTTCCGGTCACCAGTTCCAGGCTTGCGTAATCATCTCCGTTCTCCTCGAGTTTTCTCTGATGTATCACCGCGTCTCGGCCCGCCATACCTGTCGCACCGAGTATGCCAAGCTTAATTTTTTCTGTCATAGTATCACGTTATTCCGTGACGCCAAGGTTCTCCTGTACTATCCGCAGTGCTTTCTCCCGTACTTCGTACCCGACGAACATGATAACACTGGAGGCAGAGGTCACGATCTCATGTATATTGATGTTCGCCTCAGCCAGAGGATCCACGATCTCTCTTACAACGCCAGGCCTGTCCGGAAGCTTCCCCCCGGCCACACGGATAACACCGATCCCATCGTCCACGGTGACCGAGGATATCTTCTCCCTCTCCAGTACAAGATCATGTAAGGCCTGATTCGCTTCCTCAGCTCTTTCTTCGTCCACGAAAAAGCTGACGCTGTCCATACCTGTCGAAGCCGCCTCGATGTTCACGTCTTCCTCCTCCAGTGCAGAGGAAAGCTTCGAGAGTATCCCTGGCTCGTTCCGGATCTCCCTGCCCGCCACTGTCAAGCAGGCGAACTCCTTCTCGTCAGTGTCGATTATACGTTCGAACTCGCCCTCTATACTGGTACCAGACTCAAGCAGGTCCTCGTTCTGGAAATGCACCACGTTGACCTCCATCTCATCTGTCTTATATGGCAAGGCCTCCGGAGCGATGACCTCAGCACCCTTGAACGATAGATCTCTTAACTCGTCTATACTGATCTCCCCCACGTTGTGCGTGGATTCAACGATCTCAGGATTACCTGTCAACACGCCTTCGACGTCTGTAACAATCGCAGTCCTGTCCGCATCCATGTAATTACCGAGCATAACCGCTGTAGTGTCAGAACCGCCCCTGCCGAGCGTAGTAACGTTTCCCTCATGATCTTCCGCCAGGAAACCTGTAATCACAGGAACCTCGGACTCAAGGCCTTCAGCAAGCTCCTCCGCTTTTTCTCTGGTAATCTCCTTGTCTACACGGCCCTCAGAATCAACGAAGACCGGCCAGCCCTCTTTACCTGGCTCGTAGAACTCAGCTTCAAGGCCTCTAGCATTCAGAGCTGCCTTCAACATCCTTACGCTTGTGCGTTCCCCCATCGAGACGATCTCGTCCCGATCCTCGTCCTCCGCGTTGAAATTGATGTTATCCAGAAGATCATCAGTCGTCGAACCCATGGCGGAGGCCACTACCGCTACTTCATGGCCTTCCTCTACAGCATTTTTTATGCTGTCGGCGGCGTTCTCTATCCTGTCTCCATCTTTGAGGCTTGTTCCTCCGAACTTGGCGACCATCCTCATTCCTCAAGCACCTCCGAAAAACTGTAGAAACCATCATCACGGCCTTGAAGCCATTCCGCACCCTTCAGCGCTCCAGAAGCGAAAACTTCGCGCGACTCGCTTCTATGCTTGACCTTCAGCACTTCTTCATCCCCGGCGAGGAGGACTTCATGCGTTCCCTTGATGTCGCCGGCTCTCTTCGCATGTACACCGACCTCGCCTTCTTCTCTCGGCTGCTCTCCTTCACGTCCGTGAACCTCCTCGAAATCTCCGCGAGCCTCTCTTATATCGTCTAAAAACGTGTTCGCGGTACCGGACGGAGCGTCCCGCTTCCTGTTGTGGTGTGTCTCGGTGACCTCGATATCATAATCTTCAAGCTTCCCGGAGGCCTCTTTCACCAGCTCTCTCATCACGTTGATGCTGGGAGAGAAGTTCGAGGCCTTCAGCACAGCTATCTCCTTACCAGCTTCCTCGATCCTGCGTTCCTGTTCCTCCGAGAAGCCTGTAGTCCCGATGACGATCGGAATAGAAGTTTCTCTCGCTGCTTCCAGGTACTTCATTGTTCCGGCAGGGACCGTAAAATCCACGATAACATCGACGTCTCTCTCCCTGAGAAGTTCCTCGAAGTTTTCATCCTCTTTCACTTCAAGGCCTCTGCTCTCGGTTTCTTCCCTGTCCACAGCCAGCGAGATCGTTTCTCCGCGGTCTCTGGCGACTTTTATGACGTTGGTTCCCATCTGGCCCGTGGCGCCGGTTACTGCTATTCTCATCTTTAACCTCTAGATTAGGCCTTGATCCTCTAAAACGTTACTGATCTCGCTCCGGTTACTGTACTCCTCATCCTCTCTAGGCCTCCTGTTCAGCGGCGCACGTGGAGTTCCGAAGTCGAAGCCTAGAAGGTTGACCGCGTACTGAACGCTTATCGGGTTCTTCTCGCCCTCCTGGAACATCGCATCATGCAGAGGCCTCAACTCCCTGTTCAGCTCGAAAGCTCTCTGGTAATCATCGTTTTCGTATCCATGTCTCCAGACCTCGACCGAGGCCTCGGGATGAACGTTCGCGGATACTGAGATGGCGAAGCTGCCTCCCTGCTGGAAGACGAAATGATTCGCGGCGTCGTCTCCAGATCCAAGGAAGAAATCTTCCAGGTCCTCTTCTTCAAGCCGCATCCCGATCTCGTGGATCTGCTCGTAGTCCAGAGAGGCCTCCTTGATCCCGATCACTCCGTCGATTCTCGCAAGCTCCAGAGTCGTTTCCGCGTCGATATTCCTTCCTGTTCTTCCTGGCACGTTGTACGCAATGATCGGCTTCTCTAGTTCATCCGCGAGAGTCCTGTAATGTTCGATTATAAGGTCCTGTGGAGGGCAGTTCTGGTAAGGCGAGATCATCAGGTGTGCGTCGATATCAGCCTCTTCCTCGATACGAGTCGCAAGTTCCAGTGTTTGTTGTGTCGAGTTCATCCCGTCCCCGGCGATAACAGGCAGATCCGTCATCTCCGCGATGCGCGAAACGAATTCCACGTGTTCGTCGTACTCCAGGTTCTCGCTTCCTCTATCGCCCAGTGTTGCGGCGTGCCCGGTACATCCAGCAGGAACGATCCCGTGAACACCGTTCTCCTCCAGATACTCGATATGCTCTCTTGCAGCCTCATAGTTTATCGATCCATCCTCATCTATCGGCGTCGGCAGCGCGGGAAAAACCCCTTCGGGCGTGAAACTCACAGGCCTTCACCGCCGTACGGAGTTCGAATTTTCTTCAGGATTTTCGAAGGCAGTCATATGGGTCTTCATCAACCGGAGGTAGTCGTCTTCCATACAGGCCTTACAGTTCCGAAACCTTAAAAGTTCTTCTCTTTTTCGAAGAATATCCTTCGGAATTCAAAATATAATGCTGTTTTAGTTGAAAAAGTCGAAGAGTATTTAAGGTTCATCCCGGAATATAGATCTACAATGAACGGTGGATGTTTTAAGCGCCGACACGTATGCAAACAGCTCAGAAATTCTGAGCACTGAAAACCTTCTAAACACAGCTTCAGCTATACTTTCCGGTGTCTCCCATGTCTGACGAGAGACAGGAGCGCCTGGAACACCTCAGGCAGAGAAGAGAAAACGGTGAGGCCTTCGCCTACGACTTCGACCGCTCACATACAATAGAAGAACTTCAGGAATTTGATACGGAAGAAGCCTCAGAAGATTTTCCTGAAGAGAGTTTCTCGACAGCCGGAAGAGTGATGGAGATCAGGGATTTCGGAGAACTGGTCTTCCTCGACCTGAGAGACGCGAGAGCGGAGATCCAGGTCATGGTCAGAGAGAACGATGAGGCCTTGGAGACTCTTGAAGATGTTTACAGAGGAGACTTCATAGGTGTCACGGGAACCTTGACATACACCGATAGAGAGGAGTTCACGCTCCAGGCCTCCGAGGTCGAGGTTCTGACGACCGCTGTCAGACCTGTACCTTCGGAGCACTTCGGTGTCGAAGATCAGGAGTTGAGGTACAGGGACAGGCCTCTCCATTTAACGATGGATATGGACGCAAGGGATCGGTTCAGGCAGAGAAGCGAGATTATCTCCGAGCTGAGAAGATTCCTGGAAAATGATGGTTTCATGGAGGTGGAGACACCGACCATCCAGCCTGTCTATGGAGGTGCGAACGCCGAGCCTTTCGAGACCTATGTGAACGACAGGGACATGGACGCTTACCTGAGGATCTCCCCGGAGCTTTACCTCAAAAGACTCATCATCGGCGGATACGAGCGAATTTTTGAAGTGGCGACGAACTTCCGGAACGAGTCGATCGACACGACGCACAACCCGGAGTTCCGGATGATGGAGCTCTACCAGGCCTACGCCGACTACGAGGACATGATGGAATTGACGGAAGAACTCGTCGAACACATCGCGGAAGAAGTGACAGGCTCAAGTACGGTCGAGTACCGGGGCGAGGAGATAGACCTTTCGGCGCCTTGGAGACGGATGACTATGCACGAAGCCATAGAGGAGTACGGAGGCCTTCAAGTAAGCGAGATGAGCGACGAGGAACTCCGGGGAGCGATGGATGAACTTAGTGTAGAGCTTGAAAGCGAGTTCGAGCGAGGCCTTGCGATCGCGGAGATCTTCGAGGAGGTCGCGGAGGAGGAACTGGTCCAGCCGACCCATATCACGGATTATCCGACCGAGACCACGCCTCTCTGCATGGACCACAGGAGCGAGGAAGGCCTTATCGAGAGGTTCGAGTCCTTCGTCGCCGGTATGGAATTGGCGAACGCGTACACCGAGCTGCGTGATCCGGTCCAGCAGCGTGAGCACTTTGAGAGGGAACAGGAACGTCAGGAGCAGGGAGATGACGAGGCTCATCCTCTGGACATGGAGTTTGTAGAAGCTCTCGAGTTAGGCATGCCGCCGACCGGAGGCCTCGGTATCGGGATCGATCGCCTGGTGATGATCCTGACAGGTCAGGAGTCGATCAGGGATGTGCTGCTGTTCCCGATGGTGGGTGAGGAAGAATGAAAACCTTTCAACCATCTTCTTTCTTTATCAGGAGATCAGGATGACTGAGAAGCTTGAGATAGGAGGCCTTGAAGCAGAAAATGTTGCGGAAGAATACGGTACTCCCCTTTATGTCTACGATTTTAACAGGATAAACGATCAGTACCGCAGGTTATCGGAGGCCTTCGCAGAGGAGTTCGATAAATCGAGTGTCAACTACGCTGTTAAGGCTAATCCTAACCCATCCGTTCTTTCTCTCCTTTCAGAGGAGGGAGCAGGTTTTGACTGTGCCAGCAGGGCAGAACTGGAGCTCGCACTGAAATTTAACGATCCGGAGAATATCATCTACACTGCTCCTTTCCCGCCACAGGAGGAGCTTGAGTTTGCTGCTGAGAAAAACGTTACTCTGAATTTTAACTCGATTAAGGCCTTTGAACGGGCAGAAGAGCTTTCTGAAAGAGTCTCCTTTAGAATAGATCCTGGTATAGGGCAGGGAAGTTTCGGCCTTGAACTCGGCGGAGGCTCCAAGTTTGGAGTCGAAGAAGAGAATGCATTAGAGGCCTACAGAAAAGCAAAGGAAGCCGGTGTGGAAAGATTCGGTATCCACGTGATGACCGGCAGCGGAGTCCTGGAGGCGGAGTACTTCGGAAGAGTTACTAGGAAGCTTTGCGAGATCGCAGAGAACATCTCAGAAGAACTGGATATCGAGTTCGAGTTCATAGATATAGGTGGAGGCCTGGGAGTACCTTACAGGCCTGAAGAAGATGAACTCGACGTTGAAAAAGTAGCTGAAAACGTTTCAGAGGCCCTGGAAGGTTTCGATCTCGGGAATCCTGAGGTCATGATGGAGCCGGGTCGTTTCCTGGTCGCCCAGTCTGGAACCTTGATCGCTCAGGTACAGGACGTACTTGAGAAGGAGAAGACGTATGTAGGCCTTGATTCCGGTATGCATCATTTCCTGAGGCCTATGCTCTACGATGCGTATCACGAGATAGAGGCTGTGAATCCTTCCGAGGATAGCTTCACTGTCGATGTTGTAGGCCTTGTATGTGAGAACACTGACACGTTCGCTGAGGACAGGGAGATCTCGAAGGTCGGTAGAGGCGATCTTCTGGCGATAAGAGACGTCGGCGCTTATGGTTTTGCGATGGCTTCGAACTGGAACACGAGGCCTATGCCACCCGAGGTCAAAATCGAGGACGGTGGGGCAGAGCTTGTCCGGGAGGGCCAGGACTGGAGCGATGTCTTCCACGGAACTGGTTTCGAGGTGGATCAGGATTAGCTTCGACGAGCTTGAATTTTTGAGGGAAGCTGTCAGAACGCCTTCACAT
The DNA here is from genome assembly GCA_042217545.1 of Candidatus Nanohalobium sp. Lineage (GTDB taxonomy): Archaea > Nanohalarchaeota > Nanosalinia > Nanosalinales > Nanosalinaceae > JBDGSM01. The sequence continues at coordinate 22,601 of JBDGSM010000024.1, read as the reverse complement.
GAATCTGTGGATGGGTTCCGGGAGATGATCTTTCAGGTTCTTGAGGATCATGAAATCGAGGCCGAGGTGGATTCCTCGGGGAATCTGATCGCTTCGAAAGGTTCTGGAAGACCTCACCTCGTCCTGAACTCTCACATGGATACGGTTTCTCCTCATGTCGAGTTCAGGGAGGACGAGGAAAAGATCTATGGTAGAGGTTCCTGTGACGCGAAAGGGCCTCTGGCCTCGATGCTGAAGGCTTTTGTTGAGGCTGATATGGGCGAAGGCCGTCTTTCTCTGGCTTTGACTCCTGACGAGGAGACAGAGTCCCGGGCCATAGGTGAGCTGGGCCTTGATCCTGATGCTGTCGTGGTCGGCGAGCCGACAGGCCTTGACGCATGCAACGCTTCGAGAGGACGTTTCGAGGTGGAGATAAAGGTTGAAGGGGAGAACGCTCACGCCGCAGAACCTGAGTCAGGTGTCAACGCGGTCTCGGAGGCCTCAAAGATCATAAACTTGTTGAAGAACTTTGACTCCGGCAGTTCCGATGAGGAGCTGGGGAGGCCTACATTGACGCCAACGATCGTTTCAGGAGGCAAGTCCTCGAACGTTGTCCCTGATACCTGTAAGGTGAGGATCGACAGGAGAAGTGTACCTGGGGAAAGTATGGAGGAGTTCATGGAGAGGCTGGAGATGTTTATCAGGAATATCGATACACCAGCTGAAGTATCTGTTGACCGGGCCGCGAACAACTCTCCACTCCTCGGAGCTTTCAGAACCTCTGAAGACAGCGAACTGGTCAATGAACTGGAGGAACACGCCGACGGAGAACTGAGGCCTTTCACGGCTGTGTGTGAGGCCTCTTACTTCGCTCCAGAGATCCCTACCGCTGTCTTCGGACCTGGCGTCCTGAAAGATGGGGAAGGCGGTGTCGCTCACTCCAAAAGAGAATACGTGGAGAAAGAAGAGGTCAAAAAAGCGGGGAAGACTGCTGTCTCCGTTGCCGAAAGTTTCCTGAGCTGAAGGCCTTCTCTAGTCCATCCTCAGTTCTTCTTCCAGCTCTACTGCGTCTTCGTCGTATTCTACTGCTACGACGATTGGTTTCTGGACTGATTCGTCTTCGTCGAAGAGTTCGTGGTCGCTTACGCTGGATTCTTTGGTTCTTCTGAATGCTGTTCTGTTGCTCGGGATTTCTCCTTCCAGGATCTGGTTGTTCACGAGGTCGTATACTTCGATGCTGGGGTTGAGAAGCAGGTCTTCTCCGGTGTTGACGCGGTCACCGATCTCTGCTCCGCTGGTTATGCGGCTTCCCGCGCCGATTGATACGTTGTCACCTATCACGACAGGCCTTTTCTCCGCGGGATCGAGTACGCCGCCGATCGTCGTGTTTGCTCCTACGTGTCCGTCTTCTCCCATCTGTGCGGCTGATCCGAACGTGACGTTTGAGTCGACCATCGTGTCGTCGTCTACATAGGCTCCAATGTTGACGTAAGCTTCTCATGACCGTTGTGCCGTCGCCGAAGTAGTTTCCTACTCTCAGTGTTGTTCCTGGGGTGTTCCTGGCTCCTTTCTCCAGGAACTCTTCGACGTTCCTCGTCGGCATGACATCGTGGTATATCTCGCCGTTTTCCGTGTCTTCTCTTTCCATGTTTTCCGCAAGACCGAATATCGACAGTATCCCTTCCTTCACCCACGGGTTGGCCTCCCATTCGCCATCGTATCGTTCTGCAGCTCGGACATCGCCTTGCTCCAGGGCGTAGATGAACTCGGCGAGGAGCTCTTCCTGCGCCTCTTCATCGTACTGAGAGGGATCCTCGTTCAGAACGGTCATCCTGTCTTGAAGGGTTCCCGGTTCGCAGTCAGAGAAACTTTCACGGTAGTCATCGTCGATAGTGACCGACATGACTTTACTAAATCGACAAAATCTATTATAACTGCCGGTAAAACAGCCGGTCAAGACTTCGGAAAACCAGATAGTCTTGCCGAAAACGAAGACCTCTGACGGAATCCAGGCACCATAGTCCGATTTAAAAAACTCTCCGGTCAAAGGCCTTTACACACCGCAGGGCTCTTAGTTCAGCCTGGCAGAACGCGTCCTTGGCATGGACGAGGCCCCGGGTTCAAATCCCGGAGAGTCCACTCCGTTCCTTCTCCTAAGATTTGATATCCTCCTAGAAAATCTTCGATCTTCGGACGGGTTCAAATCCCGGAGAGTCCATATCGTAGATATGGAGGACCGGCCATGAAGA
>JBDGSM010000024.1:16967-20273 GCA_042217545.1 Candidatus Nanohalobium sp. | reverse complement strand
CGGGTTCAAATCCCGGAGAGTCCATATCGTAGATATGGAGGACCGGCCATGAAGATCTCCGATCTTCAAATCCCGGAGAGTCCAAATCCGCCCCGTATTCGGACTTAACTTCTTAATTGTTCTCAGCAAATTGAAAGTATGGCTCTCGAAGCTGTAATTTTCGATATGGACGGCGTGCTTTCTGACACCCAGAAACTGCACGCACAATCACAGTCACAGATTCTGGAAGAATACGATGTTGAAATGCCGCCCGAAGAAATTACTCGGAAATATGCTGGCAAACCGCCAGGAACGCTTTTCAGAGAAGAAAGTCCTGCATCTGACCCTATGGAAGCCTACGGAAAGAAGCAAGATGTTCTCTACAAACTTGTAGAAAAGGAAGGAGTTGAACCGATTGAAGGTTCACAGCAACTGGTTCATGAACTTGCAGGAAACTATAAGCTTGGTGTAGCATCTTCCTCTGAACCTGATTTTATTGAAGAAGTTGTTGACAGCCTAGGGCTATCAGAATACTTCGAAGTTATCAAAAGTGCAAGTGAAGTACCTAATGGAAAACCTGCTCCAGATGTATTTTTAGAAACAGCAGATGAACTCGGAGTGGATTCTGAAGACTGCCTCGTAATTGAAGACGGAAGAAGCGGTATGAAGGGGGCAACTAAAGCAGGAATGGTCTGTATAGGTCTTGTTGATGAATTGGGAGAATATCCTGCCCACCAAACTGTGACCTCACTATCTAAATTGGATACACAAAGTATCGAAGAAATTTATAGTGAAAACTCCAAATAGGATTATTCCTATTCGGTGAAAGTAATAAATTAAAACTTTGTTTAACTTTTGAAGACTGGATTTTTGAATACTGAAATGTTGTGTTTGCGGTTGAGCTAATGTAGAGTAGGTAATAAAAGAGTATGTGGTTAATATTATTATGTTATGACGATGAGTGTTGATTTGCCTGAAGGATTAGAAAAAGAGATTGATTCTGAAGTGGGTAAAGGACGGTATAAGTCGAAGTCTGAGTTCATCCGAGACGCAGTTAGACGGCTCTTGGATGAAAGAAACAAAGTTGAATACAAGCCGCTGTCGGTAGAAGCACAGAAACGAATTGACGAGGCAAGGAAAACTGATGAAGAATACAGCCCTGAAGAAGTGAAGAAAGAATTAGGGATTGAAAATTAGATGAATCATAGTTTCAGGAAGACTGCCAGACAAACCTTGAAAGAACTTGAACAGGAAAAAGCTGGAGAAATAGTTGAGATTATTGAAGAAGTAGCGGAACAAGGCTTTAACCACGACAAAGTGAAGATGATTAAGGACAGGAATGGAGACTGGGTTTACAGGCTAAAGGTAGATAAAGATAACACCAATCATCGGATCTTCATGGACTATATAGATGGGGAGCTTAAGATACTTGACGTACTGCATCGAAGCGTAGCTTACGAAGATGAATACGGCAACGGATAAAACTCAACATAAGTTTTCTGCTGTTATATTTGATTCTGCCAATCAGTAATAAAACTTTCTTTAACAAGTTTAAACTTAGAGAGAAGTGGCTGTAATGCCTTTAACGGTGATTCGGGGAGTGAAAAGGCAGGGAGTCCAAGCTGTGAACGGTTCACTGGACATCCGTCTACGAAACCATTGGTTTAGATTCCGGAGAGTCCATTCTGTTCCATCTTTCAAGGAGGATTTCTATGTCGTGTAGAGGTAGGCTATGCCTGCGGTTATGTGGATGTAGAAGAGGTAGCTTACTGTTCCGGTGAGTAGGTCTGTTCTGTGGGATGTAAGGCCTGCTAGTATGATTGAGATAACATGGATCTGGATGAAGAGTCTTACGAACTTCTGTCTACCGGATTTCTGAGACATCGGATTTTTTCTTTCGTGTGCAACCAATTAATTAGGGTCTGTCCACCGAGGCCTTAACCGGTTTTTAACTTTTTTGTTTTCTTCGTGGAGAATTTTTTCCTCCGGGCTGGTCGGCTAAAGAATAAAAGTCAGAGGCTTTAATTCGGTGTTATGGGTATAGAGTCGGATTTTGATGAGGATAAAGTGTATGACACTGTTCTGCCGTTCCGTGTTCTCAGGAATGTGCATCATTCTGAAGACGGGACGTACCATGTTCAGATGAACCTGAAGGCGGGTATGGATCAGGACTACGCAGAGGAAGTGATTGATTTGCTTGACGGCCTGGGTCTTCTGGAGCCTGTTCCAGGTACGGATCCGATGTTGTACGAGGTACGTTATGAAGGCCTTGTGGATGCCTGGTCGGATCTCTGGGAGGAGGAAGTGGATGGGATCCCTGTGACGCCCGAGGATTTCGATCTGTTCCTTGAAAGATACGTTAAGTCCTATCTGGATACTGAGAGAAACTCCACGATCCGGGAGATGCTTGTGAAAAACTTTTTCTGGGGTCTGAAAACTCTGGAACTGAGCAAGGAGGACGAATTCCTGGATACAAGTATAGAGGAGTTCGAGTCAAGACTTGAAAACAGGTACGAGAGCCAGAGACACGCTCATGAACATATTCAGGAGGCACTGGGCTTCAGGGAAGATAAGAGAAATGAGAAGTAGGAAGGTGGAAGGCTTTTTCCACTGATTATGTTTACTTGTTCTTCTCCAGCTTGTCAGCGGTGCTCTCCATTTCGTCGGAGATGTTGCGGAGCTGGTCGATGAAGGCCTCTGTACGGGCTGAGTATTCTTCTTCTATCTGGATATCTCTGAGTGCTGCACGCAGGTGTGCTTCCTTGATCTTGGCCATCATCGCGCCTTCATCCATTGTCTCGTCCACTATTTCTTCGAGCATCCTGGAAAGGACGCAGTTGATGACGTGTGGTACATCGCCGTCCAGTGTCTGCTCCTCTTCCATGCGTTCGCGGATAATTCTCCTGATCCTGCCCTCGGATAATGCGAGGTCATCGTTCTCAAGTGTTCCGTAATCGTCGGGAATAAGCTTCTCTAGATTCATGTTTAGGCCTTGCCAGGGAAAATACAAAAACCTTTCACAGGCAACGTCCTTACCGGTTTGGAAATACTCTATAGTTCTGAGTAATCACGTCTTCTCTGGGAAGTTGGGTTTAAAGAGTTTACGAACTGTTTCTATTTTACCAGGCGGCCGTGGTGTAGTCTGGCCAATCATCTCGCCCTCTCGCAACTGGTTACGCTCGGTTGCCCGAAAGCCTTACAGGCTTTCTGAAACAAGAAGGCCTTACAAAGGCCTTCGGGCACGCAAGCTGAGGGCCTTTAGAGGTCCTTTCAGGCGTAGCCTGTTAGAGTTAGGCGAAGACCCGGGTTCAAATCCCGGCGGCCGCA
>JBDGSM010000024.1:0-16867 GCA_042217545.1 Candidatus Nanohalobium sp. | reverse complement strand
AGGCGTAGCCTGTTAGAGTTAGGCGAAGACCCGGGTTCAAATCCCGGCGGCCGCAAATCTGCGATTTACTTGAGCCGGTGATTTGACGCCCTTGAGAAGCTATGGCTTCGTGCCCGGGTTCAAATCCCGGCGGCCGCAAGTTTTCTATAGGCTTGAAGTTGCAGATGCCGGAGTTTTTCTAGAAAAATTTAGTTTTTCGGCTATCCCGGCGGCCGCAAGTTTCCTTTAACCGCTATCCTCTCGCTGTTATTTCTTTTCCTCTTGTTCTTCGGAGTCTTTTTCTGAGGCCTCTTCTTTGACGTTTTCCGGTTCTATGACGTCTTTCATGGTGTCAGGTGATTCTTTTTCGAGGTCTTCGATGCCGCCGAGGCCGTCCTGTAGGCCCTGTGTGGCTTCCATCATTTCGCTCATTTCCTGTTGCATCTGGCCGAGTTGTTGGTTCATTTTCCATTTGATGTAGTAGAGGCTGCCTATTACTCCAAGTATTGCGCCTACGATTAGTCCGATTAGAAGGCTTAGTATGTCCATGCATGGTTTTATGTGGTTGAGAAGTTTTAAAGTGTCGCCGAGGTTAATAAAGAAGAATTAAGGGAGGCAGTCTTCCAGTCAGAAAGCTTCTAGGCCTTCTTTCCTTCTGACTTCCACTCGTCCACGATATTCTGGCCTTTGGTCGCCTTTGCCGTGGATTCGTTCTGGTTCACGTGTTCCTCTGCTCTGTGAATTCCTTCATTTGTGATCGCGTCCTCCCCCTCGAAGGTTTCGCCACAGTAAGGACATTCCTTGATTGCGTCTTCTGACATGTTCATATTATCACTTCGTGATAACAAAATAAATATTTTCTGGTGGTGGGTCGAAAAGTATTCACTCGACCGCAACTAAGAATAATCAGGCCAACCTTTAAGAATGTGTTGGTGTCTAGGACCTTTTTTACTGGAGTGCTCCGGAGTTGAGGAGATCCTGTTTTGTAGTGTTGTCAGGCAGGCTCTGGTTGCCTATGGACGTTGAGGTATTGTTGTCTCCGGTTCCTGTAGGGAGGGAGCTGTATCCTTCAAGTCTTGGTTTGCACCCCTTGTTTTCGAACTTGTTCTTCTGGTTGTCGACGAGTACTGCTGTCTGGATGTTCATCTTGCAGAGGATGCCTCCTGCCGGTACTTTGAACTGTCTTCCCTCAAAGTCGAAGACCAGGTTTGCTCTTATTCTCCCCTTCGTGTGCTCTCCTCTCTTGACGTGTGTCTCGAACCATTCGTCCATTTTCTGGTTCAGAAGTGAGGCCTTGAATCTGACATCTGTCGACTGCTTTGGCGGGATCATGCCGTCTTCTGGAAGGTCTGTGAGGGCCTGTGGGTTTGCGTTCCAGTCCGCTACAGTGACGTTGTTGAGCTTGGCGTTTCCTGCGAAGCTTGGCGTCGGTATCGGGTAGGCGTTTGGATTGTAGAGTGTGACATCCATTAAAATGTTTGATTTCTTGGATGTTATCTTGCCCCAGGAAACCTTGAAGTCTTTAACCTGGATTTCAGGCCTTACAGTTGCAGTGATAGGGCCTGCGCTTCTCTGTATCCCGGGTCCTTTGTATGTTCCTTCGAGTGATGCCAGGCTTTTCTCTATCCTGTTTGTTATGTTTGTCTGTATGTTTTTCCGGAAGGCCTGTGTCTTGAAGCTTCCGAGAGGTAGATCTACGTTTACTGTTGCTGTTATAGTGCTTTTTTCGCCGTTTTTGAGGTGGCTGACCCACCAGTCAGGTATTTTTCCCTGTTCCACGGTTGTTGTGAAGCTCTTTGTCTGGTTTCCTGTTTCTATGTTGATGCCGTTGATGTCGCCTTCCGCTAGAGTGATGTTGTTGGCGTTGGCGGCGTATCCTGCGTGTACGAATCCGAGTGGTAGGCCTATGACGTTCGGGTTGTCCAGCCAGACCGTGGAGTTGATCTTTATTGTCTGGTCGTTTACCTGGCCCCAGTCTCCCTTGTCTATTACTCCGAAGCTTGGTTTCTGGAATGTGAACGCCAGGTATCCTGCTCCGCCTGCTATGATACCTCCTGCGACAAGTAGGGTGATGAGCCAGGTTTTCATACCTAACTTCTGGTGACTGCAATGGTTAAATGGGTTGGGTGAAGTTTTTCTGGAAGAAATTTTTTGCTGAGTGGATGTGTTCGGTTTAAATTGGTTGGGGTTTCCTTATCTGGACAGAGGCCTGCTTAACGAGAGTGATCCCTGTTGTTCAAGGAGTGTTACAAAGAAGGATGCAGTAACAAGACGTTCTTTGCTTTATGCAATAATTGTACGGATCAGAGAGTAGAGACAGGAGATTAGGGATCGCTGCAGTCTCTGACCATGCCGCAGTTCATGCATTTGAGTTCACAGGCAACGTATTTTTCCATAGTCTGGCTGCAGTTCCAGCAGGTCATGTCGACCATAAGGGATTATTCGCCTTTCTTCCTTCTAAGTTTTTTGAAGTGGCCGAGGGCTTCCTCTACGTCCTCCGGCTGTACCGCCGGGAAGTTCTTCTTGATGTGGTAGAACTCGGCGTAGCTGGCGTTCCAGATCGGGAAACCGGACAGGCATTCACGGTCTGGATTGTCGCCTGTTCTGATGACGAAGTCTATATCCTGCTGGATCTGTAGATGGGTCGAGAAATCTTTACGGTTGAAGTTTTCTCCGTTAGCAGCTACCTCCTCCCCTGCTTCGAGTATATCCTCTTTTCCATCGTACGAGATAAGCAGGTTGACCCTAGTGTCACCGCCTGAGAATCTGTCCTCTATTTTCCTCAGCTTATCCTTCAGACCGTCCGGGAGAGGATCAGGATTGGTGCTCGCCCAGTTTACATTGAAATCCTTCCCCTGGAAGAACTCTGCCATATCGTCTATGTTCTGTTCAAGTAGATCGAAAAGAGTCTCAAGCTCCTCCTTAGACCGGTCAAGGTTCTCCTCGGAGAGTAGGTAAAAAGTGATGGATTCCAGGTCATCTGAGAAACCGTTCAGGGAGTCAGTAACATTTTTTATAGTGTCTCTAGCTTCCTCGTAAGCGTCATAGTTCTGGATGCCGTGAGAACGTGCGTAACGACGGTTACCATCAGGAATAACTCCAATGTGCATTTTTTCTCAACTCTCCCCTCGTTACGAAGAGTATTCCCTGAAAGCTTTTTATACCTCCTAGCTCCAGGGAAGCATCGCTTTCAGCTGCTCAACGCTCAGTAACGTCGTGGGGCGGTCCATATGGACGCCTATCTCCCCTTCGAACAAACCCATGCCCAGCATCTGAACGGGGGACGGCATCGAATAGATCCGCTCGATAAACTTACCCAGCAGAATCTCATTCCTCAACTCGGAACGCCACGCATCCTCATACTCCTGTAGATCAGGTTCCTCTGGGTCGATCTCGCGCGCTGCGATGGTAGCTGCACGCATACCGTAGAGTATTCCGCCGCCTGTGAACGGCTTGGTCTGGCCCGCAGCATCGCCGACCAGGAAAACCCGGTCACTTGTCACTCTTTCCGGTGGCCCGATAGGTATCGCACCGGCACAGACGTTTCTCCTCTTTTCTTTTTCTATATCAAATTTTTCGGTTACCTCGTCCAGCCACTTCATCGTGTTCTCACCTTTCGGCACACCTGCACCGTACTCAACTGAATCAGAACGTGGTATCCGCCAGCCGAAAAACTCCGGTACATCCATCAGGACATCGACAAAATCAGAAGAATCTTTCTCTTCAGTAAAACAGAGGATTCCCTGGTAGAAATGATCCGGCTCCTCCAGCCCGACTTCATCTCTAACTTTTGAAGAGGCTCCATCACAGCCCGCTAGAACTTTCGCCTCGTACTTTCCTCTGTCAGTAGAAACTTTCACGCAATCATCTTTTTCCTCTACTTCCTCAACTGTTTCATCGAGGTTGTATTCGGCACCCGCATCCCTTGCCTGTTCGGCCTTGATTTTGTCCAGTCCGATCCTATTGATCACGTATGAGACGGTCTCATCTTTCTTGAAGAACTCGTAGTTTTTCCCTGATACGTGGAACCGGGCACCTCTTATCTCGTTCTGGTAGATCTCCTCGAACTCCTCTTCAGATAGAAAATTTTTGATGTCCGGCGATACATGTCCGGAACACGCGAGCGGTTCGCCGATCTCCTCGCTGCGTTCGATTACAAGTACATCGAGGTCTTCCCCGGATTTTTCACGGAATTTTTTCGCGAGCTGGGAGCCTACAGGTCCGCCGCCTACAATCATTACATCAAGCAAATTTCTTAGCCTCTCTTTCTAGTACCATTCCGGTTCTGAGATCTTGATGTCGCCGTAGACCTTAGTCTGGCAGCTGAGTCTGAAAGGGCCTTCAAGTTTTTCCTTGCCCTTGAAACGTCTTATCGTATTTTTCTCGTCCTGTTTCTGCTCGGAGAGGTTTTCCATGCCTTCTTCAACTTTTATACGGCAGGTTGTGCAGTTGCAGAAACCACCGCAGGCGTGCATCCATTCTACTCCCCCTTCCAGCAGTGCGTTCAAGACTGTCTGGCCGTCCTCTGCTTCCACCTCTTCATCCTGGTCCACAAGTTTGATTTTATGCGTCATAACTGGTTATGGAGGCCTGAAGAATAAAAACGCTTGAGGGAAGCCGGTGAAGAGATTTTAAGATAAACGAGACCGTAATAACTTAATATGGCAGAAAAATTGGGTCTGAAAGAAGTAGTAGCAATGGGGCTCGGAGGCCTTATTAGCGGCGGAATATTTGCTGTACTCGGCGTTGCCGCTCAAAAGGTGGGTAACGCGGCGTTTATATCGTATTTTTTGATAGGGTGATCGCCCTGGCCTCAGGTTACTAGTATGTAGAGCTTACAGAACATCTCAAGGAGGACGGAGGATCTTTCACGTTCCTTGAGCATTTCATGTCCAACAAAAACTATGCGGGCGTCGTAGGATGGATACTGATCGTAGGATATATAGGAAGTGCCGCTATGTACGCCTACGCCTTCGGATCGTTCGCCGCAGGAATACTTGGTTTCCAGGCCTCGGCTCTAATCCGTCCGCTGATCTCAGTTGCTGTTATAGGCCTGTTCATCGCTATTAACTTCCTTGGAACCAGCAGTTCCGGGATCAGCGAGGACGTACTTGTGTACGTAAAAGTTATGATCCTGATCCTGTTGAGGCCTTGGTCTCTGGGCATCTTCAGCCAGCCAGACTTCAATGTTTTCGCAGGAGGCCTTTTCAATAAAGGATTTTCCTCGATGTTTGTCGGTGCTGCCGTGATATTTGTTTCTTTCCAGGGTTTTCAACTTCTTACCTATGAGTGCTCCGAAATCCGTGGCGGCATTTCCACTCTGAGGAAAGCTGTTTACTATTCAATTGTCGCAGCCACGCTTATCTATATCCTTGTGTCGTTCGTGACCACAAATCTTTTGACCGCAGATCAGATCGTTGTTCATAAGGAGACAGCTCTTGCCTTTGCCGCTCAGAAGATTTTCACGTTACATGTGATGAATGGGATTTCATACATCCTTATTTCTGTGGCCACTCTTTTCTCGACGGCTTCGGCGATAAATGCGACCCTGTTCGGGAATGCAAGACTTTCTCATAAGATCGCTACGGAGAAAGAGCTACCTCAGGTTTTCTCCTTCAGGAACAGTAACGGAGTGCCAACGAAAAGCCTCCTGATAATAGGATTTTTAATGGCAGCTTTCACTGCTGTGGGCGGCCTGGAGCAGATCAGCACGTTTGCATCCGTGGCTTTTATACACCTGTCTTCGCAGCTGTAAATACTGTATGCCTGCTGGACAACGAGGTCACTGAGAACCGGTTGATACCGTTGATAGGCCTTTTAGGCACTTTGTTTGCGCTTCCGCTGCTGCTCTGGCATCTGTGGGCGACACAGCCCCACACATGCTTGCCAGCATCACAGGCATATTCCTCGCGATAATAGGCCTTGAGTTCCTTTACTTCGAGAGAAACAGGATAGAGAGGGGAAGTGGAGGAAGTCGAAAAAGAAGTTGAGAGCTTTGAGGAGGAGATAGAATGAGTCAGAAGGTAGGACTGAAGGAAGCTGTATCCATGGCAGTCGGAGGAATGGTTGGAGGTGGAATCTTCGCCGTACTTGGCGTAGTCGCCAGCTCTGCAGGACCGCTGGCCTGGATGGCATTTATCGTTTCAGGAGTCATAGCACTGGCCTCAGGATACTCCATGATACGTCTCAACAGTCTGACAGAAGGCAAGGACAGCCCCATCACTTTTATCCACAAGTTCACGGGAAGTAAGGAACTTGCAGGTATGACGGGCTGGACATTCCTCTTCGGATACATAGGGACTATGGCGATGTACGCCTTTGCCTTCGGAGGCTACTTCGAAGAACTTGCAGGTATACAGCACGTGCTGGGATTCCCGTTAAGGCCTGTAATATCTCTCCTCGTCGTTGTAATATTTGTAGGGCTGAACGTTCTGGGGGCCCACGCATCAGGGGAGACTGAAGACATACTTGTACTTCTCAAAGTCATTATACTTCTGGTATTCGGGCTTGGAGGCCTTTACTATGGCTTCACACATGGCATGATAGGCCTTGGCTTTGCAAACTTCGGTTTCGGCCCCCTGATCGCTGCAGCAATTTCCTTTGTGGCTTTCGAGGGCTGGGAACTCCTTTTGTTCGACCAGGATTCGCTCAGGAATGCCGAGGAGACATTGAAGAAGGCTATATATGCTTCTATCCTGATCGCTACTTTTCTGTATGTCATAGTTGCGGTCGTCACCACTAATCTTTTGACCCCATCGGTAATTGCGAAAAACGCCGAGACCGCGCTCGCAATAGCTGCAAAGCCTTTCCTGGGGAGTGTAGGATTCGTACTTATTTCCCTGGCTGCTCTTTTCTCTACAGGGAGTGCGATCAATGCCACGCTTTTCAGTTCGGCCCGTCTTTCCAGGAAGCTGGTTTCAGATAAGCTTCTTCCTGCCGAGCTCCGTGGATCCGGGGACGAACCAGTGAAATCGCTTCTCGCACTGGGAGGCCTCACAGCTGCTTTCACTGTCCTGGGAAGTCTTAATGCGATAACGTCGTTTGCTTCCCTGGCTTTCATCACTATTTTCGGTGCTGTAAGCTTCCTGGCGTTCAGGGAGGGCGATTCTCTTGTTACGAGAGCTGTTCCTCTTCTGGGCTTCGTGGGATCTGTTTCAACTGTTCTTGCACTGCTCTACCATCTGCGGACTGCAGAACCTGAAGTATTCAGTTCTGTGATCCTCATTGCGATAGGTGTGATATCGGCTGAACTTCTCTACTTCGAGAGAGATGAGATAGAGGAAGAAGTAAAGGACGTGGAGGAAGAAGTTGAGGAGGAAGAGGAAGAAGTAAGAGAAGAGATAGAAGACATGGACGGCCTCGATAAAGAAGAGGGATGATCAGAGGGCCGTAGCCACGGATAGAAGGATTACACCTATCAGTGCCAGCATTCCAAGCCCCGAGAAGTAGTTGAAGGCCTTTGACGCTGATTCGCCCAGGTAGTTCTCGATGACACCGCCCATTATCTGTCCTCCGTCAAGAGGTTTCAGGGGCAGCATGTTGATCAAACCTATTCCCAGGTTCAGTATTGCTATGGTCTGCAGGAGCGAGATAAACCAGCTCAGACCTGCCTGATAAGGTTTCAGGCCTTGATTTATCACGGAGCTCTGGTAGAACTGCATTCCTATGTATCCTTCTGTCTTCTCAGGGCCTTTCGGTACTGTGAATATGCCGGGGATTCCAATAGTTGGCTGGTAGGTCCTTTTACCAGCTTTGACGTTGAATACTCCTTCACTGGTGTTCAGTACGATGTTGTCGCCTGGTTTCAGGCCTGCGGTGGTTTTCTGGAGTTCGCTTACGTTGTCTATCCTGTTACCATTTATACTGTTCAGCGTTCCGTTGGTCATGCCTGCGCCAGAGGCGGACTGGTTAGGCACAGTCGTGTAGTATATCTGCCCTGGATGTGCAACCATGGATAGTACAAAGCCTGAGAGCAGTATCATGATTAAAGCTGTGAGGTAGTTGGCAAAACTTCCGGCTCCAAGGACCTTTATCCTGGAGGAGAGCTTTCCCTGGTCCCACATTCCTGAGCTTTCCCCGTCTTCTTCGTGGTGGAACTCCTCTTCCTCGCCTTCACCTGCTGGAAGCATCCTCTCACCTTTAGGCTCTACAAAGGCGCCGGGAAATATGCCGAGGACGATCCAGCCTACGGAGTTGATCTCGAAGTTCTCACTCAGGGCGACGATGCCATGGCTTAGTTCGTGGACTGTCATCACTATTCCAACGCCGATAAGCCAGTACTCAACAGGGATGAACGAGATACCTGGCTGAAAACTGCTATGTGAAACAAGGCCTGGCGCGACAAATGAGAGGCCTGCCTTCTTCACGGAGCCTGTGCTGAAGACATCTACGAACTTCCCACCGATGTAGAGAGCAGCGAGAATCATCGACAGAACGCCTGAGATCGCTGCGGCCCAGCCGTAGGCCTTCCAGAAACGGGGGAATCTTGACTGTATCGCTTTTATCCGGTTTATCCCGTTTTTTGTTCTGCGGTAGAAAAGTATCGAGCTTCTCTGGATTTTATCCCTGTCGCGGTAGAGCAGGTAAGCAAGGCCTGCTATGAACAGTGCTAGAAAGATCAGGCGGGGGCTAACTCCGATCATGTCTGTTCAAGGTGGCCCCGAAGTTTATAATTAAATTCTTTCACCTCGAAAACCGGGTTATGACCGATCAAGAGCAGCCTTTGTTCCGGACCCGAAAGTTCACTGGTTTTTCCAAAACTGAAGAAAGCGGTGAAAGCAGATGAGTGAACAGCCGTTGTTCTGGTCAGATCAGCTGGCATACGGGGTTAAGAGAAAGTTCTCCGACCGCGAAACCTATGTCTGCGCTTCAGGGATCAGTCCTTCAGGTTTCGTTCACATCGGAAACTTCAGGGAGATAATTACAACGGATTTCGTCGTGAAAAGTCTCAAATATTACGATGAGGAAACACGTTTCATCTACTCATGGGACGACTACGACCGTTTCAGGAAAGTGCCTGAAAATGTTCCAGATGAGTTCGAGAAATACATAGGGCTTCCACTCTCAAAGGTTCCTGATCCAGAAGGTTGTCACGACAGTTACGCTGAACACTTCGAGAAACAGCTGGAGGAAGAGCTGGAGGACATGCATATGGATATCGAGTTCATCCGACAATCAGAAATGTTCCGGGCCTCGAAGTATGCGGACCTGATCAAGAAAGCGATGAACCACAGGGAAGAGATCAAGGAGATACTCGACCAGTACAGGCAGGAGGAACTTGAAGAGGACTGGATGCCCCTCAGAGTCTACTGCAAGGAATGTGAGAAAGACTTCACCGAGATCAAGGCCTATGACGGAGAATACACGGTAGAGTACCACTGTGAGGAATGCGGTGAAGAGTTCGAGATAAATTTCAAGGAGAATGATTCTGTAAAGCCGCCGTGGAGGGTTGACTGGCCAATGAGATGGTTCTTCGAGAACGTAAGCTTCGAACCCGGGGGAAAGGATCACTCGGCAGCAGGAAGTTCCCGAGATACAGGTAAACAGATAATAGAACAGGTCTACGATGCGGAAGCACCTGTGTACCAGATGTACGACTTTGTAAGGCCTAAAGGAAGTGACAAGAAGATCTCATCCAGTTCGGGTGAAAATACTCTCCGCCTGAAAGATATGAAGGAGATCTATTCGCCTGAGATGATCCGATTCCTGTTTTCGCAGACGAAGCCTAAGAAGGTTATCAACCTGGCGTTTGACGAGGAGATCATCCAGATCTACGACAGGTTTGACAGGATAGAAGGTCATTACTTCAACCCGGCTGAGATGGACAACGAGAAAAAGCAGAGGCATCAGGAAAGAGTCTACGAGCTTGCGATGGTGGAGACGCCTGAGGAGCAGCCGGTAAGAGTTCCTTTCAAGCATGCCTCGCTTATAGCCCAGACTGTCCCGGAAGACGAATGGGAAGGTAAAGGCCTTGAAGTTCTACAGCAGACCGGCCATCTCCAGGAAGATATTTCGGAGAAAGGCAGACAGCAGGTTCTGGACAGGATGAGGAGGGCCAAGAACTGGGCACGGGAGTACGCTCCCGAGGACTACAGGTTCGAGATAAACTATGAAGTTCCTGAACAGGTGATTGAAAATCTTTCAGAACCGCAGGTGGGGGCCCTGAAGCTTCTGAAGGAGTTGCTGGAAACTGAGAGCTTTGAGGACTCCGAGGAGCTTGATGGAGAGATCTTTGCGGTAAAAGATGACTCAGAGCTCGATACAGGGGAGTTCTTCGATACTGCTTATCAGGTATTCCTTTCCAGAGATCAGGGACCACGGCTTTCAACGCTCCTGATGTCTATAGGCCTCGAGGAATCAGTCAATATACTGGAAGAGGTGGAAGTATGAGAGACAAGGTAAAGAAAGGCTACGAGGAAGGAGACTACGAATCTGATTACAGAGAAGGCAGAGACATCAGGGAGAAAGAAAGAAAGCTCTTTAACAATCTTTTCAAGCATCTTCCTGAAAATTCCCGTATCCTTGATCTTGGATGCGGTACAGGCCTTCCTTTCGACCGTTTCCTGGCGGATAAAGGCCTTGAAGTTCTGGGCGTTGATATCTCGGAGAAACACGTGGTTCAGGCACGTGAAAACGTTCCTGGTGCCGAGTTCGTTCAGGGAGATTTCTTCGACCAGGACTTTGAGGATGGTTCTTTCGGAGCTAT
The DNA here is from genome assembly GCA_042217545.1 of Candidatus Nanohalobium sp. Taxonomy (GTDB): domain Archaea; phylum Nanohalarchaeota; class Nanosalinia; order Nanosalinales; family Nanosalinaceae; genus JBDGSM01. Next base: position 6,183 of record JBDGSM010000024.1, on the reverse strand, counting down.
CGTAAGTTTCTACGCAATCTTCCATATTCCCCGGGAGGAACACTCCAGGCTCTTCGAGAAGATCAGGGACTGGGTCCAGGAAGAAGGCGCAGTGCTCATCACTCTGGGACCTGAGGAGATGGAGATGCATAAAGGCGAGATCGGAGGCCAGGAGATGCTCTGGAGCTCTTACTCGCCGGAGAAAAATCTTCAGCTTCTCAGGGAAGCAGGTTTCGAAATCATCGAAACATACACGGAGAATTACAGGGATGAAACCCATTTCTGGGTCTTCGCAACACCAAGAGAAAGATGAAAAAGGAAGACTTCCAGAAATTCAACTACGGAGCAATCAAGCTTTCCGCCGTTCTGTCACTGATCTACGGCCTACAGTATTTCTACAACCTTGATCTGGCTTATAAGGCCTTTGAATCACCTTTCTGGAAGTTTTTCACGTCCTTCATGGCACACGCAGGTCCGGACCACCTCTTCAACAATATATTTTTCATTGCCCTATTTGGATCAATCTACGAGCTACATACATCTGAAATCCAGTTTTACAGGACCTTCCTGATCTCAGCACTGTTTGCAAACCTTGCAGCATTCATCTTCTTCCCTAACTCCTACATAATAGGGGCTTCCGGAGGAGCGATGGGCATACTGGCTGCTCTATCGGTTCTGAGGCCTAACCAGATAGGCCTGGTATTTGGAATACCTGCTCCAATGTACATGGTGCTGCTCGGCTACCTGCTGATAAACTTTGCAGGAATTACCGGGAATGCGCATATCGCCTACCAGGCCCATCTTATGGGCATCGTCGCAGGAGGCATAATAGGCTACAGGCTCCGTGAAAAACCTTTCTTCTCGGGAGAAGATGATGAGGATGAGGTGGAGGTATCCAACTGGGAGAAAAGGATAAGCAGATGGGAGAAAAAGTATATGAAGGACTGAAGGCCTAGTTCAGAGGGTTGAAATCCCTGTTACCTGAACCTTTTTCGTCTTCTTCCTCTTCTTCAGTCCTGTCTCCTCCCTCTAGGAAGTTGTCAACATCTTCCTCGTCAAGGCCTTCCCCCTCTCCCCTCCTTCTGGTTCCGGTGTTCCTCTGACTTCCCCGGTTTCTACTTCTTGAACTACTGTTGTTTTGCGAGTTACCGGTGTTCCTCCGCCTGCTGTTGCTTTTTCCCGTGTTTCTCCTATTTTTGTTCCTGGAGCTGTCTGTTTTAGAGCTGTTCTGCCGCTGGTTGCCTTTTTTCCGGTTTCTACTGGAGTTTCCTGTTCTGCTGTTGTTTCTCTGCCTTTTGGAGTTTTCTGAAGATCTGCTGCTCTCGGAGCGTCCAGTGTTTCTGTTTTGTTGCTGGCTCTGTCTCTGCTGTTTCTGCCGGCTTTCCTGTTGAAGCTGTTCGATATACTGATCAGTATCGATCCCGGCTTCGTCAAGTGCTTCCAGGTGTTGCTGGAGCTGTGAGTTAACGATCTGGAGAAGTCTTGAAAGTTCCTTCTTTTCATGCATTAGGGTTTCAATCGCGCCCTTGTGTTTTCCAACCTGTTCGTCTGCCATAACTTTTTGTTTAAGGTCTCAGGTGTTTAAAGCCGGCGATCAGAGGCCTGATATCAGGGAGGCGATGTAGCCCGCGGATATGAAGGTGGCTGCGGCGCTTCCCAGTGTTACAAAGAGGAAGGTGAGCAGGATTCTACCTACCTGGTTGTTCCAGAGGTCCCTGTATCTTTCGACGTAGGCAATCTCTTCTGTCTCACCGACTGTTGGAGGCCTTACCTTTCCTTCAACGTATGCTGCGACCATTCCTGCTCCTAGAGCGGGGTCGAGCGAGGTTAGAGGCGCTGCTAGGAATGAGACTACCCAGGTTACAGGTGAGGATCTTGCGATCAATGCGCCGATGAGTGCAAGGATTCCGTTGCTGAGCACCCAGAAACCTGTTGCGTGTATTCCTGTCTCGAATCCTATCCTCCAGAAGCTGTATCCAAGGCCTGCGATTATGAAGACTGGTAAACCGTATTTCAGGACTTTGAACCATGGGAAACCGGAATCTATGTTTTTTTCGCGGTATTCTTTCTCTTCTTCGAGGCATTCTGCAAGGCCTTCTACGTGGGCTGCTCCTACGACAAGTACTGCATGGTCGAAATCTTCTTCAAGTATTTTTTCGGCCATGTACTGGTTTCTCTCGTCCAGAAATACTCTCTTTATTGTTGGGAATTCCTCGCCGAGTTCCTTGACCAGTGTGTTGAGCATGTTGTCTTCTTTCAGGTCTTCGACATCCATTTCCTCTTCAGCGACGAATAGGCTTGCGACTAGCTTGATCTTTTCCCAGAAAGTTAGTTCGGCCAGCATGCGCGAGAATGTCTCGCCTATATCCCGGTCTATAAGTCTGTACTCTATACCAAGTTCTTCGGCAGTTTCAACACCTTTCATTAGTTCTGTACCTGGCTTGACGCCCTGCTCAAGGCCCATTCTTCTCTGGTATATGGATAGAACGAGGTTGATCAACAGCATGGCGCCCTGACCGTTCCTGATCGCTTCGACTATATCCATGTCCTGCCAGCCGGATTCATCTCTCAGCGATTCAAAACGGTCCTCATCGAGTTCGATCCCCACGAGGTCAGGCCTTACTTCTCTGATCGTGTCCTCGACTTCCTTGACGCTGTCGCCGGAAACGTGTGCGGTCCCGACTACTGTTACCTCCCGGTCTCCCAGGTCCAGGTGTCTCTTCATCTATATCTGTGTGATGGGGAATCTACCGTTAAAAATCAGGTCTGGAAAAAGTTATCCCCAAGATTATTATTTAGAATCGATACATATTCTGTATGTGATGATTGAAGTTGAAGAGCTGGCTAAGAGCTACGGCGATGTTGAGGCCTTGACCTCTGTGGATATGGAAGTTAACGAAGGTGAGATTGTCGGTATCCTTGGCGCGAACGGGGCCGGCAAATCCACGCTGGTCCAGGTACTGACGGGCCAGATCGACAGGAATTCGGGTGAGGTAAATGTTCTGGGCCTTGATCCCGAGGAGAGTCCTGTTGAGCTCCGTGAAAAACTGGGTATTCTGCCTGAACGTGAGGATCCTCCAAGCTTTCTTACAGGCGAGGAATACCTTGATTTCGTCGCCGATGTTAGAGACAAGGAGATAGACAAGGATTACTGGATGAAAAGGTTCAACCTGGAGGGTAAGATGGAGAAACTTACCTACAACCTGTCAAAGGGAGAACGCCAGAAATTCATGATTATACAGGCCCTGTTCCATGAGCCGGATCTTGTCTTCATCGATGAGCCACTTGTCAACCTTGATCCCGTGATCCAGGAACGGGCAAAGAAGCTTTTCAAGGCAAGAAGAGAGGCAGGAGGAACAGTATTTCTCTGCACACACGTTATCTCGCTGGCTGAGGAGATATGCGACAGAGTCTTCTTCCTGAAGAATGGAGAGGTCACGGAGGTCATAGAGGAGCCTGAAAACCTTACAGAGAAATTCCTCGAAGAAGAATGACAGACAGGCCAGGCCTTGTAAAGCGGATGATAAAAGAAGAGTGGAGAATGCACTCCACACTATACAAGGGAAGGAACTTTGCAGCATTCCCAGTCATGATATTTCTCTTCACCTTCCTATTCGCCTACGCAACCACGAATTACTCGACACTTGGCTCAGGATCAGTAGGAACAGCCGTAATGATAGTTGCAGCATTTCTAGGCCTGGGCATAGGTAACCTGAACTATTCAGGGAGAGATGCATGGAAAAACGTGCTCGGAGACACAAGCTACCTCGTATACTCCTCCAGAACTCTTCCAATCTCAAGGAGAAAGATAATTGCACAGCTCGTGGTCAAAGAACTAGCTTACTACGCAGGCCTGTTCCTGGTACCTGTCGGGGCAGCAGCTCTTATCGGAACAGGGTTTCAGGTGGTTTTCGGGGTAGCTATGATGTTGCCTGCGTTCCTCGGCGGTATAGCAGCAGGCCTTGTACTGGCCCAGTTTTCACTTGACGGACCGTCCCTACACCTTTTCAACTTTGACAGGATCAGGGAGCTGGAGACCGTCGCCGACAAGTCACTTATGGACGTGCTGAGATCCTCAGGAGGCATTTTCAAGATACTGTTCTCCCTGGGCCTCCTGACTGCGTTCTACTGGTACGTGGTCCTTTACTTCCCCATGACCCGTGTGCTCCTGAACAATCCGTTGATCTCCTACAGCGTTATGATAGGCCTGTTGAACCTTACTGTCTACAACTGGCTTAACAGGTTTGACGAACTTGACGACTACCTCTACCTGCCACTGGGAAAGAAAAAGATACTTACAGGGAAAGAAGAGGCCTTCATGGCGATCACGATGCCTTTAACCGTTGTCTTCATATCCATATCTTACCTGTTCTATCCTCAGCACTACTTCATCTCGCTGGCAACGGGAATCTCAGCAACGGTCTACAACCTGGCAGTAGCTATCTACACTACAGGCCTTGAACCAAATGAGAGACTGTTCAACACCTGGACCTTCATCAAGTACATGATACTTGAAAACCTGGTAGCAGGGCCTCTACTGGCTCTCTCGATAATTTACTCTGTGACAGTCTTCTACGTGTATATCGGGGTCCTGATGCTTGCGATCTCGGTAGCGTTGATCTACCTCTACTACAAGGACGAGGTCGAAAGATACGTCATAACCGATTTCATGAGGGAGCAGTAGACCGGGTAAAGGCATTAAACCTTTCCAGGCCTCTTTCTTTTCCATGAAGCTTTACGAGAAACTGAAAGAGCTGAGCATTGAAGTCAAGGAAGTGGATCTTGAGAGGAACGAGAAACAGGTCTCCGAAGATTTCAAACGTGTTACCACAACGGTCAAGCTCAAAGGCCTCGGGGAGACAGGCTACGGAGAAGAAGTCTGCTGGGACGAGGAGGAGCACGAAAAACTCCAGGAACACGTAGGAGAGCTTGAACTCGACCAGGGCCATACACTGGAAGACTTCTCGGAACGTCTCAGCCCCCAGGACCTCTTTTTCGGACAGGAACCAGGAAGAGAGGACTACAGGAACTACAGGACCTGGGCCTTCGAGAGCGCAGCACTGGACCTCGCACTGAAACAGAAAGGCATCTCCCTCGCAGAAGCACTCGGCCGGGAATACAGTCCGCTGAACTTTGTCGCCAGTCCAGGCCTCGGAAACCCGCCAGGCATTGAACCTGTACAGAAAATCCAGGAACAGGCGGATGTAGGCCTCAAGCTTGACGCAACAAGTAAATGGGGCGACGAACTTGTCCAGAAGCTCTCGGAATCCGGCAAAGTCAGGATAATCGACCTCAAAGGCCATTACGAGGACGAAGAAGTTCGCCAGGAAGCCGATCCAGAACTTTACAGGAAGATGGTGGAGAACTTTCCTGACGCACTGATCGAGGATCCTGTCCTGAACGATGAGACAAGGCCTGTCCTTGAAGACGAGAGGGAAAGGATTACCTGGGACGAACCGATCACAAGCGTCGGCTCGATCAAGAAACTCCCGTTCAAACCACGGAAAATCAATATCAAACCTTCAAGATTCGGCAGCATAAGAAAATTACTTGATGCTATCGAGTACTGTCTGAACAACGAGATAGAGATGTACGGCGGAGGCCAGTTCGAACTTTCGAAAGGCAGAGAACACATACATGCCATAGCGTCGATCTTCTACCCAGAATCAGCGAATGACATCGCTCCAAGAAACTTCAACTCACAGGAACCAGAAAACCTGGTAGAACCTCCTATAATAGTTAAAAACGGCAACGAAGGCCTGGAATGGAGCTTTACTGAGGAAGCTTAACGGTTGGAGTACTCTTCGTCCCGGGGCCCTTCCTCGCGGGCTTCCTTCCCTTCATCAGGCGTCATCTCCGGCTCCTGATGTACAGAGTCCTCCTCGATATCCTCCATAAGATCCTTCACATCTTTCGTCGCTTCGCTTATCTTACCGGACTCCTTTTCCAGCTCATGCCGCAGATCGTCAAGCCTGATCCTCAGAACTTCAACTTCCTCACCCTCACGGTCAATGCCCTCGACAAAGTTCTCACCTTCCTCAAACACATCCTCCGCTTCCGAAACAGTTACATCAACCATAACACGGAAATACCTGTCAGGCCTTAAAAACTTGATTTCAACTAGAGAAGCTTGACTCAGAGAAACAGTTTTTTCCAGGAGCAGGAAAAAGGAAAAGAGCAAACATGGAATATTTGCGGGGGACA
>JBDGSM010000023.1:0-6987 GCA_042217545.1 Candidatus Nanohalobium sp. | reverse complement strand
GCATTTACCGTTTCCTTTAAAAGTTTGTTTCTGGACAGTAACTGTATGCGCTCTACATCAATGAAGGGTGGACGCGTTCTACCCGGGCAGGTACGCATCTGACTTCTCAAAATCTGTAAATTATACTAGATTCAGCTCTTTCTGTGGTTCCCGTGTCCGCTGAAAACGATGCGGGCCTCGTATACGATGAGGTCCTTGCGGAGTTCACGGATGACTTCGCCGGTAACTTCGAGGAGAACATCGCTCCGACCGGTATGGGCGTCGAATCCGAGGTCCCGAACGTCAGGAAGGAGGACGGCGTCATGCCTGTCGCTCCCGCCTACCAGGGTATCATCAGTGAAGGCCTCTGGGAAAGCATCGAGGAGGAGCTCGAGGAGAACGTCGATGGTTACAGCGAAGATTTTTCCTTCGAGTTCAATGGGGTCAAGGAGAAAGGCCACTTCGAGGATATGCCAGCGGAGATGGAGGTAGAGGTAGCTGAAGACTCTGAGGTGCTTCTAGGTGCTCCCGCAGTTGACTGGGAGATAGGCCCTCAGATAGAGAACGATTCGGGAGCTTTCAACATAGACGGTAACGGGAACTTCGGAACTTTGCTTGACGTCCTTGAATCAGTTAAAGCAGGTACCCGGAAGTACATGGCGGAGAACCATCCCGAGATAGTCCAGGCAGATCAGGGTGTCACGAGACAGTTCCGAGAACCGGAGGAAGTACCCGATGAAGTCGAAAGACTTGACGGGGAAGGAGAAAGAGAAGTTATCAAAAGAGGCATAGGAGAGGAATACGATAGAGACGAGGCCTTGGAATTTGTTGAGGAGTTCTACGATCATTTCAGCTCGATCGAGTACTGCGCGGATTACATCGGAACAATCTTCGGACCTCAGATCGTTGAGAACATGTTCGGAGGTTCCACACAGCTTACATCAGGCCTCTGGAGCGAAGACGGTGAGATCGACCTCGATGATAGGGTGAGCGAGGAGATGGCCTACAGGATGATCTTCGAGGGCGGTTTCGACGCTCTCACCTCGAACGTGTACGATGAGGATGGTGAAGAAGCTGAGAGACAGGTGGGCATCAACCAGGAGTACTGGTTGCAGAGTGCGTACGGCCAGTACTTCCTTGACGACGCAGACGTCGATGAAGAGGCCCTGGACAGGACAGGCACGCCGTGGGAGATGATACAGACTGTAAGAGACGATGACGATCCGTTCCAGTCGATGGTGGATCACTACATGACCCAGCACCACATGGCCTGGATCGCACCTCCGGACGAGGAACACGTGGAGTTCGAAGACGATGTACCTGAGGACTTCGATTACGAATCGGTCGCTCTCCTTGCCGTGGATCCCGAAGATCCCAAGACGCCGAGAGAGTATATCGAGGACGGCGAAGTAAGCTTCTCCAAGGTTGTCACAGATGGAGAAGGTGGTTTCGAGAGAGCTACAGGAACTGTAAACCTCGAGGGAATGGATGAGGAAGAAGCCAAGGAGTACCACAAAAGCAACTTCTCCGAGATCCACATCGGCGGCATGCACCACGATGTAAGGCCTAAGTTCGGTACTGGAGGCTTCGAGTACAGGAACTCACGTCAGAACTACGAGGACGAACCGAGCGTAGCGCTAGCGAAGGCCTCCATCATGCCTCACGGAGATAAAATCGTTGACGTGATGCAGGAGTACGGGATCGACCCATCAGATCCTGAAACGGTCCCTGACTACGACGACGAGGAGGCCTGGACCGAGATATTCAGGGAGGTCTACGACGAAGACGTGATGGAGACCGCGGAGGAGATGGCGCCGGAGTACGCCGACGACTTCCAGGCCTACGTCCAGCAACGGCTTTCGGGACCTGAGACAGGCAGAAAAGAGTTGAGTTCGAGGGCAGTGTGAACGAGATGATAGTGCACGCTGACTCCTACGCACTGGTCTACGGCAACATGGTGAACTCGGAGAGGGTCAGCAACTACATCAGCCATGTCTCCGGCGAATCAGAGGTCGAGTACAGCGAAGACCCTTCGGAGATACAGATACATGGGGAAGGCCTTCAGGTAGTGGCGCTCCAGGACCATGTACGGGACTTCTCCCACGTCATGACTGAAGACCTGATAGAGGGAGACGAACGTTTCCAGGAGTACCACTCAATCATGGAGATGCTCCAGGAACAGTAGCCTGGAACGGAGATCCGTGGAGGCCTCAACATCAGGCCTGAAGAAGGTTCAGAGCTGAACGCTGTGCTGGTCCCGATGGCGGATGAGGAGCTGGGTTTCTACGAGTCCATGGAGCTGGGCTACAGCCTGGAGGAAATCGATGATGAAGATATAGAAGGCGCAGATGTCGACAGGCCTGTCTTCGCCGCTGTGAGTAAAAATACGGGTGAAGCTGATCCTATCAAGGGTTACGTGGAGGACTGCTGCGAGTCGTGGAAGGCCTGGGGAGAGGAAGAGGCCGACAGGTTCGCTGAGACGACTTCTGTCAACCGTTCCTCCCTGAAGCAGTGGCCAGGCCTCGACCTAGAAAACATTTAAAAGGATTTACGGCTGTAACCTTGTTAAGATGTCACTGGCTGACCACGAAAACGTTTCAGCATCAGGTAGTTCGGTCAGCCGTATCGGTATCCAGATTGCCGTAATCATTATTATTTCGATAATTGCTTGAATGAGGCCCTTCCCTTACAGCGGAGTGTAGAAGCGGGACGGGCCTCAGAGACATCTAAGTAGTCCTGTTTCTATACTCCACCCAAACACAATCGGTGGAACACGAAAATGTCGGCAAGCACGAAGCAAACGCAGCAAAACGTAAAACAGTCCCTCAGCTCTACGTGGGATCAAAACCATAGAGATAACAGCGTCTACAACGTTGGAGCGGAGATTGAAGACCTTCTGTTCGATGAAGAAGGAGATCCTGTAGATAACGAGATGACAGAGGCTGTTCTAAGAAATATTGTACAGAAAGAGGACGCTGATCCCGAGGAAGAGGTTATCGATGGCGAGGAAAGACTTCTCGGCACCCGGCTGCCCGATGAACGTTTCCAGAGGCATGAGGACTTTGCCGCAGAGATCGATACGGATTACCATCCTGCGCAGAGCGAGGTAGCGACCGAGGTTTTCCAGAACCCGGCAGATATGGCGTTCAGAACGGAGAACCTGCGGTACCTGAGAGACAGGAACCTGCCTGAAGGAGTTTCCAGCCATGAGCTCGGCATGTTTCCAGGCCTTTCAGCGGGGGAGAGGCCAGAGCACCTGGCAAGGCCTAAGAAACGTTACACAGGCCTTGGTTCAAGGCATGGCGATGTCTTCGGGACGATGGGATGGATAGGTTCCACCCAGTTGAACACAGGAAGTCCTGCCGGAGAGGAGATGAGCACCGAGGAGTTCTTCCACAGCTTTTTCGGTGGAAAGGAAGGGCCTTCCATGCTTGATGTCGTGCCTGCTGTAGATCCATTGTTCGCCTCGGACCCGGTCTTCGAGGAAAACGATGACCTCTACGAGATGCTGGCTGAAGGCGGGAGAGACATGGTCTACGACCTGTTCGTCTCCAGGTCGCCTGCGGTCCTGAGAAGGAACACCGAGAGATGGGGAGACATACTTGATGAAGCCCTGCCGACCAACGAAAACTACGGATATATAGAGGATCTCAGAGGCCTTGAGGACCAGGAGGACTACCTGGAGATGGCGATGGAGAGGCCTATGATCCTCTCGCCGGAGATAGATGCCTCAGATGTCGAGGTGCTTGACCCGGAGACCCATCAACCCGTTGGAACTTTCGAGGAGGTTTACGGCGAGGACTCTACCTGGGTGATGCCAGGCCTCTCAGATGTTGAGCAGTCCACAGTAACCTTTGAGCAGTTCCTGGAGGACGAGATGTACCTGGGAGAAGTTCTTGTTGACGGAGAGATGAAGCCGGTTAAAGTCGATCACTCGGATATGGGTGAGAAAGATTTCTACGATCTCGCAGGCCTCGGTTCAGAGGACAGTGCAGGATACTTCACGTTGCAGAATACTTTTGTCAGGCCTGACGTCGCCCCGAAGAACAACGGTGTCGTCGAGTTCCGTTCCTTCAGCAACAGTGATAGGAGCTACGAAGCTTTATTGACCCAGAACAGTTTGATGCATGTCTACCAGGACGTGCAGGAGCTCTTCGGTAGCCACGGGTTGACAGGTGAGAACTCCCTGGAGTTCCGTGAGGATGCGAAGCGTAAAGGCCTTGATGCCGAGCTTCCTTCCGGCTTCACTGTCCAGGAGGTTTACGAGAACGAGCTTGTGGATGTCCTGTCAGAAGGTGTCAGGCAGAGCTTCTCAGGTGAAACGCCTTACTCCATGGAGATCGTCCTGGAGGGCGTCGACAGTTACGAGGAGTTCGAGGACTACCTGGACGCGGAGTTCGACGATCTAAGTGATTTCGCGGAGTACACCGCGGTCGCGTTCGAGGCAGGTGTAAGGCCTGAACCCGGCGATTACTCAGGTGAAGAATACCGGGAAGAGCAGGAGCAGTTCGTGGACTGGTTCGTCGACACGTACGAGGAGAAGATGCATGAGTACCTTGACGACGGTTTTGAAGGTGAAGACGAGTACGATTCCCGGAACTTCAAGTCGGAGTCGGAGAAGATACTGGCCGCGATGAACAGAGGAGGGCCTGAAGCAGTCCTTGAAGTAACGGAGAGGAGCGATAACCGTGTGGAGGCGAGATAGGATGAAGACAGAGGAACTTGTGCTTAAGCTGATGGAGTACGAAACTGTTTCACCCGTGAAAAACCCAGAGGTCTTCCAGTTCCTGAAAGGGATGCTGGAGGACGAAGGCATAGACGCAGAGATAAGAGAGATCAACGGGGTCTACAACCTTGTAGCGGAGACAGGAGATCCTGAAGCAGACGAATCAGTCTGTCTCAACGGTCACATGGATGTAGTGGAACCAGAGGGTGAATGGAGCGTTACGGAACCGTTCAAGCCTGTGGAAAAAGATGGAAAGCTGTACGGGCGGGGAGCCTCCGACATGAAAGGAGCGTTAGCCGCGCAGATAAAGGCCTTTATCGACCTCCACCGTGACAGTGAGTTCACGGATCGTGCAGTCCTGATGGCTGTAGGCGACGAGGAGATCGGCGGATTCGACGGCTCTAAAGCGCTGGCAAACGAGTACCACGAGGAGGATAAAGGCTTTGACCATGTGCTGGTCGGAGAGCCAACAGACCTCGATATTCAGGTAGGTACGCGAGGCCTTTTCTGGGCAAACGTCTATCTGAGAGGTGAAAGCGTTCACGCGACAAGGCCTCATCTCGCGGAGATGAATACTATGGAGGCGCTTCCTGAAGCGCTTGAAAAGCTGAGGAACCTGGAGATGAGCTTCGAGAACGACGGCCCTCTACCCGATCCCTCTTCAGAAGTGACGATCGTCGAGTCAACGGACACTTACAATAGTATACCGGCTGAAGTGAAGATAGGGATGGATGTACGTTATCTTCCAGGCCAGGAAGTCCAGGAAGTCGTTGAGGATATTGAAAAGGCTCTGGAAGGCCTTGATGTCGAGGTGGAAGTCGAGGTCGAGCAGGATCACGGTGGAGATTTCAAGCTGGAGGACAAGAAGTTCCGGGAGACTGCTGTAAAGGTTCTTTCAGATGTTCTGGACCGTGAACCGGAGCAGATAACTTCAGGCGGTGCTTCGGATGGCAGGTTTTTCTCCAACAACGGTACGCCATTCATAGAGCTGGGTGTGAACCAGGAATCAGTGCATGGGGTCAACGAGTACTGCAGCGTGGAGAACCTGAAAAAGTTGAGGAAGGCCTACTACCAGATAAGCAAGAGGATGGCTGCGTAAAATTTCTGTTGCGAGGCCTTCTCCTGCTTTTTTGCTTTCTCTTTAAAAAGGTTCGCGTGGAATTTCCTGTTATAACAGAGGAAGTTTTTTGAGCTATGAGATTTTCAGATTTGAGCATTTCAGATAAAACAGTTTCTAGACTTGAGGAAAACGGTATTGAAGAGCCTACGGAGGTTCAGGAGAAGGCGATCCCGGAGGTTTTGAACGGGAAGGATCTTCTCGTGGAATCCGAGACAGGCTCTGGAAAAACGCTTGCGTTCTCGCTGCCTATAATCCAGAACCTGGATCACGGCAGTGACGAGACGAAGGCTCTGGTGCTTTCGCCGACAAGAGAACTGGCGAAACAGATCAGTGCGGAGATTGATATGGCCTCGGAGTCCATCGACACGGTCACGATCTACGGAGGAGTTTCATATGATCCGCAGATCCAGGGTGCGAAGAAGGCGAACATAATTGTAGGAACTCCGGGAAGAGTTCTTGATCTTCTCCAGCAGGGAAAGATAGATGTTTCGAACCTGGAGTACTTCGTTCTTGACGAAGCGGACAGGATGCTGGACATGGGATTCCAGGACGAACTGGAAGCTATAATCGACTTCCTGCCCGAGAAGAGGAAGAATCTCCTGTTCGGAGCAACTATCCCGAGAGCGCTAAAGAAGATGTGCGACAGGTACGACATTTACCCGGAGACGATCAGGATCGAGCCGGGAGAGCACACCGCAGAGCTTGAGGAATGCTACATTAACGTCAAGAGCCACAACAAGCTTTCCTACCTGTACACGTTCCTGAAAAAGAGGGACAGGGATCTCTCAATTGTTTTCTGCCAGACCAAGAATACTACACGCTGGCTGGCGGACAAACTCCGTAAGAACGGAATCGACGCCCAGGAGATGAACGGCGACATGAGCCAGAACCAGAGAGAAGACACTCTCGAAAAGTTCGAAAACGGCGACATCAAGGTCATCGTCGCGACAGACGTCGCAGCAAGAGGAATCGACGTTGATCGGGTTACACACGTCTTCAACTACGACGTACCCGATACAGCGGACACTTACACCCACAGGATCGGAAGAACAGGAAGACAGGGAAGAGAAGGAGAGGCAATCACACTTCTTGAACCTGATGACCACGACAAGTTCCGCAAGCTCAAACAGGAGCACTCGGTACCGCGCATCGACGAGAAACC
>JBDGSM010000022.1:0-4228 GCA_042217545.1 Candidatus Nanohalobium sp. | reverse complement strand
AGCCTACTCCTGAGATATCGAAGTTGATTGTGAAGCTGCTTGACGCGAAGAAGTCGGGAGCAGTTATCCCAACTGTAACGTTTTCGGTTTCATTTACATCAAGAGACTTGATAAATGTCGTCTTGAGATCCAGGTACTGCGCCCTGAACCCTGAGGCCTCTATAGTTATGTTCGAAAGGTTGTACTCTGTCGGGTTAGTGAAGCTTATCGTGAAGTTCTGATCCTGACCTCTGACCAGCTCGAAGCTCTGCGTACGGTTGAAGATCTGGTCTGAGGCCCTCTTTATCTTCTCCTCACGGCTAGGGCCTCCGCCGCCTCCCCCACCAGATATTATCGTCGTGCCCCCGTCTCTGATTATTTTATCTGTTTCTTTGGAGTTGTTCAGTACAGGGATATCGGCAAATGTGTGCTTGAAGCTTCTGTTTATACTGGAGGCCTTTACTAGTATGTCTTTGCTTCCGGTTGAGGCATTTTTTGATACGCTGAAAGATGTTTTGATAGTTGCTGTACTGTTTTCTACTTCTGACGTCAGATTTCCTATCGAGAATGATGTATTCTGTGCATTCCAATCTTTTGGAAGTTCTAGGTTAACTTCTGTACTGTTTGCTGCTTTTGTACCTATATTTTCGATTTGGATTGAGAGCGGTATGTCTTTTTCACCCTGTGTAACGCTTGATGGGAAGCTAGCTCCCTCGCTGAATGTAAGGTAAGGCCCATCCTGCAGGAACCTGGCGATCACATCGTTGAAAACTTTTCTCTGTGGTGATGGAGTGTCGCTTCCTGTTTCGGCGTTTACCTTCAGATCGAAGGTATGGGTTACGCTTTGCGTTAATGTATCGTTGTTAGTTATTGTGGCGTTTATGGAGACTAGTTTTGACTCTCCAGGCTTCACAGTAACGTTTGATACGTTCAGGTTTACTTTGAGCTTGTCCGAGCTTTTGTCCTTGACTGAGAGGTTGTAAGTTATATTGATGTCTCCGTTGTTCTCCAGCGTAAGGTTGCTGTAGTGTATTATATTCTCTGATAGTGTAGTGCTTCTGCTCTGCCCCCAGTTTGAAGGCCTGAACAACCAGTTTACATCAGTCTTGACAAGTTGAGTGGTGTTGAGGTAGGCCTTATTTCCGCTTGTGTCCTCTGCTTTGATTCTTATTGTGTAATTTCCTTCGCTTCCCGGAGTGAAGCTCCCCTGATAAACTCCATTTTCCAGGGTCATTGAGCTAGTATTCCAGCTGCTTGAACCTTCTTTCCTGTACTGCAGCTTTACATTCTCTATCTTCAGATTATCTGATACTGATGCATTCACATAGATTTTATTCCCTGGATCGAACTTGGCCTGTGAATTAGGATTGATGCTTAACTCTTTGATCTCCGGTTTCTCGATATCTTTAACTGTGAATTTTCCTGAAACTTTCTTCATGTTTCCCAGGTGGTCAAATGCATATATCGTGTAGCTTTTCTCTCCTGCAGTTACCTGAGAGCTATCAAGAGTGAGGTTGGCCCAGTCGGTACTTGAGTTAAGGCCTATAGTATGGTTAGTATCTGTCTCATTTTCGTAAATCACTGCTTTCTCAAGCTGGAAATTGTCGCTCCACTTCGAATGAATCGTTATCGAATCGTTCTGATCAATTTTACTGTTTGAATCATTATTCGCTGCAGTTACATTTACTTTATCTTTTGTAGGTGCGTTAGAGTCGATTAGGAAAGATCCTGTTTGCGAACTGTTGAAGGAAAGCGTACTCCCGTTAATGTCCTTTACAGTGACATTCCAGCTGTATCTTCCATCATTTTTGAGAGTCGTAGTATAGCTTTCTGTAGAAAGGCCTGTTTTATTCCAGACTTCTGCTCCGTTCTCGTTGAAAACTGAGATATTGAACTTGAGTTTGTCGCCGTCCTTATCTGAGGCCTTCCATTTGAACTCCACGTTACTATCGGAAAGGTTAATTTTGAGTGGAGATTCCAGGGTTACTTGAGGCCTTTTGTTAGGAACTACAGTAGTACTTGTCTTAGTTGCTGTTGAACTGTTGTCGTCCGTGAATTTGAACTCTACGTCTACAGTTTCCAGAGGCTTTAGGTCTGTAATTTTTGAAGGATCTATGGTTTTGCTGCATTTTACTTCTTCCTTGCTTCCATATGACTTATCTATTGATATGGAGCTGTATGTACTGCTGTTTCCATATCCTGAGATTTTTATTTTGCATGATGTGATATCATTTTGCCTGTTAATGTCTGAGGCTATTGTTGAGGCCTTGAATCTGTGGTCTGTGAGGTTTTCAAAGTTTATACTTGTTTTTATCTGTGGTGCGGTGTTCTGTATCGTTACTATGTTTGTTTTATTGATTGGGCTGGATGCTCCGTATTCGTCTATTAGTTGTACTGATCCTCTCCAATCTTCGGATTCTGTTGTCTGGTCTGGGCCTACTGTTTTGCTTGTAGGCGATCTGAGGTTTCCGTTTCCGTCGTACCATCGGAAGAAGATATTGGAGCTAGGTATTTCATCGCCTTCAGGGTCTGTGGCGGAATAATTGATTATCAACTTGTTGTTTGTTTCTACACTGGAGTTTGGAGAGATACCTATGCTGTTGATAACTGGTGCTCTGTTAGGTATCTGGATTGTTGTGGAGCTGGAGGTCGTTGATCCCTGTTTGTCTGTTACCTTCACCTCGATATTGATGCTTTCGCCTACTTTGAAACCATTTATACTTTTGTTGATATTCGAATAGGTGATATTGGCCTTAGTATCGTCTCCGCTATAGCTGGTGGTTATATTTGCGTTGTATGTGTAGATATGGCCTTCTCCGTCTGATGCTGTTACTGTTGCTGATTCGAGTTTATTGTCTCCATTAGGGTCTGAGGCGATGAATGAGATGTTGAAACTGTGATTGTTGCTGTATAGATGGCTGTTGATGGGTGTATCTATTGTAGGTACTGAATTACCGGTAGTGAAGCTTCCTGTCTTAATCGTGATTTCTTGGCCATCTGAGGCCTTTACTTTCCAATTGTACTTCGTACTTCCATTTACTGTGAAATTGGTGGAGTTCCAGTAGGAGCCGCTTTTACTTTTTAACTTGGATGTGTTCAAAATATTTTCTCCGTTCTGTGTTACAGTGAAATTGACCCATTTAACGCCTTCGCCGGCTATGTCTGTCACATTTGCGAATATATCTGTCTCATTCCCTTCTTTCAGATTATCCGGATTCACTGAGGAACCTGCTTCAGGTATATGTGGTTCTTCGTTCATGGTGAAGGGAACTGTGCTGTCGCTTCTGTTACAGCCCCAGCTATCGCAGGCCTCTAAGGTTAGATCGTAGCTGGTTCCATCAACAAGACTGATATCATCTCCGAGAGTGAGGTTTCCAGCGGTTTTAGATGGTTCTATAGTTACTGAATCTGCCAGTGTTTCCTGTGATGATGCGGTATCTAGGTAGGCCTTTACTGTGATTGGGTCGTCTTCAGGATCATTGGGGTTGGTCCAGTTTATCAGGAAAGAGTATTTTACTACTGAGCTTTTATCTGATACATTAAGTTCCAGGTTGCTGGTTTCGTTAGGAATCCTGTTAGGAATGGCCTGTGTTATAATTGAACTGTTTACTGAGTAAGCAATTGAGGAGGGAAAGCCTTCAGTAATCTCTACTCTCACATCTATATTCTCGTCCACCTGGAAACCGTTGATCGATGAGCTGATTCCAGTATATTTACACATTACCTGCTCATCGTTAGTGTCTGGGTTTTGCGGGGTATTGGTTTTTACGAGTTTGTTTCCATCGTTATCATCTATATAGTAGGTGCACTGCCCGCTGGTAAGGTCGTTAACGCTGTCTGTTGCTGTGAAGTTTACGTTTACATTGAATGCGTGGTTTTTATCCTGTAGACTGTAACCTATGTTGTCAAAGGTTGGAGCGTGGTTAGGGATTGTGTACTGAGTTGGACTGGTTTCAACTGTTGCTCCTGCTATATCTGTGAACCTGGCCTTTACCGTGATATCCTCTCCTACACTAAACCCTGAGATACTGGCGTTGATTTCAGCTGGACACGAGGCCTGTTTATCTCCGTTACTGGTTTTAGTTAGGCCTCCCAGGTTTACCTGGTTGCCGTCTCCGTCGCTAGCTATCACACTGCAGCTTTGGAAGTCGTCTTCTCCGTCCTGGTCGTATCCTGTAGCATTGAATGTGAAGCTGTGAGAACTGGAGGAAGTAGTTTGATCGGTTAAGTTGATTGCTGGTTCGCTGTT
>JBDGSM010000021.1:0-6688 GCA_042217545.1 Candidatus Nanohalobium sp. | reverse complement strand
CCAGCGCGTCGAAGTCAAAAACATTACGGGAACCGCTGGAATAGAAAAGGCCTTGAGCTACGAGATTAGAAGGCAGAAACAGTTGAAAAAGAGAGGTAGGGAAGTAACCCAGCAGACCAGAAACTATGATGCGGGCCAGGAGATCACGGAGAAGATGAGGGAAAAAGAAGACGAGAAAGACTATGGTTACATCTTCGATCCGGACCTGACCAGGCAAGGCCTTGATGCTGATTTCAGGCAGGGGCTTCGAGAGGAGATCCCGGAGCTTCCTCACGAGAGGTTCGAGAGGTTCCTCGACGAGTACGGACTTGCGGAGAAGCAGGTAGAGTCCCTGGTAAGGGACCAGAAAATGGCGGACGACTTCGAGCAGTTAGCCAAGGAGCATGATACTGACTTGACAGCTTCGTTCATGACCGGCGACCTCAGAAAAGTTCTGAACTACAACGACAGAGAATATCCTGGAAGCCTCGAACTGGACTGGATCGAGTACCTTGTAGGCCTTCTGGAGGAAGAGGAGATATCGGACAGGAACGCAGAGAAAGTTCTGCGTGAAATCGTTGAAGAGCCAAAAGATCCTGAAAAGATAGTTGAAGAACAGGACCTGAAGAAAGCGGGAGACGACGAGATCAATGAATTTGTAACTGAAGCCATCGATGAGAACCCTGATGCAGTGGAGGACTACAACTCTGGGGATGAGGGAGCTGTAAACTTCCTTGTCGGCCAGGTTATGAACCTGTCGCAGGGCAAGGCCGATCCAAAAACCGCGAGGGAAAAGATTCTGGAAGAACTGGGGTGAAAGGCCTTGAAGTTCACAGAAGGCGATTCTTACTTCGTCGACGATAACACACAGATCACAGACCTCCTCGAAGCGCCAGAAGACGGAAATTTTGACTCGGTTATCGGTGAAGTCGATGGCTACCATCCTGCTGGAGATGAAAGAAAAAAGATTTTCAACGAAAACAGCCAGAAAGGATACTACATACTTGAAGGAGACGGAAAAATCTACGTGGGGAATGAAGTTCATGAAGTAGAAAAAGGCGATTTCGTCCTCGTACCTGAGAAAACCAATCATGCATTAGAGGGAGATTTCAAGGCCTTAATCGTGACTTCCCCACCTTTCGACCCTGAAGACGAAGAACTGAGGTAAAAAATTTATGAAAGCAGACAGTTTTCTCGAAGACAAAGGCCTTGAATTTGAACTTGTAGAACAGGAAAAAGAAACTTTGGATTGTGATGATGCGGCACGTGAGAGAGGCCTTGAAACCGATCAGATCGTAAAAAGTCTGATAATTGAATCGGACGGCGAATACTTTCACTGCCTCGTTCCGGGCGACAGAAAACTTTCTGAGAAGAAATTCGGCCAGGAATACAGGATGGCCGACCCCGAGAAATCAAAGGAGATAACTGATCAGGAATCAGGTACGGTTCATCCCTTCGCCTCGGATTTGAAACATTTCGTGGATGAGAGGATCTTTGAAAAAGACAGGATTTCCTTTACGAGAGGCGATAGACTTCATGGAGTAATATTGACGCCGGAAAAGTTTGAGAAGGCCTTGAAGCTGGCTGATTTTGACTGGGAACGTAAAGATCTCGTAAATATCACAGAACAAGAACTCGAAGAGCTGGAAAGTGAAGGCCTTTCCGAGGAAGATGCGAAATTTGTTGCCCGTAATGCCAGGACCGGTTTTAAGGCTTTGAATATGAATTATGATGCTGAAAGAGTTGCTACGGCCTTGAGGAAGGTTTTGCGTGAGAAAAACAGTTTTGAGGTCGAGGAGGTTTCCGAGATCCTGGAGAGGGCGGAGAACGAGACCCATATGCAGAGACTGGCCAAAGAACTGGCTGAAAACGGCGAGTTGCCGGAGGAAGATGGTTTTGAACTCGAAGAGGTTGTGAGTGAAGTTGTTGACGGGAATCCTGAGGCTGTTGAGGACTTTAATTCCGGCAGGGATTCGGCGATCAATTTTCTGCTTGGTCAGGTTATGAGTGAGACCAAGGGTAAGGCTGATGCTGCAAAAGCCGAGGAACTTCTCAGAGAGGAACTGGAATGAGTGACTTTAAGGTAGATCAGGTTTTTGAGGGTGGAGACACCAACGACGTCTTTCTGACGGATGAAGGTACAGTTGTCAAAGAGTTTAGCCGTATCAGTACTCCTGCTTTCACTATCTCACTTTCTTATCTGATCTCAGGTGCTCCAAGGTTCTTCACGAGAAGTGAGCGGATGGAAAACGAAAGAGAGGTCCGGGAAATTGAACTTGAAACCCTCAGTTTTCCGAAGATCCTTCAGGAGGGAAACGGTTTCATGGAGTTCGAGTACATCGAGGGGAAAGATCTACGTGAGAAGGCCTCAAGATCTCCTGAAGATGCTAGAGATGTAGGCCTCAGGTTTGCCGAGATCCTGGATGAGACCAGGGAGAAAGACGTTCACCTGGTGGACTGGTTCCTGGAAAACTTTATCGAGACAGATAAAGGCCTTTACCATGTTGATCCGGAGTACTCGGATGCGGAAGGTTCACAGGTCAGCGATCTGAAAGATATCCTTTCTATTGTACTGACTTTCAAACTTTTACCTCCAGAGAACTGTTCGGCCGCTTTAGAGGCCTTCAGAGAACAGGAAGGCGTTGAAGGTTTGAAGATCTCTGTACTCGGTAATTTCGTAACTTTGCTTTATGCATTTGCTCTAGGCAGCAGATCCCAGAAGCTGAACGCCGTTAGAAACTTGAAGCAGTAGGCCTCAAAACTTTTCTATGGCTCATGAAAAACTTGTTGAAGAAGAGCTTTCGGTTCTGAAGTCAAGGGATTTTGTAGAGGCTATAGCAATCGTAGGTAGCTACGCCAGAGACCAAGAAGCCGAACATAATGACATCGATTTTTTCATAGTTGTAGATGAGGACTGGCGGAAAAGAGAGACCGAGAAAGTCGATGATGTAGTCGTTGAACGTTTCTATAACTCAAAAGAGGGTATAAAGGCCTATCTTCGACAAGATGACTGGTGGAAAACTTTTCACTGGCTGAAAAACGCGGATATACGTTATGATCCCGAAAATATTTTTGAAGATCTAAGAGATTATGCAGAAGATAGGAAAGAAGAGGCCTTGAACTTGACCGAAGAGGAGGAAGATGAGATTCTTTACTCGATCTGGGATCGTTACCATGATCTGGAGTCGGATGATGTTGGTCGGCAGCGTTTTCTGATGAATGATTTCGTGGATTACCTGGTTCTACAGGATTTCCGTTTGAAGGGCGTGGTTCCTGTGAAGAGGAATTACAGGTTGGAGAAGCTTAAGGGTTTTGACGGTTATATGTATAAGCTTGTCCAGGATTTCCTGATGAGTTCAAGTACTGTTGAGAAGAAGGATAGGATGGATAAGATGGTGGAATACGTTACCCGGTGCCTTGGAGAAGTAGGGCCTGAATGGAGTACTGGGAAAGAAGATTTTCCCTAGTCCGTTGAGTTGTCCCGGACTTTGAATCCGATCTCGAGTTCTTCCTCGTCCGAGAAAATTCTCAGGGGGACGCTGTTGCCGACGGGCTGGAAGACTTTCCAGCTGTCGCCGTCAATCGCGACAGAGTCGCCTTCTTCAAGTGATTCTGCCACGTCTCTGAGAAAGGAAGCTGCGTCCTCTCGCCTAAGTTGAAACTCCTTGTCCACTTTCTATCACTTATGCAAACATCTCCTCCGGATGCCTGTTCTCACCTGACAGGAAGTCCTTCTCTACTCCAAGGTTGCCTTCCTTCAGGTCGGTGATCGCCTCCTTGAAGTCGTTCATGGAAACCTCCGCTTCCTCTACGTTCTCAAACCTGTCAAGGGCGTTTACCGAGGCCTGGCGGACGATCTGCTTGATGTCACGACCTGTGAAATCATCGTCCAGCTCCACAGCTACAAGGCCTAGATCGACGTCACCTGAGAGATCGATTCTCCGGGTGTGAACGCTCAGGATCTCTTCCTTGGCTTCTGCATTCGGTACAGGCACTTCGATCGCTGAAGTCCTGTTCAGTAGTGCTGGATCCATGATGTCGGGCGTGTTGGTCGCGAAGATCGAGATCACGCTTCCTTCCTCGCTGTCCAGGCCGTCAAGCTCGGATAGAAGCTGAGACATTGTTCTCTCGACTTCTTCTCCGCCGTGTCTCCTGTCGTCAAGTCTTTTCTTTGCTATAGCATCTATTTCGTCAATGAAAACTATTGCCGGATTGTCCGATGAACGGGCCTGTTCGTACAGGCGCTTCACCTTTTTCGCACCTTCTCCAATGAATTTTTCCACGAGCTGTGGGCCGTTGATCATGAACATATCGGCGTCGTACTCGTTGCTCAAGGCCTTTACCAGGTGTGTCTTTCCTGTTCCCGGCTTTCCCACGAGGAGGATGCTCTTGTCCATGTCCATTCCCCACTGCTCGATCTTCTTCTGCTTGTCACTGTTCAGCTGCGCTCCAACATTGGAGGACATATTTGTAATTACGTGGTCAAGGCCTCCGACGTCCTGGAAGGTTACTTCTGTATCAATTGGTTCGAACTCTGCGTCACGGCCTCTCTCTACAATATCTGTTACCTTGAAACTGTTAGGGTCAAGAGCTACCTCTGTACCCGGTGTGAACTCCTCAGCTTCGTATCCGGAAGGTACCTCCACTCCGTAGCGGCCTTTCATATTGCCTGAGGCCTCCACCCAGATGCGGTCGCCGTCGAATTCAGATACGACTACTCCTCTCAGGACCGGAGTCTTCAGGTCAGTGCCGTTCGGGTTCTCGTTCCTGTTCTGCTGCTGCTGGAAGTACTGTGGGAACTGCACCTTCTGTTTCTTCTCTTTCTCAGACTCCTGTTTCTGTTCCTCGTCCTGATTTTCCTTCTCTTCTACCTGATCGGAAGTGTTGTCTTTCGTCATACTTACCACCTTCTTGACGTGCTGAATAAATCTCCTCAGCCAGGTCTCTAGACCCATCTGTACACCTAAAAATTCCTCTCTTATCTTTATAAATCGAACTTACAACCCTTGATTTCCGGGCAGAGGCCTTTCCAGCACTGACTCTCTGCTTAAAAGGTTTCCCACAGTAGGAAGCATTATGAAAAATACAAAAATAGTTTCCACCATAGGTCCTTCCACAGATTCAAAAGAAAAGATAGAACAGCTTGTAGATGCAGGAGTCGACGTGATAAGGCAGAACTTCTCCCACTCAGACCATGAGCAGCACGGCAATATATTCGACCGTGTCAGGGAAACCAGCGAGAAGACTGCAGTCATGGCAGATACAAAAGGCCCTGAAATCAGGCTCGGACCCGTGGACGAAGGTACGGAGCTTGAAAAAGGCCATAAAGTAGAGCTGACGACAGAAGAAGTCCTAGGCAACGAGAAAAAACTTTCCGTCAACTACAGGGACTTCCTCGACCATATCGAACCTGGAGATGAGGTCAGAATAGATGACGGAAAGATAGAGCTTGAAGTGGAAAACGTTGAAGACACAGCGACCTGTCACATACTTTACGGCGGCAAAGTATCCCCCAGGAAGGCCGTAAACGTTCCTGGAAAGGATATAGGCCTTTCAGCTCCGACAGAGAAGGACGAGCAGGATATAAGGTTCGCAGCGGGTAAAGGTTACGACTTCATATCGCTGAGTTTCGTGAAAAAGGCCTCAGACGTCGAAGAGACCCGTAGAATTCTTGAAGAGGAGGGTAGCGATGCCAATATCATCTCCAAGATCGAACACGCGAAGGCGGTGGAGAACTTCGATGAGATACTCGAGGCCTCTGACGCAGTAATGGTGGCGAGAGGCGATCTCGGAGTTGAACTTCCTGCCGCCAGGCTTCCGATGATGCAGAAGGAGATGATCCAGAAATGCAACAGGGCCGGCAAGCCCGTCATAACAGCTACACAGATGCTGGAATCCATGACCGAGAATCCGACAGCCACCCGTGCAGAGATATCGGACGTTGCAAACGCGGTACTGGACGGGAGCGATGCAGTGATGCTTTCAGGAGAGACAGCGATAGGGAACTATCCCGTTAAGACCGTGAAGTTCATGGCGGACATAGTTGAAGAAGCGGAGAACACTCTGAACGACAACGTACACCACACGGTCAAGAACAGGCCGGACACAACGCGTGAGGTAATCTGCAAGAACGTCTGGCAGGCCTCAAGAGATATTGACGCAGAGTATATAGTCGCCCATACATCTTCAGGAAGCACAGCGAGAAATATCTCAAAGTTCAGGCCTGAGACACCGATCATAGCCTTTGCGGACAATGAGACTGTGAAGAGGCAGTTGAAACTGGCTTGGGGAGTAAGGCCTTACTACGCAGAGTTCCCGGACAACGTCGATCGGATGCTGGAGGCCTCCGCGAAGAGGATGAGGTCATTGGGCCTTGTTGAGGGTGATACGGAGCTTGTGATGTCCGCGGGAGTTCCGACAAATGTTACGGGTACGACCAATATGCTCCAGATCAGGACAGTGGACAGTATACTCGGGGAATAGAAACGAATTCGAGCCCGCAGGGATTTGAACCCGCCGAAAATCGGAGATTTTCTTGAGGGCTGTTAAATCCAGCGGGAAGCGTGAAACGAGCCCGCAGGGATTTGAACCCTGGACCTAGCGGTATCTTCAGTTCGGAGAGCACTGCTCTCCTCGGTCCTCGTCCTTTGCAGGACTTGAGGTTCCGAAGCCGCTCGCTCTGTCCTGGCTGAGCTACGGGCCCTCTTCA
>JBDGSM010000020.1:0-5503 GCA_042217545.1 Candidatus Nanohalobium sp. | reverse complement strand
CGCCGGCGCTCGGATTTGAACCGAGGAGGGACGGGTATGTCCCAGCAGATCTCGAATCTGCCGCGTTCAGCCAGACTCCGCCACGCCGGCTCGATACGTGTCAGCGCCGAGAAACTTTTGAGTGTTTTTCGACGCCTGCTTCAGTTGAGAAATGAGGCGGTAAGGATTTTAAGCGGTAGGCCTTTTTTCTGGTTAACTGTAAAAGGTTTTCCGATGTAAGCCTGTTTTACCGATGGAGTTCAACTCTGTGGTCTTTGACATGGATGGAGTGATTTTGAACTCACTCTTCAACACTGAGGAATGGAAGTATGATGCTGTTAACGAGGCCTTGAGGGATGAAGGTGTTGATCCTGAAGGACTGGATCGCAGGGTTAAGGATTCTCTTCTCGGCGATAAAGGTTATTCTCAGTGTGTGAAGACTTCCAAGGATGTCGGAGTAAATCCGAGGAAGATATGGAACTCTGTAGCCGAGAAAACGACTTTGGCGAGGGAGCAGCAGCTTGAGGAAGGTAACTTCGAGCTTTACGATCATGTGCGGGATACTATCAAGGCCTTGCATGAGGAGGACGTGGAGCTTGGCATCATAAGTAATGCTCCGGAGATGGCTGTGGAGATTGCGATAGATTACTTTGATTTGAAGCGTTTCTTCAAGTTTTACGCCGGTGTCAGGAATTTTGAGGATCTTCAGGCCCGGAAGCCACACCCCAACCATCTGGAGCTGGCAAAGGCCGAGCTGAAGAGAGGTCCTTTCGTCTACATAGGTGATGCGGAGTCTGACCTGATCGCTGCCCAGAGAGCGGAGATGAGTTCAGTATGGGTGAAACGGAGTGAGGCCTCAATGGATGTAAGCCCGGACTACACTGTTGAAGAGGTCTCAAGGATCAGGGAGATAGTTCTCGGCGAAAAAAAGTAGCTGTTGTCACCGTTCAGTCTATAAAAGGTTTTGTGCGTGATTTTTGTTCATGGCAGCATCTGGTTCGTCCAGAGACCTTCCTGACCTGTTCAGGTCCTGGCTGGAGGATAAAAGCGAGGAAGAACAGGAAAAGGAGGAAACAGAACCTGATCTCTACGATTTTACAGAGCGGTCAGGTCACGAGGTAGGTGAACTGGTAAAGGCCTACAGTGTTCTTGAGGGAAGTTACTACGCAGATGAAGAGGAGGAAAAAGTTGTCGTAACAGGTTCAACCTGGAACCAGGTCGAAGAGATACTTGAGAAAGACGAAGGCGGAGAGGAAATTGAAGAAAGAGGCTGGAAGGATAAGGCCTCCAGCTACCTGTTTGAGAACGATTCTACTTACGTGAAAGGAGGTCTCGGAGGAATGGGTACAGGCCTTGTTTCCGGCGCCCTGGGATATGCTGCGGCTGCTGACCTGTTGTTTACCGGAGGTGCCCTGTCGCTTGGCTGGGGTATCGGTTCTGCACTGGGGAAGTATGTCTCCAGCTATCTGGGGTCGGACGATGAAGAAGAGGAAGGCTCTGTGGACAGTGAGATGGAGCAGTACAGCGACTGGGATCTGGAAGTTGTGGATATAGAGGCGTACGGTGAGGCCCTGAGGGATTACCGTTCGGACTAGGATACTCTCTTCTTAAAAACTTCAGTTGTTCAAAGGAAAAATATGACTGACGAAACCTGTAGCAAGTGCGGTAAGGAAGCGGTGATAAACCGGGAGTACGAAGGCCGCAGCCTATGCGAGAAACATTTCTCCATCGACATCAACAAGCAGGTAAAGCGGACTATAAGAGAAGGAGATATGGTTAACTCCGGCGATACTATCGCTGTAGGCCTTTCAGGCGGAAAAGATTCCGCGGTACTTCTGGAGCAGCTGGTCGATATATTCGGTGAGAGGCCTGACATCGATATCGTCGGCGTCTGCGTTCACGAAGGTATCGATGAGTACCGGGATGAGTCCATAAGCGCTGCTGAAAGGCTTTGCGATGAGCTCGGTGTCGAGCTGAAGGTCGGCAGGTACGAGGACTACTACGACCTGAAGATGGACGATGTCGCGAACGCCGGTGCTAAAGGCAACTGCACTTACTGCGGTATCTTCCGCAGAGATCTTCTGAACAAGCTTTCGCGGGAGGTCGATGCGGATAAGATGGCTATCGGTCACAACCTCGACGATGAAGCTCAGAGCATCATGATGAACCATATCAAGGGTGACATGAAAAGGATGGCCCGCATAGGGCCTAAAGATGATCCTGCAGATCACGAGATGTTCGTGGAGCGCATAAAACCATTGCGTGATGTGATGGAGAAAGAAGTAGCTCTTTACTCGAGGATTCACGATCTGGGAGTAATCGATCGCTGTCCACACGTTCAGGAATCAACATTAAGGCCTATGGTAAAGAGCTTCTTGAACAAGCTGGAATCAGAGATGCCAGGGATCAAGTATTCGATTGTTTCCCAGGGACGTGATATTTCTGATCTTGTCGAGGAAAGTATTGACTGGGAGGAGGAGGATGAAATCCAGAGATGTGAGCGATGTGGTGAACCTTGTTCCGGAGGGATCTGCAGGAAATGTCAACTGTTAACCGATATCAAGAAAGCTGCAGATGAATCGGAAGACCACGACTTCGAGTACGAAGAGGAGAAAGAAGTTATCTAAACTCTCTGAAACCTTCTAAAACCCTATCAATCACTGCTTCCTGCTTTCTTTCTGTCGTCCCAGAATCATACTGTTCAAATCCTTCTTCAAGTCTATTTCC
Organism: Candidatus Nanohalobium sp.; assembly: GCA_042217545.1. Classification (GTDB taxonomy): domain Archaea; phylum Nanohalarchaeota; class Nanosalinia; order Nanosalinales; family Nanosalinaceae; genus JBDGSM01. The sequence goes on along the minus strand of JBDGSM010000020.1, from coordinate 2,797 downwards.
AAGAGCCTCAAGATCTGCTTCTTCGGCAAGGCCCCCGACTGTTTCCTCAAATCTTCTGCGGGAGAAGTCCTGATTCAGATGGTCGAAGACATCGTCCATTTCTCTCAAGAAAGAGGAATAGAAGTGTTCTCCGAGATTTCCTGCTCTCTTGAAGTCTACCGCCTCTACACCTTCATCAGTAAGTTTAAGGCCCCCTTCAAGGTTTGAATCTCTCGCGAAGTACTTGAGCGCTGAGGCCTCGTATAGGTCCTGTTCGTCAGGTCCGATCGGGTTGCCCCTGAGTTTGTCTATCAATGTAGTAAGGTTTAACCCGTATTCCTCAGGAATCTCGCCAGAAACTTCCGGTCTGATTATTTTTCCAGCTTCTGGATCGTACGAAATACCTGTTTCAAGGCCTGTTTCCTCAGCTACCGCGTCAACTATAATATATGGCACGACAAGGCCTTGTCCTGCTTCCTCGTCTTTGATTACGTATTTCTGGCCGTCCTTCTCTCCGATCTCCATTTCAGAGCTGTATTCTGTAGAGGTTCCTACAGCTCCAGCTACTTCTTCTGCAGGCGTGATATCTTCCGGTTCGTCGTAGCGCGGTGTCATCTCTAACTGCTCTTCCGTGTCTACTTTTTAGTAACTATCGAAGGCCTAAGTGTTAGAGTTTTAAAGTAGAAGGTATTACCTTGTATTATCCGATATTCATGAAAGCAATTGTCCTTGCCGGCGGTCACGCCACACGTCTATGGCCGATCACGAAAAACCGTGCGAAGCCTCTTCTTCCTCTTGGAGAGAAGCCGATTATCGATTACATAATTGAAGATATGGAGGACGTCGACGAGATCATAATTTCTACTAACGAGAAGTTTGCCGGCGACTTCGAGGACTACACAGATGAGTACAACCGAGACAACGTTAGAGTGGTTGTCGAGGAACAGGATTCGGAAGAGGAAAAACCCGGTACTATCGGCGCGATCATCAAATTACTGGACAAGGAAGGCCTTGAGGACGATCTTCTTGTGATCGGTGGTGATAATTACTACAGCTTTGATATCGCGGATTTCATCGATTTCGCGCAGGTTAAGGACGCTCCTGCGAACGTTGTGTACGATGTGAAGGATAAGGATCTGGCGACGAGCTTCGGTATCGTTGACACTGAGGGAGATGAGATCACAGGTTTCGAGGAGAAGCCTGATGTGCCTCCTTCAACGCTCGCCTCTACCGCGTGTTATTTCTTCCCCGAGGACAAGGTTTCCCTGTTCCACGAGTACGAGGATCATTTCAGGGATACGGATATACCTGCAGAAAAGTACCTTGACGAGCCAGGAAGACTTATCGAGTGGGCGCATGAACAGACCCAGATGTTCGCGTTCTCGTTCGATGGAGACTGGTTCGACATCGGCACGCCGACAGGTTACCTCAACGCTATGGATGCAGTCGTCGAAGTAGATGTTGTGAACGGAGAGGCTGTGAACTCGGATATCGGGGACAACGTCTTCATCATGCAGGGGGCAAGAGTGGAGAACTCCTGCATTGAGAACGCTATAATCTTCCCGGGAGCTGAGATCCATGACTCACAGATCAGGAACTCCATCATTGACAGGGATACAGAAGTGGAGAATACACAGCTCAACGATGCGATAATAGGAGAGCACACAACGCTCTAGATGTCCTCTACCCGAGGTTCGGCGACCTCAAAACCTTCTTCTCTTTCATATTCGTCCTCATATTTTTCCTCAAGATCAAGATCCCCCATATCATTAAGGCCCCCATAGACGTCTTCAAGATAGTTCTGAGCGATCTCGCCTCCGTATATCTCTGCGTCCTCTCCGGCCACAGTTACGCTGTATCCTTCGCCCAGGAACTCTCCATATTCGAAGTAGAGGCCTTCGTCGATCTGGACATCGTAAACTTCTCTTCCGCCAAGTTCTGCTATCGCTTCCTGCCTGAAGTCCTCTATCTCTCCTGAAAGTTCTTTCCCGGGGTCAAGGCCTTTTTCACGCCAGCGGTCATGCGTATTCCTTGTTTCATACCTGCGGAAGTAGTCTCCAACGTTTGAACCGTTCAGTTCTGCAGCCAGGGCCTGGACCACGCCTTCAGTGCTGTCTATGCCTCCGTAGTTGAAGGCTGTGACAAGGTCTTCCTGGAATTCCTGGCTGATGCCTTTTCCGTACCGGAGCTGTGGCATCAAGCGATTTTTTCCTTCCAGTCCGTGCATTGCCTCGTGTAGAAGTACTTCGTCCTGTTTTCCCTGATCGAGGTAGAAGAATGTATCGTTAAGTTTCAGTAAGGCCTCAGGTTCCTCATCTGCCAGTTCTCCCATCATCAGCTGGTAGTTGTCGAACTGTGTGGCTGCAGGAACGTTTCTGGGCAGCGAGTGATCGGTTTCTATCCTGTCAAATGCCTGTGAGACCGTTATATCTTCATCGTCGAGGTCGTAGAGTGCGTTCCAGGCTTTTTCCGTCCTGTCCGGGTTCTGAGGGGCTATCGACATCTGTTATCAGGCCTCTCTTTCGATCATTTTTTCGGCGTACCGGGCCATGACGTCGGTTTCGATGTTCACAAAGTCTCCTTCTTCTTTTTCCGACAGGTTGGTTTCCTTCCAGGTCTCGGGTATTATGGTTACGGAGAAGTCCTCCGGTGTTACTTCTGTCAGCGTCAGGCTGATCCCCTCGACCGCGATGAATCCTTTACTGACGATATAATTTTCAAGGCCTTTCGGTATCGCAAAAGTCATGTTCCAGCCTTCCTCAAGCTCCTCGACATCCTCTACTTCGACGTAGGCCTCCACATGACCCTGGACCACGTG
>JBDGSM010000002.1:0-19915 GCA_042217545.1 Candidatus Nanohalobium sp. | reverse complement strand
GAACCTAAAATACGCCCTGCACTCCAGTATAAGGAAAGGATCGGGTTCTGTGAATATGACATGGGAGCCAAGGAGAGATAACCACCAGCATGCCATACAGATAGCCTTGAACCTAAACGCCCGGAAAGACGCTGATCCCAAATACTATGTTGAAAAAGATGGAGATACGCCAAAAACAGGAGATACTCCGGATGAACTGGCCAGTGCGCTGGTTCACGCCTCACCCTACAGGTATCGTTCGGTCCTGGGCACTTTCGGCTTTGAAGCAGTAAGTTCCAACAAGACCCGGGATAAGCTGATGAGCAACATAGTCAATTTCCTTCTGGGGCCTCGAATTAAGAATACTAAGGCCTACTCCGGGAAGGATCTGCCTTATACAAAGGTAAACGAGTCGAAGTATACTAACAGCACGTTTACACTTAGTTCGACAGGTTATTATCCCAGGAATACCAAGATCGCGAACGCCCGGTTCCAGCACTCTAACTCAAGCATAGGCCTTAAACCGGTTATCCAGTCAGGTTTCGAAAATTTCACAGATCAAAATGTGTGGAATTTCTCAGGAGCGAAGTATTCAAAGATCTCTAAGTCCTGCGGGGCCTATAAGGGTGATAAGGCTCTGATTCTGCAATCTTCGGCCAATGGAGGCACAGCAGAGGTTACTTCCAGGTCCTATAATGTCAGTTCTTCGCAGAACCTGAGCCTGGAGTTCTGGGTGAAAAAGCCTTCCCAGTCTTCTTCTTGCGACCCGGCGGAGGGAGCAGAGGATCTGAAGATTCAGTATGAGCAGAATGGGGGCTCGGGCTGGAATACTTTGAAGGTGATAAAGCCCGGAGATCTTGGTTCCGGTGAATGGCAGAAGGTCAGGACCAGTCAGCTTCCTTCCTCGGCGTATACTGATAGTTTCAGGCTACGGGTTAAGAGAAACAATTCCTCTGCCCAGGATGCCTATATTATCGATGAACTTTCTCTTGATTCAAAGATAAATGAGTCCCGTGGAGAGTTCCTTACTTCAGGCAATGTCTCGGTGAAAGGCCTTGTAGACGCAAGGAAGGTTGATTATGATCTTTCCGGCGACTATGGTGGTTTGAACGATACCTATGCGGTTCAGTTCAAGGATAACTCGACCCAGGGGTACTGGGGTTCCAAGACTGAGGCGTGGATTGTGGTTGATACTAAGAGGCCTAAGAAGCAGGACGTGAATATTTCCAGGTATTACGTGAACGATCCTGAAGTGGATGTGAGGGTCTCAAAGCCAAGTTATCTGACCGATAAGGCAGTTCCTGATCTTTTCAGGTTTTCATGTAACCGGAAAGACTGGTCGAGATGGTATGTGAGAAACGGGACGGCCGACCAGGTACAGATAGATATCACGAATTCATCTCTTGGATGTCCTGGTAAGACAGGTAACAGAAAAATCTCCACACAGTTCCGCGACTACGCAGGTAACCTGGCTCCAACGATCGTAAACGATACTGTTATCTATGATACTCAGAAGCCAAATATCATGGATATAGGCCCTAAAAACCGTTCGGTGATCAAACTTTCAGATGTATTCGAGTTGAACGCTAGCGATAACTACTCTGTCCTTAACGGCAGTAAGAACCTGGGTTCGAAGACTTACCGTAACAGGTACGATGACAGCAGCGGTAATGGAAGCCTGGAAGTTAACACAACTGGAGGCCTTGATCCCTTCAGCTCTGATGGAGATAACCAGACCTTTTTCGCATACATCTTTGATAAGGCCTTGAATATGCGTAAAAACGTCTTCAAGTATGATGTAGATACCAGGGCGCCGACAGTGAAGTCTGTGAAGGCGGGAGGCCAGATAAGGGGCAATAACTCCGCTATCAAGTCAGGTGAGAACCTGGATTTCGCGATCAAAGATCAGCACTTTGTCTCCGCAACTCTAGGGACAGGATCAAATGTTACCAAGCAGTCCAAATCGTTTACATTCAGTCCTAACTGGTCGCAAGGTTATCGGACACTTGACGTATGGTTGAAAGATAATGCCAGCAACATCCGCCACTTACTCTATAACTACACTGTGGACGATACGCCGCCCCAGGTATCCCGGTTATCGGTCTCGAACCAGTCCTACATACTCAACACGACAGTTATCAGGATGAACTTCTCGGATGCGCTCTCAGGAGTCAAATCCTCGAGTATAAAGATCCTGGACGGTGCTTCGAGGAAGAGCAGCCAGGGATCCGATCTAGCCGCGGAGATAAATAACGATACGCAGGGAGAAAAATCATTCAATATCTCGTTAAAGGACAGGGCGGACAACGGAGTAATACTGAACTTCACCTACACAGTGGATACAGAACCTCCGACGCCTTACTCCACTTACACTAATCCGGGATGGAAAGGCAAGAACACATCCATACCTCTAAAGGCCTACGACGACAGGAAAATGGGGAAGATATCCTACTGCGTCAGGACTCTCACAGGCCTCTGCGCGAAAACAGGTTCCTCACTATCAGGAAAGAACGTTACGGTCGATGTAGGCTGTGTAGACGGGGCAGTCTGCAATAAATCGGTCAAATACGGTGCTACTGACTCCGCAGGCAATGCCAACGCCAGCTACGAAACACAGAGAATCCTTATAGACAAGAAAAAGCCTGAAGCGACCTTAAGATATCCAAGCAAAGGCTCAAGAGTCGCAGGCGAGGTACAGATAAAGGCAAGGATCTCAGATAAGGACTCAGGTATCAAAGACGTAAACTACACGGTTTACAATGCTTCAAACTCTTCCCAGGTGTTTGACTCAGGAGACCTCAACTCTTCCAATTCCTACTCCGCTATCTGGAACAGCAATCCGGATATATCCCTATTCGGGGATGTAAAAGCCAATTTAACCGTCCTGGATAGCTCCGGCAACAAGGCCTCGGATACCTCAGGCTTCCGTGTGGAGAATAGTAAGACATCAGTAACTATCCAGAGGCCTTACAGGCAGTACGTAAACAGTACTATCGATCTCTCTGTCCACGCCAAGAGGCCAGGAGTCAATGTTATTGAAAGCCATAATTACAGTATCTACGATTCAAATGGAAATATGGTTTACTCGCAGAATCTGACCGGTATAGGAGCCTCTAACCATACTTTCAATGCTGTGCTGGATTCGTCACAGCTCTCTGGAGACGGGAACTACAGTTTGAAGTCAAGAGCATTGGATAACGCTTCAACATCTGCTAATTCCAGCACATGGTTTTACCTGGACACTCAACCTCCAAATGTTGCGCTGCAGAGCAGCATCAACAGTTCCTGGGAGACAGGAGTCATCAATGTAGGCTTTACGGCAGATGACGACGAAAGCAATGGCTCAATCTCTGTAGAATACCGTTACGGAAATAATTCCTGGAAGCAAGGAAGTTACGGCATTAAGTTCAGCGACAGTAGCTTTGACTTCGTTACTGGTAACTGCAAGGATAGTTCATCGAATAAGTGCCAGATTCGCTTGACAGCGAAAGACACGGCAGGAAACAGTAACACTTCCCTCCTGAGGTTTAAGGTCGACAATGTGGCACCAGACGTGTCAATAGATTCTCCAGCGGCAAATACCTGGCAGAACAAAAACTTCAATGTTAAAACAAGTATAAGCGACAATGTAGAGAACGTGTCAGTTCTTAGATGCCGTGTAAAGATAGAAGGCTCCAGATGGATGTACCATTCCTGCACTAACGACATCCAGGTAAACGTGGGCAACAGCGAAAGATGTGACGCCACAGCGGACGACCATACGTGTACTGTGCGGGTGAAGGCCATTGACGAAGTAGGCCTTGAGGGGAGGAAGACCAGAAACTACCTTGTGGATTACAAGAAGCCGAGAATACTTGACATCGCACCGGGAGAAAATGTGATAAACGGCTCCAGGAAATTCAACGTCAACTTCACCGATGATATATCGGATGTTTCCTCTGCAAAATGGAATGCTTCTGGAGCAGTTAATACGCTTCAAAACGGCACAAAATTCGATCCAGGATGGACAAATGATGGACAGAAACAGGTTGAACTCCTCATCAACGACACGGCAGGAAACCAGCTGAAGAAAACATACACATACACCCTGGACACCAAGAAACCTCAACTAGAGGCCTCAAACCTTTCACAGCCAAAAGGCCTCAGAGGAGATGTTAACATATACAAAGGAGAAGCTCTTTACTTCAACGCCAACCTCTCCGACAAGAACGGAGTTGACAGCGCAGTAGTAGAGGTCAATGGAGGAAATAGGAAGAACTACACGATGCAGAATATCTCAGGAGATAATAATCTATGGCGTGCAGACATCGGAGAAAGATCCAAAGCTGGAAAATACAACGTAACTGCAGTATACATAACCGATAATGCAGGGAACACCAGGAAAGTGGACTCAGGACTTCCCAAATTCAACGTGAACAACTACTCCACAGAAGTTGTAAAAGGCCTGGACGTGCCCGCTGGTTACCGTGGAAACCTGACGCTTCAGGTAGATCTGAACAAGACGGTAGAAAGTAAAGAAATAGGCCTAACAGTCTTTAAAACCGGTTCAGATAAACTTGGGGTAGAGAACTTTTCCTGCAGCTACGGAGGCGAATGCAATGCAACGGAGACCTCTAAAGGCCTTGACTTGAACGTATCTGGAGGCTACTGGCATCTGAATGTGACGATAGATCCCGAGGCCTTTACACCAGCGCAGGATACTAACGTAACGTTCAGAACAGATCTCCTGGGTAATAAAAGGATCGCTAGATCTCTTTACCGTGCTCCAGATCTACAGATCGCCAATTTGAGCTGTGTAGGGAGCTGTACAGTGGATCAGAATGAGAACTTCTCAGTTAACCTTACGGCTCTCAACCTGAAAAGCCAGGGCAACACAGGGAAGGCTGTAGATGCTGCTCTGAAACTGAAGAACATTCCAGATGATGAAAACCATGTAAGGCATTTGAACAACATTTCCTCGGGCTACAGCCAGGACTTCACGTTCTCAAATCTTTCCATAGCAGGTAAAGGCGATTACAGTATAGAGGCAGCTCTGGGGGAGAGGACAGGAACCTACAATACTTCAAAGGCGATCTCAATCCATGTAAAGGACTCGGAGAAACCGACTGTAGAAAGTTACAGTATAACTGCCTCTAAAATAAACCTGAATCAGACTGAGACCCTCAAGGCCCAGCTCAAGGATAACTCAAAGATACGGTCGGCTAACGCGACAGTAGTTAACACAACAGGACAGGAAGAGAATCTTACATTACAGAAAAGTTCATCGGTAAACAGGAAACATCTCTGGTATGTAGATTACCAGAAAACATCCCGTAGAGGAACCTACAACTTCACAAAAATATACGTTAAGGACAACCACGGAAACCTCAGGAGGAAGACGCTGGGAGAAAGCTTCAATGTATCACAGCTTGAAATGAATGCAACGCTACTACAGAACACCACAACGGTTGGAAACCCCGTCAAATTCTCCTTGAATATCACAGGCAACTCAGAACCTGTAGAAAATATAGAAATCAATGCTTCCAGGCCTCTGGGAGGAAACACGATAAGTTCGTATGATCAGGTCAATGGAGAAAACACTTTGAAGTTCAGTAGGTTCTACAATTCAGGGAACTACTCATTCAAGGTCAAAGCATCAACGGGAGATTCCACCATAACAAAGAAAACAGGTAACGTCTCAGTGGCGTATGGAAATAGCTCAGTACAAAATATAAACGGCAACAGTTCTGTTCTAATCCTGCCTAAATCGGCTTCGCCCTACAATCTTACTTGGGTGCTCAAGGCCTTGGACGGAGGCCTGCGCAATATAAACCTGACGGTCCAGAGCTCCAATAACTCTGTTATAAAGCCTATCCGGGCCAGCAAGTCGGCCGGAAATCTCACATACTCAGACCGCAGAAAAGATGTCGGCTACCTTACAAAGGCCTCCTATTCGACAGGTAAGGCCAACCTGACGTTCACTGCCACGCCCGGTAAAGGAAATGGAACCAGCAAGAAGGTTCCTGTGGAAATCGTGTCCTCTGATTCCTCAAGTCCTGTTCTGAGACAGGTAAGTAGCAGTGAATCCGTTCCAAACCTGAATGAAAGTATTTCGTTCCAGGCAAACGTTACAGACAACTCTTTACTCGATAATGTTACTTTGGAGGTCTCCCATCCTGTTAACAAGTCTTCAAAGATTCAGAAGTTCAGTATGAACCGGGGAGATGATGGTATGTACCGCTACAGGTTCACTAATACTTCTGAGGCAGGTAATTACAGCTTCAGAGTCACTGCATGGGATATAGCAGGTAACTCGGACGGTGAAAACGGCAGTTTCAGGGTTAGTGATAGTCTGAACCTAGATGTCTCTCCAAGCAGGCAGATCTATCTGACTCGGGAGAAGATAAAGTATAATATGGAGCTGAGGGATGCTGATGGTGAACGGCTCAATAACTATGATCTGAATGCTGTTCTATCAAGAAATGGATCCAATGTAAGCCTTGCAAACGGCGCAGGCGGAATAAGCGCTTACACCGTGAAGCGGTCAGATCCTCCGTCCAGTACTACTGATCCGGCCAAGATTCCGGTGGATTACACGCTATACCTGAACGTGAGTAAAGGAAATAACTCAGCCAGCCTGAAAAAGACTGTGGGTGTAAGCAGGCTTCTGAAGCCTGTTAAGATGGAGCAGCCGGACTATATCAAACCTGGATCGAACTTCACTGTCAAGGTTTACTGGAGGGAGCCTGGAGGACAGCTTATCGATGCGGGATCGTTCTCATCCTTCGCGATATGCAGCGAGTGCAAGCAGGGATCCACAGGCTATCAGAGAATGGATTACAACCACGACAACGGGACGGCGACAGCAACCTTTACTGCTCCAGAATCAGGCAAAAGCGTGTCAATACTCCTAGTTGGATCTGACAACAGAGGAAACTCGGAAAGCCAGGACCTATTGACCAGCCCACCACCATCATTCTCAGTAAGTATAGGTGGCTCTGGAACGACCAAGAACGGAACAGGCCCTGGAAGAGGATTCTCGGGATTGCCTGGTGGAGGAGGACCCCGAATGAAGATTACAAGGCTATCCCCGCCAGTTACCGTTGCGCCAGGCACTAAAACAGTCAATCTATCAGTTAACACCAACATAGCGGCTAAATGTGTCTATTCAAGAAACGTTATCCCGGAGGACGTAAGCTTCAAGCAGGCAAAATCCTTCGACAAAACAGGCGGCGCATACCACCAGGCAGAAGTGGACATAAGCGACGTGGACTACAATACTTTCAGTTACAGCGTTATGTGCGCCTCGGACAGCGCTAACGCCACCAGGAACATTGTGTTCTCTCGTGGCAACGTCGAGATCAACTCCTTCAACGCATCGCTCCCAACAAGCCTGACACCGCTGAACGAATCAGTCTTACAGTACGAGAACGCTACTGCACGGTTCACAGTTACAAGCAAGAAAAAGAGCAAACCTCTCAACCTGCAATTCAACTTTTCAAGCAGCTGCTGCAACGCCTACGTCCTTAGCAACGGGCACAAAGTGACCTCAGCACAGATAGGGCCTCAGCAGACTAGGAGGTTCAAGCTAGGCGTTTATGTGCCTCTTCACACACGTGAAGGGACTTTCAGCCCTCTGCTTTCAATCAGGAGCGGTAACGCCTCAAGGGAGAGGTACCTGGATTTCCAGGTTCTGGACAGGAAGGAAGTAGAAAAATACAAGGAGCTCAAGCAACGGGCACAGTTGTTGAACGCAAGCATAAAGCGGTACAGGTTAGCAGGTATAGATACTTCTGGGGAAAGAAAGATGTTCAAAGGCCTCTGGAACAGTATTGAAGACGCTAACAGATCCATAATGGATGATAACCTGACAGCCCTGAGAGAAGGCCTGAATCAGGGTTATTCGAAAGCTGAAACCATTGATTCAAAGCTTGAGGCCAAGGCCCTGAAGAAGTACGTACTTCTGAACTGGTGGAAGTACGCACTAGGATTCATGCTGCTTTACATCGCGTTCTTCCTCGTAACAGTCGTAGGTATCCCGTACTACAGGATTCAGACAGAGCTCGTAAGGATTAACAGCGAACTTGAGGATCAGGTTGAGGCCCGGAAAAAGGGCGAGAAGCAGTACTTCAAGAGACAGATAGACAAGGACACCTTCAACGAGATGATGCAGGACAGGCAGAACAGGATACTGGAGCTCCGTGGAGAGAAGGAAGACCTGAAGGATGAGCTGGATGGATTCCTCTGGAGCAAGCTCACGGTTCAGAACTACCTGAAGGCCCCGTGGAAAGGTATGGAGGAACTGGAGAAATGGTGGGCAGCCAACAGGAGAGCCAGGCAGAACATCCACGGAGAAGAAGATCAGGAAGATGAGGAATAGAACTCTTTTTCAAGGAGGGTTCACAAAATGTTAGATAAGAGGCCTTTCTATGTCGGGTAGCGGAGTAACGGTAACGGAAATCCAGAAACAGGACAACGGTTCAGGGAAAGAAGTAACTATCTCCTTCCAGAACCAGTCCGAGGACCTGTTCTATGACTTCTTAAGCTTCTACTCCGGTAGGGAAAATGTTGATACTGAGCTTCTCGACCTTAAACCTGGCGAAGTCAAGAAAATAACGGTGAATGTCGACGAACTTGATGAAGGCTTCAAGATATCGACTGACAGCATGGATTCAGGAGTAATATACACTGAGGGAGAAGAGACCGAAAGGGAAATACAGGAAAAGAAAGAAGAGGAAGAGGAGCAGAAAGCGGAGGAGGCCTCGGAAGAAGTTACTGAGGAGGAAAAGAATGAATTTGACAGGGCCATGGAGGGCGAGAAAGAGATAGATCATCCCGAGAAGAAGGTCGGAGGCGCTATCCCTGACCTGGCTGAGACTATCCAGGAGATGAAGGAGAAGACTCTTGATACTGAAGAAGATGAGGAAGAAGAGGAAAGGCCTTCGCTGCTTGACTCCATCCTGCATCCTTTCACTCATCCTGATGAGCGGGATCAGGAGATTGAATCCGGAGCTGAGGAAGCTGAGGGGGGTGAGGCAGAGGCCTCCCAGGAAGATGAGGAAGAAGAGCTCTCGATCACTGAAAAAAATGATTATCAGGCGGACCGTATAACTACAGGTGTCCTGAACCTGGACAACAAGGTTGAAGGCGGTTTCGTCAAGGGCACGATGAACCTGATCACAGGTAAGACAGGTACAGGAAAAACTGCTTTCTGCTCCAACTTTATCTGGAAAGGCGCACAGGAAGGAGAGCCAGGTGTATACGTTACTACAGAGGAGCGGCAGGAAGATATTCTCGAGGATATCAACTCGATGTTCGGCTGGGATTTCAACAGCCTGGAGGAACAGGACAAGGTCCGAGTCCTTTCAATCAAACCTGTCTTCCCGAGCAAGGATATGGACAATCTTTCCCGCGTAGTAAGAAGCTATATCTCCGATCTTCTTGACCAGGTGAACAACGCGATAGAGGAGATCGACGCCGACAGAGTAGTCATCGACTCAGTATCCCTCGTACAGATGTTCATCCAGGACGAGTACATGTCACGTGTCGCACTTTCAAGCCTGATGAACAACCTCAGAGAGGCAGGGGTTACCGCTGTACTAGTAGGATCTATCCCGGAGACCTCGGAAGGCCTCTCCAAACAGGGAATCATAGAGTACCTGGTCGATACGGTCATATTACTGGAGTTCGTACCGGTCGCAGAGGACTACAACCGTACCCTGAAGATAAGAAAGATGCGTAGAACGGACCACGAAACAGATATCTTCCCGTTAGAGGTAACAGCTGAAGGCCTCAGAGTTTACGAGGCATATGAATCACTCTAGAATCTTGGAAAAAGTTTTTTTACTGAAATAAAAAAAAGTCGTTAGGCCTTAGAAGCCGGCCTGTTCCTTCATCGACATCCCGTCGTCAGTTATCTCTATTGGATGCGTGCCTGGAGTATTATCTGTTCTCCTCATCTTCCTGACTTCGATGTTTCTGAAGCTGCCTTCACCCATCGACTCGTAGTATAGTGCTACTACTCCATCCGCTACGAATTCTGAGACCTTTGAACGTGAAAGAGAGTTCTCACTGTCTTCAGGGATCTCTGCCGTCATTATAACGGTTGAATCCGACTTCCTCAGCATCTTCACAAGATCCTGAAGGTTTCTCCGGATCTGGAACTTGTCGCCCCAATAAGTCGTGAAAACGCTCATGGAGTCAAGTACCACGCGGTCATACTCCCCGCTGTTCAGTAGCTGCTTAACCTGGCCGGAGAGATACTGGTTCTCGGAAGGCTCACTGTACTCCATGCGGAGAACTCCTTCCTCCTCATGCTTTCGCAGATCCCAGTCAAAGACTGCCGCGTCATCCTTGATGGCCTCGACAGGCTCCTCGGTAGAGATATACAGGGCCTTTTGACCCTTCTCAATCCCCTCCATAAGGAACTGGTTGCAGAGAGTTGTCTTACCTGTGCCTGTACCACCTGAGATCAGGGTGACCGAACTCTTCGGAAAACCTCCCTGAATCAGATCGTCCAAGCCTTCAATACCTGTAGTAATTCGCTCAACTTCAGCCATAACACAGACTGTGGCTTCACTGTTTAAATTTGTTTCAAAAAAACCTCTGTCGGGACGCACAAAGCCAGCTCCATCAGCCCCCCCATTGAAACAAGGTAACTTTGAGATCACTTAACCCGGTTAAAAGGTACAGGTCAAAAATCTGCCTGTATGCCGAAGACAAAACAGGACTTCATCGGAGAACTCGACATCGAAACAGAAAAATATGACTCAAGGCCTTCACAGGAAAAACTGGAGGAAACTGTCAGGAACCTTGAGAACAACAACTTTGACGTCAAGGTCGTTGAGGACAGGGAAGAGGCCCTTGAGGCAGTTAAAGATGAGATAGAGGACGAGGCCTCGGTCATGACCGGTCACTCCACAACACTGGAGGAGATAGGCTTTATCGACTACCTCAACACAGGAGGGCACAGCTGGAAGAACCTCTACGGGAAGGTCTTCTCGATCGACGATGACGAGGAAAGGAACAGGCAGAGGAGAAAGGCACAGGCCTCGGATTACTTCCTTGGGAGCCTGAACGCGATAGCCAGTACAGGGGAACTGGTTGCAGCAGATCGTTCTGGGTCACGTGTAGGTGCCTACCCTTTTGCCGCCGAAAACCTTGTACTTGTCTCCGGAACCAACAAGATAACAGAAGATCTGGAAGCCGCAAGGGAAAGACTCTGGAAATACGCCTACAGACTTGAAAACGAGAGAGCAAAGGCAGAGTACGGGGCAGAAAGCGCAGTAGCAAAGGAACTTACATTCAGGCAGGACAGTCCCGGGAGGACAACGCTGATCCTTGTAAAGGAAACACTGGGCTTCTAACTCAGGCCTTTTCCACGCAGATCAGGAAAGCAGGGATAGAGTTGGAGGTATACGTGTAACGAGTCTCAAGAACGTAAACCACGCTCCATTCCCGGAATAGGGCCCTTATCTCCCAGACAGGCACGCTCTGCTGCGAGCAGATGATGAATGCTCTGCCGCCCGGCCTGAGAACCTTCCCAAGCTCTTCTACATACTCGGGTCTCTCAGTCCTGCTTAGAGAGTGCATCATTGCGGAATCCAGCACGGTATCGAAACTCCTGTTAAGACCTGAAAGGTTCAGGGCGTTCCAGACAAGGAACTCGGCGGAGGAGTTCTCCTGGTAGGCATTCTGCTTCGCCCTGTAAATAGCTTCAGCTGAGAAGTCAATACCAGGCACTTCAAGACCTTTCGATGCCATGTAACGCGTATGAAGGCCTGTACCACACCCTACATCGAGTACGTCTCCCTGGATCTGTCCGGACTCGACAGGGTACCTTACAGGGTCCTGAGGTCTTCCGATATTCCATCCTGCGGCCTCGTTCGAGTAGATCGAGTTAAACCTGTGTATTTTTCCGCGTTCTCCCGGAAAGGATTGAACTCCATACAAATCTTTTTCCCTGCTAGTGATTTAATCCTGACCTAAAACTTTATCTAAATTTTTCCGGAAAACTTCTTTCATGGAGATCGACAGACAGAAGGCCTTTCTCTACGGTAGTACTGTGCTCGTAGCTTTAATCTGCTTTATCATGATCTCATCTCTGATAAGCTACCTGTTGACAGGCCTTCTCCTGGCTTTTGTAACATATCCTGCGTTCAGGAAGATCAGGTCCAGGTTTGGGAAAGATGTATCGGCAGTTCTGGTGATCGCCTTGACTATCTTCGCCGCGATTCTGCCTTTCACGATAATAATCGGAGCCGTAGGAGGAGACGCCGCAAGAATGGTCTCAGGTATTAATACGTCTCAGGGCCTCCAGGCAGCGGACCAGATCGATCACCTGGTGATGCAGTACACCGGCCAGTCCATCCACATCGAGCGTAGGGCCGGCGAACTCGTTAAGAACATCGCTTCCTTCCTGCCTTCAGGCCTTTCCTCGGCGGTAAGCCTGTTCACTGATCTTTCGATAGGTGTCTCGCTAATGCTTTTCCTGCAGTTCTACGCCTTGAAGGATGGCAGGCAGTTCGTTGAATGGACGAAGAAGTTTGACTTCATGAACGATGAGAGACAGGATATGCTGTACAGCTCGACCGCTGAATCGGTCTGGGCCGTTGTCAAAGGCCATGTGCTGGTGGCGTTCTCACAGGGAGTTCTCGCAGGTATAGGCCTCCTGATAGCGGGTGTGCCCAACGTCCTGTTCTGGACGTTTGTCATGGTGCTGCTCGGATTCATACCTATGATCGGGTCAGCGTTCGTCTGGTTCCCTGCCGCAGTATACCTCGCTATCACAGGCAATCTACTGGCGGCAGGATTCCTTGTAGCCTACGGAGTAATACTGGTGGGCGGCAGCGACAACTTCCTCAGACCCCTGGTTGTCGACAGCGACGCAGACATCCATCCGTTCTTCATACTTCTCGGCCTGATAGGAGGTATAGGCCTTTTCGGACCTGTAGGCATCTTCCTCGGACCTGTCATCTTTGGAATCCTGAAAAACCTACTGGACATGATAATAGAGAAACAGTAAACCTACCTGTTCTGATCCCAGGCCTTGCTGAACTCGTAGCCAGCGGCCTCAACGGAAACAGTAACCTGTGACGCATCCCGGGATTCAAAGCCGACATCTGAAGACTCGGTGTACTCAACCTCAATCCTCCCGGAATCATAGATTTTCTCGGCGTAAAAACCAAAATCCCCGCCTTCAACGGTCTCCGAGACAAAACCATCAGGAAGCTGACTGCTCGTAAAAGAACGCTGCAGTTCCTGGATCTCAAAGACATCCGAGACTATGGCTTCAAAATCCCGATGCAACTCAGTGTCTTCAAGGCCTGCATACTCCTCGATCAAACGCAGATCCTCATCCATAAACAGTAAATTACCGGGAAACATTTAACCAAATTTCTATACCGGGCCTCAACACCATTCTCAAGGCCTCCACAGATTAGAGCCAAACTTTTATAAAAGCTGGATTACAAAGTACAGGTATGAGTCACGCAGCACACATCGCGGCACGCGGCATGCGTCTGTCAATTAATCGCTGTGTGGCCTATATCTTCCAAGTGTTTTCTACACCGAATATCCTGTATATGTAATACAGGATGAGTAGGTTGGGACAACCTGGCCTGGCCCGCAACTCAGCGGACCTCGGGCAAAAGGACTCAACCGAAAAGCGTCGGACATCTGCTTCCGAATAAGAAACACACAACTAAACAACACTTATACCAACAAAGCATCAGCTATACCGCTTCCAAAGAACGAAGGCCTCCGACTGACGGATGCGAGAACACAAAACAACAAGAAAAATTCAACAAAGGGTGATGACCAGAGAACACACATCTTAAACGACTGAAGACCACATATTTTTCCTTTATTTTTCTCTCGAATAATTTTTCATGATTTTCTGCCTGAAGGCCTTCCTGTTTTAAGCTTCACAGCCCGGAACTCTTCGTGTACATGAGTGGAGAGGAGGAGATGACCCGGGCCGAGAGGGAGAACCTGCATAAATGGGGTAAGGCCAGGAGAATCATCGATGAGGAGAAGATTGTATTGAAGTCCCGGTCCCATGACAGGTACCAGTTCGAAGTCGAGGGAGATACCGATACATACACTGTAGGAGTGGATATAGACTCGGGAGAGGCCTTCTGCCCCTGCCAGTTCCAGGGCCGGACGTGTTCACACCAGATAGCTGCACATCTGAAGCTTTCCCACATAGGAGTAGAAAAGGAAAGCTACTGATTGTATATCTACTTTTTCACACCTGCTGCTTTTTGAACTTAGAACACAAAAGACCTGATTATGGACTACGCTGGCCGTGCCAGAGAATCATTCAAATCAGGCCTGGTTATGATCCTGCCCCTGCTGATAAGTCTGGTCATAATCAAGTTCCTGGCAGATTACGTCTTCCTCTTCGTCAACCCGATCGTGAGAGGAACCAACCTGGCCAGTTACACCGGCAACATCACAGTAATAGCCCAGGGCATTGCCGTACTTCTCGTAGTGGTCTTCATAACACTGATCGGCTACGTATCAAACTACAAGGCCTCGGAAAGACTATCACTGACTATAAACAAAATGATCAAGGAGATACCGGTCTTCGGAGCGGTCTACTCAACAGTCGACAGGATAAGCGACTCATTCAGCGGAGAGGACGACACTTTCCAGAAAGTAGTTCTAGTAGACTTCCCGGACTCGGACCTCCGCTCACTAGGCCTTCTGACAGCAGAAGCACCGGAAGCAGTGGATGAAGCAGAAGATGAAAAGATGCACTCGGTCTTCATACCTCTGACACCAAATCCCACGATGGGACACCTGGTCATGCTGAGACAGGACCAGTTCAAGGAACTCGACATGAGCGTACAGGAAGGCATGAAACTACTTCTTACAACAGGAATAGCAACCAAAGACGAAGGCCTCGACAGAGACATGACAGAACAACTCAGAGACCTGAAAAACGAGCTCAGCGACTGAAAAACCCTTAAGAAACTCAAGACCCTAAACGCAGCCATGAACAAGCTGGTCCCTGCACTCCTTCTCACGGCAATCCTGATGACATCAGGCTGCGCCTCCAAACAGACAAGCAACAAAGCCAACTCCACTTTAAACCACACAGGAAAACAGAATACTGCAGAAACAGGGCCTCAAAACCTTAATACATACAGAATAAAATTAAACACCAGCAAATCACCCCGAAACAAGGCCTCGATCCTTCAGGCACGACTTGAAACATTTAATATCTCCTACACAACTATAAGGCCTGAAAACACGGATAAAGGAAATTATATACAGTTAAACGCTAGTAAAGACATCAGGGACAGATTGGAAAGCGTTTTAAAGAACAAGAAGGTCAAGGCCTGGTTCAGGTTAAAGCTGGGGAGCGGAAACAATCTCTCCCTGCGTAAAAACCATTCCACATCTATCTCAGGCAACTCCGTTTTTATCTCAGGCAAGGAAATTCTCCCGGGAAAGACGGTCCAAATCGATGGCACATATGTCAGGTTGGTGAACGTCTCCGGAAAGTACGTAGAGCTTGGATTAAAGGCTTACAGCTCGGACGATGTGATTTCAGTATACAGGAACCAGTTGAGACTTGTCAGGACTGATTCAGGCTACCGGTTCTCATTCCCGGTCACTATCTCGGACTCTGCAGCCAGAAAGATCAAGAGGATCGCACAGAACTATGTTACAGGATCTGAGACCGGGAAGTCAGGCAGATACCTCTACCAGACGACTGGAGAAAAAGCCCATATCTACCTGCGTTACGCAGGACATCTGAAGGATAACCTCAGCATTTCCTCAGCCTTCAAGTACGACACGGTCTCCCGTATCAACATCCAGGGCAGGAACAGAACTGTTGGAAATACCAGGAGCGAGGCCCAGGACATTATAAGGCATCTGGAAGCTGACCAGCTACCGGGAGAAGGTTGGATCGTCTCTGAAAAGAATTAGATGAAAGGAATGAAATCCATTATTCCCTGTAAAATATTTGAGAAGAAGCCTCCACTATTCTTATGGTCAAGAGCGCCGTGAAAATCGGAGCCTGAGTTAGAACCCTCTGATCGGGAACTATCCGGGGAACTCTTCATCGCCGTACTGTTCTTCACTGTCAGGTTCCCTCCTGGCATAGGCGGCGAACTGTTCACCTTACCATCTACAGTCCTGGTATCATGGAACTTAAGGCCTGCTACAGTTCCCGAAAGCAGAAGTAACGCTCCGATAACTGCTGATTTCTTCATCCTATCTTACTCCGGCACCGGAGGCCTTGCGCCGGCCATTTTACAGCTGTTTTTGACGTTCACAAAGTATCCTTTCTTCGGATCGAGCTTTTTGCCCGTGGAGGGATGAGACCAGTTACCTGAGTCATCTTTTCACCTCATGGAGACTCCTTCCTAATCTCTGATTAGGTAGTGGGTAGTTGACACTTTGAATTATATCTGGGCTAGTTGAAAAAATGAGAGGTCGGCAATACCTGTCCCGGGTTGACTTAATCCCTTTATAGCTTAACCGTCAAGCTACTGAATCAGATGGCTTCGGAAAAAATATTCGGCGATGAGGAAGAGGAAGAAGACGAGATATCCTACAGGCTGAGGTTTTCACCCGAAACATCGGATGAAGAAGCAAGTAGAGAGCGAAAGAAACGTTCAGAACATATCTACGAGACCTTTGTGAAACCTGTCCTGAAACAGGGAGAAGACTTCACGCCGGAAGACGTCATCGAAAGAATAAGGCCTCCCTACAACGAAGACGAGATAGAAGCAGCACTGGAGTATGGAGTAGCACAGGAAGAGGTCAGGTGCTCGGACAGCGAGTTCAAGTACATTTAAGGCTCGAAGACCAAACTGGCAGATGTGAAGATAGTCCACACTGCCGACGTACATCTATCCCCGGGAAAGCCGGAGAGGCTTGAAGCCCTGAAACAGGTTCTGGACATCTGCAGAAACGAGGAAGCAGACCTCCTACTTATTACAGGAGACCTTTTCGACGGAAACATCGATGTCGATGATCTCAAGACAGATCTAAGGCCTTTATTCTCCGACAACAACTTTCATACACTTGTCATCCCAGGAAACCACGACAAATCAGCTTTCAGGCAGGAGGAACACTTCGGAGACAGTATAGAGGTAATACAGGAAAGGCCTTACGGCAGAAAATCCTTCGATGATATAAACATAATCGCAGTACCTTACACGGAAAAAGACTTCTCTGAACTTGTTGAACCGATCTCAGAAGCAACTGTAGAGGGAAAAGAGAACCTGCTGATGATACACTGCACCCTGACAGGGTCCCAGGGAGGTTTCGGCGAGGAATCAAAGTACCTGCCTGTCGAACCAAAAGAACTTGTCCGAACAGGCTTTGACCACGTACTCGCAGGACACATACACACTTCAGCTACTAAAAAGAAATTTGGAGACACACTATTCGCATACAGCGGTTCACCTGTATCCATATCACGTTCAGAGACTGGAAAAAGAGAGGCCTGGATCCTGGAGATAGGAGAAGGCCTCAGAACTGTGGAACTTGACAGCTTTCACTACCTGAAGAAGAGCATGGAAATGCTTCCAGGCCACGAAAAGGAAGTCGAGGAAGAAGTAATAGAGGATTTCAGGGAGAAGGATATTGGAAATGCTTCACTGATCGTGGAAATCTCCGGGTTTACTAAGAGGCCTGTCGAGGAATTTCTGAACGAACTTGAAAACAAGCTGGAGGTCCTGGGACCTGAAGAATTTGATTTAACAGGTTCAGGCCTTGAATCTGTGTCGTCCATAGCTGATTCAAAGATTTACCAGGAGTTCCAGGACAGGCTTGCGGAAAAAAGTTTTGAAAACCCTGAACTGGTTGAGGAAAAGTTTCTGAGAGGTCTTTCAAGATATGAGCGGTAGGGTAGCGATCAAAAGACTGAAACTGGATCAGTACGGTCCGCTGAGCGATATTGATGTCAAGCTTGAAGAAGGCCTGAATGCTTTCTACGGCGGGAACGAGTCAGGTAAGACATTGATGGTTGAGGCCGTTACCAAGATGCTTCTGGAGGATACTTCGGAGTTCTCAGGTATCGGAAGAGTGCCCCAGAGGCCTAACGGGCTTTTGAACGTCAAAAAGGGCGATGAGGTTTTTGATGCAGCTCAGGAGGATCTGGAAGCTGTTTTCGGCGATGTTACTGTTGACGACGTGAGAAATGCGTTCATAGTCCGTGACTTCGATCTTAGGCTTCCGGAGCGGGAGAACGACTTCCGGAGCGGAGACTACTTCAAAGATGTCACGGATAGAATCCTGGGTTCGAAGACGAAAAAGATCCAGGCCCTGAGGAATGAGATCTCCGACATCGGTTACCTCACCAACGCCACCAGCGAATCCAAGCTGGAGAACACAAAAAATACCGGCAAACTCGGTGACAAGAAAAAAGGCGCAGGGAAACTCAGGAATGAGATCGAACAGTTCCAGGAAAAAATCCAGGCTGAAGGCCTCTACAGAAAGTACAGGGAACTGGAAACACTCCAGAACAGGATAGAATCGAAACAGAAGGAGATATCGGAACTGAAAAAAGCCGAGAAACAGACCAAGTACCGGAAAGGAATGAATCAGCTCGAAAAACTTAGAGAGTCCAACGAAAGAATCCAGGAAATCCAGGAGGAAAAGAAAGGCCTGAAAGAACTGGAAGACATCAGGGAAAAAGCAGAAGACTTCGAGAAAGAGGCCTCACCCCGGGAGTTCTCCAGGAAAGCATTCCTTGCTTTCACAGGCCTTGCAGGAGCATCGGTCATCGCTACTGTCCTGACAGATAATATCCTGCCGGTGATCGCGGCTACCCTGTCGGTTGTGATAGCTGCCGCATCTGCTTACGTATACAGGAAAGACGTCAAAGCCGAGAAAAACCAGGAACAGGCCAGGGAACAGATAATCGAAGAGGCAGAGGCTCATGATATCGAGGCCTCGACGCTGCCAGAGCTGGTCGATGCAGTTAACAGCTACGAGGAAGATATAGAGAAAAGGAAGGAAGAGGTCAGAGGCGAAAAAAAGAACGCTATTGGACAGCTTCAGGCCCTGTTTAGCGCGAGTTATAAAGATCCCGAGGACTGGAAAGAGGAGTTAAACGATTTTTCAAACAGCTTCGAATCCGTCGACAGGGAGTTCCAGGAAGGAAACCTGGAAAAAGCTGAGGAAGAGCTTGAACAGCTGGAGGAAAGGAAGAAAGACCTTCAGGACGAGGTTTCAAGGTATGACGAGATGTTGAAAGATTTCGATAAAAGCCTTTCGAAGAACGTGGCTGAGAATTTGATCGAAGATGATCCTGTAGATATCTCCTCTATCGAAGATCTTGACCGTGCTGAGAGGCAGATTGACAGCTTTATGTCCGCTCTTGAGGAAAACGTTGAGGCCTCGAGGAACGCGATAAATGTCCTTGAGGAGATCGAGGAGGAAGAGGAAGATGAATTTAACAGGATCTTCAACGAGGACAGCTACGCAGTCGAGATGTTCGAGAAAGCAACGGGTGGAAACTACACTGACATTCGTTACGATAGAGATGCCCGGGAGCTGAAAGTTGTCAGAGAAGATGGCAGAGAGTTCAATCCTGAGGCCCTGAGCCAGGGGACCTACGACCTTCTGTACATGAGCGTCCGCCTGAAACTTGCACGTGAGATCCTCGGCGAGCCAGGCTTCCTGATACTTGACAACGCATTTGTCCACTCCGACACTGAACGTGTTGAAAAAGAGCTGGAATTCCTGGAGCAACTTGAAGACGAAGGCTGGCAAATAATCTACTTCACATTCCGGGACGACGTAAAGAATCTTCTGGAGGACAGAACAACTGTGGAAGAGCTTTCAGGCCTGGAATTCTGAGGTGCTAACAGGTCTTCCAGGGACCATGGAAGGCTTTTCGTTAATTTCTTAAAGATTCCCTGCCAATTCTGATTTACACATGAAGTACGGTGCTGATCCTGTAGAACAGGGTGGATGCGTTCTGGCA
>JBDGSM010000019.1:0-4715 GCA_042217545.1 Candidatus Nanohalobium sp. | reverse complement strand
ATAGCGGGGCGTGGATTTGAACCACGGACCTCCGGGTTATGAGCCCGACGAGCACTCCTGGCTGCTCCACCCCGCTTTACCTACGTAGATATGGTTTCGAGAAGTGAATATTATAAATGGTGTGAAATCATCTTGTCACGCTCCAGGCCTCCCATCTCTTTGACCCTTCTTCTGCCGATCTACGGACGTTGAGGCCTCTTGCCTGAAGCAGTCTTCTTGCAGATCGATCTATGTACTTCTGTTCGAGTTCACCGTTCTTCACTGCGTTCTCTACGATGTTTACCATCTTTATAGTGTCATTTCTTCCGCCTATCAGGTTCAGAACAAGGTCGTTGTTCCGGAAGAGATCGATGTTACGCTGCCTCCGAGAGTCATAGAACTTTGTCAGGCCTTCCATGCTTATCGCGTCTGATATGACGAGACCTGAAAAGTTTCCTGTACTCCTGATCTTTCTACTGACCTTCCTTGAAACATCTGCGGGTTTATCTGTGTCAAGCGTACCGTTGGTTATCTGATGTGAGGCCATGATCGCATCAGTGCCGCAGCGTATCGCTGAGCGGAATGGAAACAGGTCTCTACCATTGATAGTGACTTTCTTGATCTCTGAGTGAGGGTCTTTTCCTGTCAAAGTGTTTCCGGGATAGTGTTTCGCCGTCGTCATTATGCCTTGGGACTGGAGGCCTTCTATATATGCACAGCCTTTCTCCGCGATCTTTCTGTAGTTTCCAGGAAGTGAACGACATTTCCAGATGGTATCGTTCCGATCCAGGACAGGTGAGAAATCAATGTCGGCTCCGATATCTTCCAGGAACTTTCCCTGTTTTTTGCCAAGTTTGAACACCTCTTCAGATGTCTGAATTTTTTTTAGGATTTAAAGTCTTTGAACTTTCCTGTAGCCTCAATACAACCTTCCAGATCAACTGTTATCAGAGGTTTGATCTTTCTACCGGACTTAAATTTCTCTATCCTCTCCTTGAAGGCCTTCCTGGAAGGAGCTGATTGAAGATGTATTCCACCTATTATCCGGTTTCTTGGCATTTTTTCGTATCGATAGGTGTCAATCATCAGTGCTATCTTCTGCCTGTCCGTCATCGAGTCGAGTACTACCGTGTGGTTCTGCCTGTAAGTCTTTATTCCCTGGTAGGTTGGTATGGTTCCGTTCACAGGTTTTTTGTGCTCGGGCTGCGCTATAACCTGGATCGCTGCCGTTGAAGATATCAGGATAACTGCTATAACTGCATGTGTCGTCTTATTCAAGGCCTGCACCCTTCGAACGGCAGTACGCGACTGCTTCATGGTTTAAGACGTATCCCTGTTTTCCAGTGTGGCAGAAAGTTCCGTTGTCGGAGCTGTTGCAGGAGAGCGCCTTTTCAGCTTCGATACAGCAACGATCAACGGAGATACTTGTGTTAATGTTGCCGCTGACATAGCTGCATTTCTTCTGCTTGCTGGACGTGGCGGAGAAGTTACCGGTTATTCCCGGCGATAGAAAACCTGCAAGGCTTGCCAGGAATACAACGGCAAGGACAGAGTTCAACGCCTTCAGAAATTGCTTTGTATCCGTCTGATCTCTCACTGACGGTTTCTACGTGAATGGTTAAAAGATTTCTCAGGCCTTCCCGGAGCTGTCAGTTAAATTCCTGGGGGTGTAAAAACTTCACTGGAGGAATATATACAGGTGAAAGTTCTCGGGTTGGATGAGGCCGGAAGAGGCCCGGTCATAGGATCCATGTTCATAGGAGGATTCATGGCAGAGGAAGAAGATGTAGAACTTGAAGATCTGGACGTCAAGGACTCGAAGAAGCTCTCCGATAAGAAGAGTGAAGGCCTCAGATCGCAGCTGGAGGACTACGGAGAGGTCTTCCTGAAAGAGGTTACCGCTTCAGAGATCGATGACCTGAGAGAGGTCATGAGCCTGAACGAGATCGAGATACAGGCCTTCGCCGACGTGATCGAGAGAGCGGATCCTGATAAAGTTATAGTCGATCTTCCGGAACCTGATGCCGCTAAGTTCGTGGCAAAGCTGAAACGTGAGCTGCCGGAAAGGTTTGCGGAATGTGAGTTCGTGGCGGAGCACGAGGCAGACGACAAGTTTCCTGTGGTTTCCGCGGCTTCGATCGCTGCAAAGTCCGCGAGGGAGTCGCATGTGGAGGAGCTTCACCAGAAATACGGATATGATTTCAAGTCTGGCTACCCGCACGACAAGCCGACGATCGAGTTCCTGGAGACCTACTTCGATGAGAAAGGCGAGATGCCTCAGGAAACACGGATGTCCTGGAGCACCGCCGAACGCATCGTAAAGGAGCAGTCACAGAAAGGCCTCGAAGACTTCTGAGAAACAGAGGGTTTTTGTTTCATTTGCGGTTCTGTTTAAAAAGTTCTCGAACAGTTGTTTTTCCATGATTGAGGCCTCGCTTGTGGAGTCCCAGGTCAAGGTCTGGGACGAGGAGGACGCTCGTGAAGTCCACGACGAGAAGTACTACGGTAAGATACTGGATTCAGGCGAGCTACAGCTTTCTCTCTCGGAAGCGTTGCATCTTGTTGAGCGTGACGAGATAGAGGTCGTCGGTGACGACGGTGAGGCCTTCTCCCGGGAGGAACTTTTTGAGGAGTTTACTTCACGGGATGATGAGTTTCCGCAGAAGTTCTCTGTCTACAGCGATCTTCGTGAGCGCGGTTACATCGTGAAGAGCGGTTTCAAGTTCGGTGCGCATTTCCGTGTGTACCCGAGAGGTGTGAACCCGTACGTTGATGGTCCGAAGGACAACAAGCAGCATACCCAGTGGGTCGTTCATGCTGTCCAGGAGGATCTAACAATGAGCTTCCAGGAGATGTCCCGCGCGGTCAGACTGGCGAACAATATCCGTGCCACTATGCTCTGGGGCGTAGTTGACTCCGAGAACGGCGTTACTTACTACGAAGTCGACCACGTCAACCCGTAAGCTTCTCTATCTTCTCTGCTTTGAATCCCAGCTGTCCATCGTAACCATTCGTAGACATCAGGACTGGATAGAAGTCTTCCTTTGCTACAAGCTTGTCTCCATTTCTCTCGGCAAAGCTTTCGCCGGCTCTGACCTGCTTGAAGTTCTCAGCGGTGAACTCCCAGTCTCCTTCAACAGTATCCTGGTACTTGAAGACATCGGGATCGCTGGTCTCGAACTTTCCATCGATAACGCCCTGAGCGGCGAGAAAGTTCTTTATAACTCCGACTGCGTTCGCCTCCGCCTGATCGGTCTTCTGGTAACCGGTCTCGACAACCACAGCGTCCAGTTGCTCGTTCAGAGTGCCTGTGTCCTCCGGGAAGTAGACCGCGTTCTTGACACCTGTCGAACGCAAAAGATCTCTTGTAGTGTCATTGAGGTTGGAGAACGTGCCGAACGGCTGAGGATAGGAATGCGTGGTATGGATATCGAGAAGCTTTGTACCTTTCACCTGGTCCAGGATCTCCGCCGCCAACCTCTCCTCATACATTTCGCTCTCCGGATTGCCCGGAAAATTCCTGTTCAGGTCACATTCGGTGTAGCGGGTATCCTCCGCAAGAGCCTTCTCGTTCGCCACGATGAACTGCACAGGCTTCCTGAACTCGAGGCCTTCATCCAGAACTTTCTCAATAGCGTTCCTTCCCGCGGGCTCATCCCCGTGAACAGAACCTACAACAGTGTACTCCGGCTCGCCGTCTCCACGTTTCTCAACTCTCATTACCAGAAATTTCTTGAGAAAAATTGAAAAATGGTTACGGCCTCAAAAGCCCACTTTACCCAGCTGTTAGTACCCAAGAGGGTTAAAAACAGCACTGCGCTTCATATGCTTGTCTCGAAGCCTCTTTCCATACCATAGGCCTATTGCCAGGCCTGTCAGGTGAGCGGAGCTTGCAAACATTCCTACGAACGGAAGCTGGTAACCTGCCAGCTTCATCAACAGGTTAAAGGCCTCGAATCCTCCGAAGGCGTATACAGCAGTTTTTATCTTCATAGGGATAACGAAGTAGAGCAGCACCTCTGCTTCAGGGTACAGCATCGCAACAGCTCCCACGAAAGCGACCACTGCGCCGGAAGCACCTACTGCCGCGCCCAGTGTAGGCATGCTGCCGAAGTGGATGCCCAGCAAGGTCTTCGCCGGGACTGTCGCACCGTACATGTAATACAGCAGGTTTCTGAACGCCACGTATCCGAGGCTTGCTGCGACTGCAGATCCAAAGTAAAGCTTTAACATTTCACGTCCTCCAACAGCTTTCTCCACCGGCGTGCCGAAGAAGTAGAACGTCACCATGTTAGCAAACAGGTGGAAAAGGCCTCCGTGAAGGAAGACTACAGTTACAAGTGTCCAGGGCCTGTAGAGGACTGCCTGGGCCGCTGGATCAAGTATAAGAGCGTTAACGAAGCCGGGAACTGTGAACTCCATAATAAATGTGAGGACTGTGACCGAAATCAGGGCCAGTGTATAGTTTGACTTAAGTGTGCGGACAAATGATTCGCCGATTGAAGGCCTGCTCGGAACAGTTGAAGCCGTTACTGTCCGCTGCTCCTGATCTTGCTTTGATTCCTTCTCCTGGAACCATTGCTTCTCTGCCTGGCTCTTCTCCTTCTCGACTTTCTCTTCAAGGCCTTCACAGTCGTGGTTCTCAGGGAGTCTGTGTTCTGCACAGAACTTCTCACTGCAGTAACGGCAGGTGAAGGTCATTGCTTTCTTGCCGCATTTCGAACACTCTCCCATAT
>JBDGSM010000018.1:0-16174 GCA_042217545.1 Candidatus Nanohalobium sp. | reverse complement strand
AACCAGTTGCTTACAGAGCTTGATGGAATCGAGTCCCTGGAAGGCGTGACAGTTATCGCGGCGACGAACAGGCCTGACATGATCGATCCAGCAATTATGAGGCCTGGACGTATTGATAGGAACGTTGAAGTCGAGGTCCCGGATGAGGAGTCCAGGAGAAAGATCTTCGATGTCCATACGCGGGATATGCCCGTCAGTGATGATGTAGACCTAGATGATCTTGCTTCCAGGACAGAAGGCTTTGTAGGTTCCGATATAGAGTCGATCTGCCGTGAAGCAGGCATGAACGCTCTGCGTAGCGACATCGATTCCGATGAAGCGACCATGGAAGACTTTGAGAACGCTCTTGAAGATGTGAGGCCTACTGCGACGAAGGATAACCTTGAGCAGTACAGGGCGATGACCCAGAGGATGAACAAGATCGAGCAGGACGAAGACGACACTCCTGACTACTACGCTTAAAGGCCTTTTATGAGGGAGTTACCTCCCTTTAACCCTTCTCTTTATTAACATCTCTTATTCTGTATATATGTATGGCGGACAGCTATAAGTGCGATATCTGCGGTGAAGAGTTCGACTCGGAACGAGGCCTGCATATTCACGAGGGCCGGGTTCACGGAGGAGAAGCAGATGAGAAAGATGTGGAAAACAATACTGAAGCACAGGCGGACGAGGATATAGAGGATATTGATCTAACTGAAACTGTGGAGCCTTCTGATTCTGGTTCTGTACAGATACCTCTGAGACTTGCATTCCTGACCGTTTTCGTCCTGGGCGTCGCGGTAGGCCTCTCTTCAGGCCTTCTGGCATCGGGTTCCGGTCTAAATATTCCCGGAACACAAACAGGCAATGCGCCCTCGAACAACGGTACAGGTGGTAGCGGAAGCAACAGTCCGCCAGGCATCAAGACAGGTGTCTCTGTTTCAGGCCTGACCTACAAGAACGATCCGGTGATGGGGAAGAAAGATGCACCAGTCACCATGGTGATGTACGAGGACTTTGAATGTCCTTACTGTGAGCGTTTCGAATCCAACACCTTCCCGAGGATCAAGACCAACTACATCGACACAGGCAAGGTAAAAGTAGTATGGAAGGATTATCCTCTACCTCCTCGAATCCACCCATGGGCCAAGGACGCCGCTCATGTTATGGAATGCGTCTACCAGGAAGGTGGCAATGACACGTTCTGGTCGGTCAAGAAGAAGGTCTACGACAACCAGAAAGTGGTCAGCAGCTCGAATGTGGACAGCAAGATCAAGGACTGGGCGTCACAGGAAGGAGTCAGCAAGAGCGCCATACAGTCATGCCTGGACTCGGGCGTAGCAAGTGCGATCAACGAGGACAAATCAGAAGGACGTAACAAGGGAATCTCGGGCACGCCAGGATTCCTGATCTACCGTTCAAACTCCGACAGCGCCACGAGAGTTGTAGGAGCACAGCCATACTCCAGATTCGTGGACGTGCTTGACAGCGAACTCAACAAATGAAACCGGAGAACTGGCTTGGAAAACTTCCTAAAGGCCTTGAGGCAGCTCTCCAGGACTGGAGAAAGGCCTCAGTAACCGTTCTTTTTCCTCTTTAACTTTTATCCTTCTGGCATTAAGCAGCAACCCAGGATACAGCTTACAGATGTTTTCAGCTGGTATAGAGTACTGGATACCTTCGATACAGTTCAGAATAATGGGAACCTATCTCTCGGGCGGCATAACTAATACTGCAACGGTAGCTCTCTATAGCCTTTTGACAGGGATAGTGCTTACCAACTTCTGGACGCAGATGAAGGCCTCAGGAGCAAAAATGAGAAATCTCCGGTATTCTGCCAGGATTTATCGCTGCGGGATGCGCGGGCTGTGGAGTAGGCCTACTGGGTTTCCTGGGACTTACAGGAGTGCTAGCAGCGATGCCGTTCCAGGGCGGCCTTGTAAGAGCCACGGGCATGGGCCTGCTGATCTACTTCATCGGCAGGACCGGGAATCCCGAGGTCTGCGCTATTCAGAACGAGTAGTGACTATGTTCTCTCCGTCGTCAACGCCTATCAGGACTGTATGCTCGGCCTGAGTTACAATCCCTTTATCGACTTCTCTGAGGATTGGATACGACTTTACAGCTCCTGACTGTACCAGTTTCTTCAGAGCTATCCTTTCTCTCCCTGAAAAGCTGTCGAACCACCTCGGAGAGAACGGCAGGCCTTGAAAGCTCTCTATCTTCTTCAGAAGTTTTCTCTCTGCACGGCCTCTAACGTTTCCGCCCTTCTCCAGGTAGATATTACCTTCTTTACCTTCCTTGATCTTTCCACTTCCAGTAGATAAGAATGGCTCGATTGCAACAGCGTCTCCCTTTTCGAAGACATGTCTGGACTTGTTCCTGTTGTTCGGGATCGACAGGCCTGCGTGCTGGGTGTAATGGCCAAGGGAATGGCCTGTAAGGTTTCTGATAACACTGTATTCATCCGGTATCTGGTTCTGGACAAAAGTTCCAAACTCACCGACAGTTTTACCTGGTTCGATGAACTCCAGGGCCTTCTCCAGGACTTGGCGGTTTGTCTCAATCATTTCCTGATGTTTGCCTGAAGGATTTACGGTTACAGCAGTGTCCGCAATGTATCCATCGCAGTGAGCGCCTATATCTATCTTCAGGACTTCTTCCTTCTTCAGGACCCGTTCAGTATCTGTTCCAGGGGAGTAATGAGCTGCTTCTTCATCAGCCGAGAGATTGACAGGGAAAGCAGGTTCCAGGCCTTCATCCCGTATAAGTTTCTCCAGGGTTTCAGCTATCTCCCTGTACTCCGTTCCTGGTTCAGCTATCTTTCTTGCCTTCTTCCTGGCTTTCTGGATCACTTTTCCCGAACGGACATACTTCTTCTTTACTTCTTCATCCATGGAAAAATAGTAGAGAAAGGAAAACTGAAAAGGATTCCGAAAGGTCTCAACTCTTTCTCGCGACTCCAGTCTCCCTGGCTGCCTCAGCCACTTCTTCAGCGATCTCCATCGCCAGGTCCTTGTCCAGAGTCTCAGGCACTATCTTGTCTTTCTCTGGTTCAATAAACTCACTTATGGCCTTTGAAGCAGCTTTTTTCATCTCCTCATTGATCTCAGAGGCCTTAATATCCAGTGCGCCGCGGAAAACTCCGGGAAATGCTAGCGAGTTATTGACCTGGTTGTCAAAGTCACTTCCTCCTGTAGCAGTGATGAAGGCTCCTGCCTCCCTTGCATCTTCAGGCAGTATCTCTGGATCAGGGTTTGCAAGTGCGAAGACGATCGGATCATCGTTCATTGATTTAATCATATCTTTATTAACTATTCCTGGCGCCGAGAGACCTATGAACACGTCCGCGCCTTCCATTGCATCTTCAAGGCCTCCTGTCTCCGTTCTTGCCTCTGTCCTGGCTGCGAGCTCTCCCTTGTATCTGTTTTCATCGTTGGTTCTCAGTATGCCCGACGAATCCACAGGTAGTATCTCTTCAGCCCCTGCTTCAATCAGGAAGTTTGCGACCGCTATACCTGATGCTCCTGCTCCCGATATAACTATCTTGACTTCTGAAAGTTTTTTGCCGGAGATCTGGAGCGCGTTTCTCAGCGCGGCAAGTACGACGATCGCCGTGCCGTGCTGATCATCATGGAAGACAGGTATATCCAGTTTCTCCTTGAGCTGTTCCTCTGCCTTGAAACATCTTGGTGCACGGATGTCTTCAAGGTTTATCGCCCCATAGGTCGGAGCTTCTCTCTCGACATGCTCCACGATATCTTCTGCGGAGTCCGCATTGATACAGACCGGAAATCCGTCGACTTCTCCAAACTTCTTCATCAGGTCGGCTTTTCCCTCCATCACCGGCATCGAGGCCTCAGGCCCTATGTTTCCAAGGCCGAGTACTGCTGTTCCGTCGGAAACTACTGCGACGAGGTTTCCTTTAGAAGTGTATTTGTATGCTTTCTCCCTGCCACGTGAGATCTCCCTGCAGGGTTCTGCCACTCCTGGCGTATATACTAGGTTGAGGTCTTCCCTGGACTCTATCTCTACCGAGGGCTCTACGGAGATTTTTCCGGGGTTTTTGCTGTGAAGTTCCAGTGCTTCTTCTCTGTCAACCATACTCGATAACTGGGTCACAAGTTATGTAATGCTTACGGAGACCGGTTTCTACGGCAGGTAGCTTTCGAAGTCCGGGAACTCGTACTCCACGCCGTAGGCCTTCCTGTTGACCCATAGAAGTATCATCAGGCCGAAAGGAACCAGGACGCCTAGAAGGGATCCTGCGATAATCGCGGCCACGAACAGCAAAAAGAGGAATCCAAAGCTCATGTAGAAGCCTCTCCGCGTGTTGATAGCAAGTTCGTAAGCTGAAAACATCATCACAATTCCCAGGAGGCCGAGAATCACAAATACTCCTGTCATCACGGGACCTAGAGCCTGGTAGTCGCCGACGTACTGAAGGAAACCCAGGAAAGCAGTTCCAAACACAGTCTGCCAGACAGCAGCCGCGTAACCGCTCCTGAAGGCCTCGAACTCGAAATCATCTGAGTCCAGTAGCTTGTAAAGTTCGGTTGCTGCAAGGCCGATAAAGATGACCTGCACTCCAAGGCCTAACACCTGTACATCCGGTACAAGGGCTGGGAACAGGAACGCCATTATCAGCGCCAGGAAACCGTACAGTGCAACCGTTGCTGTCGCAAGGAAATGTACTATCCAGGAAGATTTCCTGTACGCAAAAGTGGATAGCACAACCATAAGCATCAGGAAACCGAGCACGTACCCGCTGTATCCCAGTTTGATGTGTAGTCTGGATACCGAGAACACGAAGGAGACAAATCCCACAGTATTCGCGAAAAGGCCCTGGAAAAATCCTTTGAACGGTAAAAAGTTTAGAGATCCATCAGGCAAAAACTGCATCGCGCCCAGAACAGTTAGAAGGCATGTCGAAACTATTATCTCCCGTGGGTACTGCTCCAGATCAAACTCCAGGTTCATACACATTCTTTACAGCACAGGAAACTTAAACCCCCTGCCATGAGAAAACTAGCTCTCAGGCCTGAAGAGATCGGTTCTTCCCGAAGGACCGTAAACAAGAACTCTGTCCGGCAGCTGCGACCCCATCCCCACCTTTAAACTGTAGTTAAGGCTTCTCTCTGGAGCATCCCGGGAGAGATTCTGTGAGACAGCATCGAGATCAACCCTCAGAGTATCGTTCCTGAAAGACGTAGAGTTAACCCTGAGACCTGCATCACCGCCAGAGACACTGGCATTACCCGAAACAGTAAGTTCCAGCGCCGCAGTATCAAAAGATGTCTGAGAATGCTTCTGAACAAGCTTCACATCAGAGACATTCGAGGCCTCATGGCCTGCAGAACCAGTAAGAAACACGGACATCAGGAAGAGAACAGAAAGACCATATGTCGCCATACCAGCCCAGTCACGTAGCTCCATACATCTACCTTGTCCAACAAAACAGCTTAAATCTACCGGCAGTCAAACCCGGGATCTCAGGCCCGAAAAGCACTTCCCGGAAAGAACAGCCACCGCTCGTAACGAGTCGCTTTCAGGCCTGTTAAACAAAATTGAACTGTTGAAAAAAGCTCAGAACCTCCATAGCGAGAACAGGGAGCCCCGAATAAACGATTGTTCACATATCCCTTTTAAAACGGTGCGGAGTTTTTAGAGAGGTATGAGGAAGACCGCATTAGTACTTTCAGCACTTGTAGTTCTGACAGCCTCGGTCTCAGCGAAGCCTCCTCAGAAATCAAGTTCAACAGATCCCGGAATGGTCCCGGGAGACCTGCTCTATCCTCTTGAAAACTTTGTGGAAGGCCTTGAAGTAGGCCTTGCAGGTATGATCGGGGGCCGGATCTAAAGGCCAAAGCGATAACAAACAACGCGGAGGAGTCTCTTGCCGAGGCCAACGTGATGGCCAGGAGAAATATGTCAGATAAAGCTTCAGATCTGGTGAATCAGTACCATTTCAGCATGGAGAAGTCCAGAACACTGGTGAACAAAACGAAAAACAGAAACCTGACCGAAAAACTCCAGAATATATCGAACAGAGACATCAGCAAACTAGAAGAGATCAAGAAAAAAGTCCCATTCAAGGCCCAGAAGAAGATACAGAAAGCAATAGAAAAACAGAAAAAGAAGAAACCTCCAAACCCCGGCAAAGGTATGGAAAAAGGAATAAAGGCCTGAAAGGTCATATCAACGACACGATCCAGGGCAACCCCGGAAACAGGAAAAAAGTTTCCTCCCGGGAAGAGGAACATCCACGAACAAAACAACAAAAAGGCCTGGAAACAGCAGTAAAGGCCTGAAGAACTCAGTGAACTTCAAAAACAGTTTCACGACCGCCTTCCTGGTAGCAGGTCTGCTACTGGGAATGGCAGCCCCAACAGCCGCACAATCGGCCCATACAACCACACAGAGCAACACGGGGGGTCAACGCCTCCGCAGACACAGGAATCATGAACGCATTGGATCACATACAGAAACAACTGGCACAGATCAAGCAGAAGCTTTCATCTCTCCAGGAAAGAGTAAGCGACATGGAGGGAAAGAGCTCTGCAAAAGCAGATGTAAAGGCCTCAGAACACGCAGAAAACAAAGGAACTCCAAGCCAGGCACATAACAACAACTCGAATGGCGCAGGAGCTCAGGTGAGCGAAGAAGCAAAGTCCGGAGACCATCAGGGAATTTTCGCAGCCATCACGGCCTTCCTATCAGGTAAAGACAAGAACAAATCAGCAAACAAACAGAAGAAGGGGGAACAGAGCAGAATCCAGCTGAACATTTCTGGAAAGATCAAAACAGGTAACAACGTCACAGTCACCGCCACACAAAAAGGAGAAGCAGTAGCGAATGCAGAAGTAAGAGTAAACGGCGAATTCCAGGGAAAGACAGATGCAGACGGAAAAATCACTGTCAAAGTACCTGACCAGAATGACTTCAAGGTCAAAGCGGAGAAAGAAGACTCCAAGGCAGATTTCAAGACAGATATAGACACGTCAATCAACGCATCCGCCAGCCCGAACTCGGAGACGCGGACGGAGGATAGAGAAGCATCATCCAATACCGAGGCCTCAGCAGGCGCAACAGTCAACCGGGAATAACTTTTTTCGGGCCTTGATCCCAGAGGCCTTCCCCTTTTCTTTCTTTATTCTTCAAATTCCATCTCTATGTCTGCTACGTAGGCCTCTTCTTCTTTCAGGATAAGCGGGTTGATATCTATGGCATGTATCTCATCGTGGTTCATCGCTACCTCTCCCAGCTTCATTATAGCGTTCTTAACTGTCTCGATACTGTGTTCTTTGCCTCTGACCCCTTCAAAAAGTTCCGAGCTCTGTAGCTCTTCTATCATCTTGTCCGCTTCCTGCTCTGATATTGGCGCTATTCCTAAGGAGATATCGTGAAGCGCTTCGATGTATATGCCTCCGAGACCCACCATTATCATCGGTCCAAACTGTGGATCCCTCTTCATACCTAAAGCAACTTCCAGGCCTTCCATCTCCTCCTGTACCAGGACGCCTTTGATCTCGCTTCCCGGCCTGTGATCATATACCCCCTCCACTATGTCGTTGAAGGCCTCTTTTGCTTCCTTCCTGGATTCAATGCCGGTCTGAACTCCTCCGATGTCTGTCTTGTGCTGGACATCAGGCGACCTGATCTTCATGACTGCAGGGTATCCTACCTGTTGCGCGGCTTCGGCAGCAGGATTAGGCGCTTCCGCGACCTTTGTCAGTGGGAACTGGAACCCATAGGCTTTCAGGAGCTCCTCGTATTCTTCGTAGCCTTCAGGAGTCTCAAGTGCTTTTTCCGCCATCCTCTCATCGTAGTCGAAGTGATGATATTCTCTGAAGTCCTCCTGGAACTTCCTGTACTCATTCATCTCTTTGAGGGCCTTGACCGCGTCTTTCGGGTCCTCAAAGTCTGGTATGTCGTTTTCCTCCAGTGTCTTGATCCCTTTTCCTACATCCTTCTCACCCATGAAAGAAGCCATTATCGGCTTTGTCGTGGATTCTGATGCCTTAACTATGCTTTTTGCTGTTTTTTCGATCTCTGTATTGGCCTGTGGGGTCAGTATGACGATTATGGAGTCTACTCTGTCGTCCCTGATAACTGTGTCGAGCGCATCACGGTATCTCTCGTGTCCTGCGTCGCCTATCACGTCGAGCGGGTTGTTCTTCCCCGATTCATCCGGCATAGAATCCTCAAGTTTTCTCGTGGTCTCCGATGTGAAGTTGGCAAGCTCCATTTCATGCTCAGAGATCTCATCCGCCGTCAGGACTCCAGGCCCCCCTGCGTTCGTTACGACCGCAATATTCTTTCCTTCAGGGAGAGGCTGGTATGCGAAGGCCTTTCCATAGTCAAGTAGCTCCCTGTTCGACTCTGCCTCTATTATACCGCATTTCCGGAATGCAGCCCTGTAGGCCTCGTAGCTGCCTGCTATGCTTCCTGTGTGGGAGCTGGCTGCGTCGCCTCCTTCGTCGGTTCTACCGGATTTGACCATTATGATCGGTGTCTCCCTGGAAGTATGTTCTGCCTCCTCCAGAAACTTTCTTCCATTCTCTATGCCTTCTGTATAGGATAGTATGGCCTCTGTATCGTCTTCACGCCATTTTTCGAGCAGGTCTACTTCGTTTATCATCGCCTTGTTGCCTATGGAGACGAAGTGCCTGAAACCTATGTGTTCTGCCTTTGCATAGTCCAGTATGGCGGTGCAGAATGCCCCGGACTGGCTCATGAATGATATATCTCCTGGTTCCGGCATCCTGGATGCGAAAGATGCGTTCATCGAGTTCTCTACGTTGATAAGGCCTAAGACGTTCGGTCCGAGAAGTTCAATATCGTTTTCTTCTGCTTTTTCCAGTACTTCGTCCTCGAGATCCTTGTTACCGACCTCCGAGAATCCTGCGGAGACTAATATCGCCGCTTTCACATTTTTCCCGCCACATTGATCCATTATATCTGGGACGATCCTGGCCGGTACAGCTATTACTACAAGTTCTGTTCCTCTTGGAACTTCGTCATAGGCCTTTTCTCCGTGCACTTCTTCGGCGTTGGGATTTACTGGGACGACTTCTCCCTCGAAGTCGTGCAGAAGATTATCGAATATTTCGTGGCCTGTCTTTCCCTCCTTCCTGGAGGCTCCGACGACCGCTACTGTTTCCGGAGAGAAGAGTCTGTCAAGCATGTAAGAAGTTTCCTTCTGGCTGAATTAATAGGTTAAGGCCTCGCTCTCTGTTTACCTCTCGGTCGCAAACCACTTTTTATATACGACTCAACGCCTTTCTTCAAATATAATGGTTCGGAAAGAAGTTCACTCCGCGAAAGTGGAGAAAATCGAGGTTCTCGGCACTGAGGACGAGGAAAACGATCATGGAATTAGTGATGAGGAGTACCGGGAGCTGTATAAACAGATGGTGCTGGCAAGAAAATTTGACGAAAGGGCCTTCTCAATCCAGAGGAGAGGCGAAATCTCGACATATGCACCGCACAAGGGCCAGGAAGCCGCCCAGATCGGCGCTGTCCACGCGATGACGGAAGAAGACTGGATGGTTCCAAGTTTCAGGGAGACAGCAGCTTTTATAGCACGTGGAGCCTCGTTGAAGAAGCTTTTCATGCGTTGGATGGGTGATACCAACGGTCAGACAGACCTAGGTAACAATCTGCCGGTTGCGATACCGGTCGGAACGCAGAACCAGCATGCTGCAGGAATAGGGATGGCCATGGAGAAACAGGGCGAGAAAAACGCAGTAGTCAGCTTTACAGGCGACGGAAGCACTTCCGAAGGCGACTTCCACGAATCACTGAACTTTTCAGGAGTCTTCTCGGGCCACAACGTATTTATAGTACAGAACAATCAATACGCGATTTCTATGCCGGTTGAAAGACAGACAAACTCCGATACACTGGCGCAGAAGGCAGTAGCCCACGGCATTGACGGAGTACAGGTCGATGGAAACGACATAATCGCAGTCATAAAGGGCGTGCAGGAAGCAATTGAAAAAGCCAGAAACGGCGAACCAGTACTGCTCGAGGCCCTGACATACAGACTTGATGACCATACCACTTCAGACGACTCAACCAGATACAGGGACGAGGACGAAGTCGAGAAATGGAAGGATAAGGACCCTCTGAAACGCTTCCGGGATTACCTGAAAGATCAGGGTATCTGGAAGGATGAACTCGAGGATTTCGAGGAAGAAGCCGAGAAAAAGATCAAAGAGGCCTCCAACGAGGCCATCGACGAGGATGATCCGGAGATGGAGGAGATGTTCGACTATGTCTACAAGGACACACCAGAGATACTTGAGAAAGAAAAGAAACAGTGTCAGAAATTTTTCGGAGGTGACGAATAATGGCTGCCGAGGAGATGAATATTGTTGAAGCAGTGAACGCGGCACTTCACGATGAACTTGAAAACGATGAAGATGTTGTAGTTTACGGAGAGGACGTCGGACAGGACGGAGGCGTCTTCAGAGCTTCCGAAGGCCTTCAGGACGAATTCAGTCGAGAAAGAGTTTTCTCCAGTCCTCTCGCCGAATCAGGTATCGTAGGGACAGGTATCGGAATGGCCTTGAAAGGTATGCGGCCTGTACCGGAGATCCAGTTCTCCGGCTTTTCCTACCTGGCCTTCCACCAGATCAAGGAACATGCTGCAAGATTCAGGCTGAGAAGCAGGGGAGACTTCGAGGTGCCGATTACTATCAGGGCGCCTTACGGAGGCGGCATATCGGCACTGGAACACCACCAGGAATCGCCGGAAGCTTTCTTTGCCCATGCTGAAGGCCTACACGTAGTCATACCAAGCACTCCGCAGGACACTTACTCTCTTCTGAGGAAATCGATACAGCTGGATGATCCCGTGGTTTTCCTTGAGCCGAAGCAGACTTACAGGGCCTTCAAGGAGGAAGTCGACAGGGAGAAAGAAGTAGACCTGGAGAAAGCCAGGATAGTCCAGGAGGGAGACGACGCCACGTTAATTGCGTGGGGTGCGATGGTCCCTGTAGCTGAAGAAGCAGCAGAGAAAGTCGATGCAGAGATTGAGATAGTAGATCCTAGAACGATCTATCCAACAGACTTCGACGCCATAATAGAGTCTGTAAAGAAAACAGGAAGAGCCATGGTGCTGCACGAGGCACCGAAGACTGCAGGATTCGGCGCGGAGATCGCAACCCGGATCAACGAGGAGGCAATACTCAACCTTGAAGCACCTGTAAAACGTGTTACAGGCCCTGACGTGCCTTATCCGCTTTACACCCTGGAGGATTACTACATGCCAAACACGGAGAGAGCCTTAGAAGGCCTTGAAGAACTTCTGGAGTTCTGATACAATGACCCTGGAGTTCGAGTTCCCGGATACCGGTGAAGGAGTCACCGAGGGAAAACTCCTGGACTGGAAAGTAGAGGAAGGCGACGAAGTAGAAGAAGACCAGATTCTCGCAGAGGCGGAAACAGACAAAGCAGTAGTGGAGGTACCGGCCCCCTCTAATGGAATAATAAAGAAATTCAAGGCCTCACCGGGCGACAGGGTAGAGGTCGGCGACGTAATACTGGAAATGGAGACTGGAGATGCTGAGGAACAGGAAGATGCCTCAGAAAAAGCAGAAAACTCGCCTACGGAAGACGAAGATGAAGATAAAGACGTAGAAGAAGACAGAGACAGTACTCCAGAGAAAAAAACAGGTACTACAATTTCTTCAAGCTCTGGCGATGTCCTAGCGCTGCCTAAAGTTCGAAAACTTGCCGAGGAGAAAGGAATAGATCTCGCCGAGATCAAGACCGGTGAAAGGATAACTGAAGAAGAACTGCAGGACTACGCAGATAGCGGAACATCGGAAAGCTCAGAGAAGGCCTCACGTAGCAGTTCAGAGGCTCCAGGCGAAAGCAGGGGGTCGCAGGCATCCCCTTCGGTCAGAAGACTGGCACGAGGGAAAGGCCTCGACATCTCCGAGATAGAGGGATCAGGCAAAGGCGGTGAAGTCCTCAGGACTGATGTAATGAACGCGACAGAAAAAGGTAATGGCCCAGAAGCTGAGTCCTCTGAAAATACTCGTACTGTTGAGACTGATGAAGGAGAGGTCGAACGTGTGGAGATGAACCAGGTCAAGAAGATGACGGGCTCGAAGATGACAAAAGCCCGGTTTACAGCACCTCACGTAACCCATATGGATACTGCAGATGTTACAAAGCTGGTCAGGCTTCGTGAAGAGGTAAAGGACGACATAGATGAGCATCTGACCTATCTTCCTTTCATCATGAAGGCCTGTTACGTGGCAATGAAGGACCATCCAAATCTGAACGCAGAGCTGGATGACGAAAACGATGAGATAGTCCGGAAGAAGTACTACGATTTCAACATAGCTGTCGATACTGAGAGAGGCCTTCTTGTTCCGAAAGTGGAGGATGTAGACAGCAGGAATCTCGTGGAACTGGCGTCAGGTATCTCCGATAAAGTTGAGAAAGCTCAATCAGGAAGTCTTTCACCTCAGGATCTGCAGGGAGGTACTTTTTCGATTACAAATATAGGAGCTATAGGTGGAGAAGGTTTTACCCCGATAATCAACTATCCTCAGGTGGCGATCCTGGGTGTCGGAAAGATCCAGGAGACGCCCCAGGTCGTAGATGGGGGGGTAAAAGTCCGGAATACCGTCAAGCTTTCACTAAGCTATGATCACAGAGTTATAGATGGTGCGGAGGCGGCTCGCTTCATGAACCAGGTTATCAAAAACCTAGAACAGCCTGATGAAATGCTTATGGAGATCTAAATGGTTGTAGGAGATATTACCACCGGCACAGATGTCGTTGTAATAGGTGCAGGTCCCGGAGGATACACTGCAGCGATCAGAGCCAGTCAAAAAGGAAAAGACGTAGTACTTGTCGAGAAGGAGAAAGTAGGCGGCATATGCCTGAACCATGGATGTATCCCGGCGAAGGCCTTGATCCACGCCGCCGGTTTCAAGAAGGATATAGAGCACTGGGATGAGATAGGCATCCATACAGAAGGGATAGATGTCGAGTTCAGCGAGATACAGAAATGGAAGGATTCCGCCGTAAAAAGGCTTGATAACGGAGTCCTTAACATGCTGGACCACCATAATGTCGAGTACATGGAAGGTGAGGCCCGATTCCTTGACTCAAATACTATACGTGTAGAGGAGGAGCACAACGCTGAGAACGTTGAGTTTGAGAAAGCTATTATCGCGACAGGATCACAGCCGATAGAGATACCCGGACTCGAGTTCGATAAGGATCGCGTGATCTCCTCACGTGAAGTGCTGGAGCTTGATGAAGTACCTGATGAGATAGTAGTGGTCGGGGGCGGATACATCGGTATGGAAGCCGTCACAAAGTTCTGCAAATTTGGAGCGACAGTAAAAGTCGTAGAGGCACGTGAAAGAGTTCTCGGAATGTTTGAAGAGGAAGTAGTGAACTCCATCCAGGAGACAAGCGACATGTACGAGGACGAGATCTATACCTCCGCAAAAGCGCAGGATGTCGAGTACAGGGATGAT
The DNA here is from genome assembly GCA_042217545.1 of Candidatus Nanohalobium sp. Classification (GTDB taxonomy): domain Archaea; phylum Nanohalarchaeota; class Nanosalinia; order Nanosalinales; family Nanosalinaceae; genus JBDGSM01. Next base: position 2,681 of record JBDGSM010000018.1, on the reverse strand, counting down.
GGAAAACCTGTCCTTGTAGCCGAACAGGACGGAGAAAAGCTCAAACTTGAAGGAGACTACATCCTTGTAGCCGCAGGTAGAGAGACAAGGCCTGTACTGGGAAATCTCAGCCTGGAAAACACTGATGTGGAGATAAACGAAGATGGCTTTGTAGAGGTAGATGAAAAGATGCAGACCGGTGATAACAGCATTCTATGTATCGGAGACGCTGCAGGAGAACCCTTGCTTGCTCACAAGGCCTATCGTGAGGGAAAGGTCGCGGGAGAAGTGGTAGCAGGAAAACCGGCGGCCTTCGATAACGATTATATTCCCGCGGTGATGTATACTGATCCTGAGGTCGCTACTGTAGGCCTTAACGAGGAAGATGCCCGGGAAGAATACGATGAACTGAAAGTAGGCAAGTTCCCCATGAGCGCTTCAGGCAGGGCTCTTTCCACCAACAAGGAGGCGGGTTATGTCAAGGTTGTGGCGGATAAAGACGAAAAGCTTCTCGGTGTCCAGATAGTCAGTGCACGGGCTTCCGATATGATAGCGGAGGCAACACTTGCGCTTGAGATGAACGCCTACCTGGACGACATAGCAAACACCATCCATGCGCACCCGACATTCCCTGAGGCCCTGTGCGATGCCGCCGAAGCAGCTAAAGGCGATTCAATCCACTCCTACTAGCTTAACTGAATACTTTAAACGTGATGAGGATAATTCTCCCCTGTAATGTCCTGGCACTCCGAAAAAATCAGAGAGATTTACGAGAAGCTTGATACAGGCAAGGAAGGCCTTTCAAATGATGAAGCAGAGCAGAGGCTGGAAGAGGAGGGCAGGAATGAAACATTAATCAAACTCAATCCCACATCTCGATAAAGCCGTCAGAGACCTTGTCCACCAGATCAGAGGCATATCTTTCTACAGCACTTAAAGCATCTTTCTGCAGGTAAATCTTCTTGGAATGGCCTTCAGACTCTTCCCTGATAAGGCCGTCCTCCCGCAGCGTCTTCAGATGGACTGAAACCGTTGACTTCGACCTGTCAAGCTCCTCAACAAGTTCTTTCTGGGTGGTGCCGTCCTTTATCCTGTAAAGCATCAGACCTCTAACATCATGATTGAGGGCAGCGAGAGATTTCTCAAAACTTTCGGGGACTTCTGGAGGATAAAATCTTCTGTAACCATGAATCCTGCGTTCCCTAAGGCTCCATATCCTCTAGATGGTAGTTCAAAGTGCTTGAGGAACATTCTGTCTCCCTCTGAAGGCATCTGAAATGTATTCCTGGTTTTTCCCTGACCTTTTCACATATCTCTGCCTTCATTTTATCGTTCCCCGGAAGAAAAGTCCCAGTATAGTAAGGTTCAGCACGTGCACTGCTGCAGTAAGTTCAGGCCTTACAAGTTCCGTGTTCGCAGCTATAACTCCTTCCTTGACTGCGAATACTCCGAATGCAGCGCAGATATAGATGAACTTGCTGTTCTCCTTCTTCCGATAGGCCCTGTATGATACTGCGAAAAGAACTGCGGCCACAGAAGTGGTCAACAGGTGTAGTAGGAGGTCGGGGCCTGATCCTTCGAACATTGAAAATCTTCTCTGGTAATGTTTGAAGGCCTGCAGCGGTTTATATCTTCAGACCGGAATCATGGATTTTTATAATCTCTTCTTCAATTAGGTTTCATGGTAGAATGTGAGTTCTGTGAAAAGGAGTTTGATTCTGATAGAGAGCTCCATATTCACTGGGGGGAAGAACACGAGGAAGAACTTAACTCCCACCAGAAGGAAAAGGTAAAGAAGGCTAAACGGGAGAAGAAGAACCAGTCAGAGGCCAAGAGTTCAAAACGCAGAAGCCTTCTGTTGAAAGGCCTTACAGGCGTAACTCTTCTGATCTTCGTCGCACTGATTCTTCCGCAGATACTTGCGATGTTCAAGTCAAGTCCTTTCCATCTGGATAGGCAGCCGATGATAGGAAGCCAGAACGCTTCTGTCAAAGTTGTGGAGTTCGGAGACTACCGCTGTCCGTACTGCAACAGGTTTGACCAGCAGGTATTTCCCAAGGTGAAGAAGAACTACATCGACTCCGGGAAGGTAAAGTACTACTTCGTTAACTTCCCGTTCCTGGGTCCTGGATCGACTCTGGGAGCAAAAGCAGGAGAATGCGTACTGGACAATGATCCTGGAAACTTCTGGAAGTTCCATCACACAATGTACGACAACCAGGGAAGTGAAAAGACAAGATGGCTGACAAGAGCGCTTGTACTAGATCTGACATCCCAGACCACCAATATCAGCGACCAGAAGATGAACGCATGTCTGGACAAATCCAGCATACAGAAAGAAGTGCAGAACGACCTCCAGATAGGAAAAGGTAACGGCGTCAGCAGCACCCCTTCAATCTTCGTAAACGGAAAAATGGTCAGCTCACCGTCTTACCAGAATGTGAAGAACGCTATAGACAAAGAGCTAAAGAAATGAAGAAAAGCGAAGTCCTGCAACAGTACAGAGAGAAAGAGGACGAGATAAAGCAGAGAATCAAGGAATTCAAGGCCTTAAAAGAAGCCGATGAAGAAAGAATATTCCAGGAACTAGTTTTCGTCATTCTAACATCACAGACAAATGCCAAAAAAGCCTGGAAAGCCGCAGAAAGGCTTGAAGACGAAGGCCTCCTGATCCAGGGCTCAGGAGAGGATATAGCAGAGGT
>JBDGSM010000017.1:62587-73654 GCA_042217545.1 Candidatus Nanohalobium sp. | reverse complement strand
TCCTGCCACGGCGCACGACTCTTCTTCAAACTTGTCTCGGGTGGCAGAACTTTTCGGTAATTGCTCCAGGAGTATCTCTTGTCCATGTAGACGATAACGCCCTCGTCCTCCTTCGAACGTATGCAGCGACCGGCGGCCTGTACCGCACGGTTCATAGCAGGATAGCTGTAGCCGTAATCCCAGCCCTTGCCGAATTTCTCGTCCAGGAATTCGATAAGGCCTTTGGTCTCGAGATCAGGCCTCTGTAATGGAAGGCCTACGATGAAGACGCCTTTCAGCTTTTCGCCGGGGTAGTCTATTCCCTCTCCGAAGCTTCCTGCAGCGACTCCGAGCAGTACGGAGTTTCCTTCTTTTGCGGTGTTTGCGAAATCGTCCAGTACTTCCTGTTTTCCTTCCTTGTCGAGGCTGCGGTCCTCTGTGAATATTTTCCTGTCGGTGTGCTGTTTCAGTTCTTCTTTTATCTTGTACATGAAGCTGTAGCTCGGGAAGAATACTGCGCAGTTTCCATCCACGGCATCGAAGCTTTTCGATAGGTACCAGGCGTATTTCTGCCTCATGGATTCGTCTCTTTCCTCGTACTTTGTCGTGAGTGTCGGTATGACGAGTTCCAGCTTGTTCTCTTCTGGGAAAGGAGAGCCGAACTCTACTGACTCGTTTTTATTTTCATCGATTCCCAGGAGGTCGACGTACATGGAAGGCGGTGTCAGGGTTCCGGACATCAGTACGGAGGCCTTTGACCCGTTCAACGGTTTTTCGGTGGAGATCTGCGGGTTGAGGCAGGAGTAGTTGATCTGGATACGTCTGTCGCCCCCGTCGCTTATCACACGTTTGATCGCTCTTACGAAGCCCTTGTCTTTTCCCTTCCAGGCATCTAAAAATTCTGCGATGCCGGAACAGTAGCTTTTCTCCTTTTCCTCGTGTACTTCCTCCGCAGCGGCTTCCAGGTCTACTATAAGCTCCTCATAGCTGTAGAAACTGTCTACAGGGTCTTTCACGTCTTCTTTCTTCACTGTTTCCTCATGGGTTTCCTGGCCGAGTTTTTCCCGGGCCAGTCTGTTTACCCGGTTTTTCAGCTGTTCAAGGTTCTCCTGTTCCTGGTAGAATCCGAACTTCTCCGCCTCGGTTATTGCCCGGTCAATGTTCGGGATCGAGAGGTTGACGGAGAAGAGACTTCTCGTCCTTGAAGGAAGGTTATGTGCCTCGTCTACTACAAGTATGCAGTCGCTGAGATCTGATTCAGCTTTCTCCAGCACTATATCACGTACAGCAGGATGGAAGATGTGGAAGTAGTCAGCTACGATCAGATCTGCTTTCTGAGTCATGTAAAGAGATATCTGGTAGGCACATACATCGTTACACCGCTTCTTGACCTCTTCCGCGGTCAAGGCCGGTCCCTGAAGCTCCTTGATCTTTCTCTTCGCCTTATCGGTTAATTCATGGCTGTCAGTGAAAGTGTTTTCATGTCTCGGGCAATCAGGGCCTTCCCCGCCTCTGCTGATCGAATCTGCTTCACATAGGTGGTCCTTCCCGATCAGGTCGACAGTCTTCACGTTCGCGTCGTGTCTCTTATTGATCTTCTCTGCGGTCTCCAGTGCGATCTGGTGCTGGCTGTGCCGAGGTGTCAGGAAGATTACTTTTTCATCGCCCTCCAGTGCTTTTTCAAGGCCTGGTGTGAGTGCTGCTGCAGTTTTTCCAAGGCCTGTCGGGGCGTGGGCGACAAGTGTTCCTTCTCTGTCTATTGCTTCCTGGACTTTTTCGATCATCTGGTCCTGTTTCTCTCGTTTTTCGGAGAAGGGGAAGAGGTTCATGTTTCTTCAAGGAGGTGTGAAGTCATTTAAGGCCTCTGAATCTTGTTCTGTTGGAAGGGATAATGACTATAAAATCCTTTCCCGCATTCGTGGTTATGTCTTGGTACGGACTTGATAACCTGGATAAGGCGATGGATAAGACGAAGGAGATCCTTTTACCTTTCAACATTTCGACGTGGACCAAGATAGCTGTAATAGCGGTTCTGGCCACTGGAGTGGGTCCGGGTTTCAACCTGCCGGGATCAACCCCTGACATGTCATTTGCCGGTAACTCTCACTCTGTTTTTACTCCAGACGCACCGGAGCATGCAACAACGAACTCTTCAGCTCTTAACGTAAATGTGAGTGCGGGAAACATGTCGGGAATGGCTTTCGGATCACGTACGGGCTTAGCAGTACTTTTATTGCTGGTTTTCGTTGCGATAGGAGGTTTCTTCCTCTATATTTCGTCGCTATTCCAGTTCATCTACTACCAGACGGTGCTTGACGAGAAACCGTCGATCATGAAGAACATGAGGAAATACGCCAGGAAAGGTCTCCAGTACTTCGGCTTCAAGATTGTTTACATACTGTTCCTGCTGGCTACACTGGCTATTCCGCTGGCAGCGCTGGGCTCGGGTTCTTTACTTGCAGGAATCATTCTCTTGCTTATCTGGTTGCCGATAGTCATTGCAGCAACTGTTTTCTCAGGCCTTGTGAACCATTTCGCATTGCTTAAGATGATGGAGGGAGATGAAGGCCTTGTTCAGGCCTGGAGAGATGTATGGCCGAAGATCAGGGCGGAGTGGCGTGAAGTAGCCGTCTTCGAGATAACAAGGTTCTTTGTTGGGATTGCGCTGGGTATAGCGCAGTTCACGGCGATGATTGCCTTACTGGTCCTGCTTATAGTGCCTTTCGGAGTCATGGGCTTCATAGGGCTTTTGATCAGTCCTGTCCTGCTTCTACTGGTTGCATTTGTGGGGGTAGTAACCTTCCTGATCGTCATGCTCTACGTTAAAGTTCCTCTGTCGACTTACATGTACACTTACGTGACGTTGAATTATCATGACGTGACTTCCTGGGAAGAAGAGGGGTGAAGGGGCACCGATCCCTCGATGCCCCCGTTAAAATGTGGGGGAGGGGGAATAAAGGTTTTCTAAAGCTCTGCTCCGTATTCCCGGAGCAGAAGCCTGATAGATTCGTGGAAGGCATCGGTCTTGTCCTTGAAAACTCCTCTCTCGACCATTTCTTCGACTTCGTCATTCAATCTGTCTGAGAGCCTTACTGAGACCGTTGCCATCCAACTATGTAATACATTTACAAAACTCCATTATAAAGGTAAGCTTGCTTGTATTACAACGGGTTTAAGCTTTAGAGTCCTGAAAGAGAATTTTTCCTGTCTTAGAAGTCCGTTATGGAGGCCTGACGGCTTCCAATCATCTTGGATTCTTTTTTGAGCCTGTGATACAGGAACTTGAACTCGCTGCCTATCACCTGTTTTACGTCCTGGAACGTGTCGATCTCCTGCTTCTCGTCGAAGGCGTTTCTTACAGTCTCTCGTATTACCCAGACTCCGAGAGGCGCCCAGTATTCAGGACTTACGTCTCGCAGGATCAGGGCCTTTGCCTGTCTCTTTCTTTCCTTCAGGTGTTCCAGTGTTCCTAACCTGGCTGCGTAGAATGCTCCTGCGGTCTGTTCTGCGTAACTGGTCCTTCCCGAGAACGGTTCGTAGTCCTGTGCGATGTAAGTGTTTTCCGCGGCGTTCCAGACTGAGCCAGGTCTTTTCATCTCGATAAGCTCGTACTCCCAGCGGCCAGGTATCAGGAAGATGTGGAAATCGTTGCCAACGTATTCATTATTGTAATACTCGATCTGCCCAAGTTCCTGGAAGTTCTTCACCTGCTGCCGCAGCTTATTCGATATCATATCGTCCGTCGCTGTAATGCTCCACCTTGTCGGTACCAGCTCCCGGTTCTTCTCCTCTCCAAGCATGCCTGCTGTGAAGCTCTGCTGTATCTGGTAGTTGTCCACTCCTTTCTGATGTAGTTCATCTACTGCGGTCTCTGCTTTGGCATCTCTGTCGTAGAACATGTCCTCGATCTTTCTCTCCACGGTAGGATTTTCTCCCAGGTTGAAGGCTTCGATGTTTCCTGAAGCGGAGACGGGCTTCGCTCTCCCGCCTGAGATGCTCTGTCCAGGCCTTTTCTCGAGCTCTACTTCTATATCGACGGGTTTTCTTGCCATGGCGATCTCTCTCGTGTTTTGCGCGAACTGGCCGGGCTTTGAGACCTGTTGTCTTTCCTTGGAGTTGACTAGAGAAGTTCTCAGGGAGGCTACTTTTTCTATAGAATAGTTTTCTCCGTACCAGTCCTTTGGTGAGTCCATGAGGCCTGAGCTGCCGAGATGCTGTTGTGGGGAGAGGACTCCTGTGTTTACCTTGGGATAGCTGTGGCTTCCGATGAAGATGCTGGGTGAGGAGCCCTGGAAGCTTTTCTTTCTTTCCTGTGATGGCATCACTCTTTCGAGCTTTCTTCTGGCCTCTTCTTCGGAGATCCCTTTTGCGAGTTTTCCATATGCCATGATGTATTATTTCTCCTCAAAAGATTTCAAACCGTCCGTGCTCTCTTTGTGGTTCGAAGGTGATAGAAAAGTTCTCGGCTTGTTCTGGAGTATGGATGAGGTTTTTCCCGCGGAGAGAGTGAAGCTTTCCCGCTCAGCTTACGAGGATGCCCTTGATTATTTCGGTGTTGATGGTTCCGATGATTTTGACAGGGGCGAGCCTTATGGGAGCTTTCTTGGTGCTGTCTCGGCTTTTGCTTTTGGTGAGGATGAGCTTGTCAGTCCGTATGATGTAGATAGTTCTCTGACTGCGGAAGAGGCTGTTTACAGTGCCGAGCAGTTTCAGAAGGTTTACAGGGATGATAGCCTGTTTGAAGGCGGTTTTAAGGGTCGTCTGCCTGTCTCTTTTGTACCGGTTATTATTGAAGGAGGTCATGAGTTTGGAGGCCTGGAGACGAGGAGAGAGGTAAAGGATCTTCTATGGAAGAAGGCTATCTCCGTTCTGGATGGTGACGGCCAGGATATTATGGAGAGCTCTCAGGGTAATGGTAATCTGTTCGCGCTATCGGGTGCTGGGGTCTACCAGGGTTCTGGAGAAGTCGTGGATTACTATAATCAGGGCCTGGAGGATCTCTGAAGGCTGCGGATCATATTACAAGGAGGGATGTGGCGGAGGCCTCGGATATGACATCTCCTACGTTGAGGAAGAAAGTATCTGAACTTGAGGGAAGGGGTGCTGAAGGAGTTCCTGTGGAGGATCTTGACTACCGTGGTCAGATCTTCCAGAGAGGGTCTTTTGAGTCTTTTATCTCCACTATTTCATTCAGGACAGTTTTTTCGCCTGCGGAAAGCAGGTCGTTCAGCTCCTTTAGTTGTTTGTACTCTTTTCCAGTCACGTTGACGTACAGGACGTCGCCTTCATCAAAGTCTCTTCCTACTGTGGCGTTTGATATGGATACGGCGACCTGATCTCCTTTTTCAGCTTTTTCAACTTTCTCGTTCTGTTCCTGGATGCTTTTGACAGTGCCCAGGCTTGTCCCTTCTTCGTTCATAAGGCCTCCACCGTTGAGCACGCCGTCGAGGATCTTCACTCCTACTACTGCGGGGTTGGAGGAGCGGAAGACGTGGTCGTGCAGTACTTCGATCTTTGCAGGCCTTGAGACTGCTGTGAGCGCTTTCTGTCTCTGTTTTCTCTTCAGTTCTTCTTTCCATTCCTGGTACTTCCCTATTATTTCGTATACTACGTCGCTCTGAAATACCTGTATGTTGTTGTCCTTTACTGCGCGTTCGCCCTGTTCTGTGGTGCCTGTGTTGAATGCTATGATAGCTCGTTCTTCAGGCTTTTCGTTCTGGACTTCTACGACGTCCGATTTCTTGATAGGTCCTACTTCTGCCTTCTGTACTGGTATGTCGAGGTCTTTGATCTCTCTCATCACTGCTTCAAGCGATCCGAGAGAGTCTGCTTTGACGACGATTCCCTGTTTCTGTGTTTCGAACTGTCCGAGTTCAAGCTCTTCTTCTACTTCTTTCTTTGCCTCTTCCAGTTCTTCTTCGGTTGCGGTCCTGATAGGTGCACCGGAGATAACGCCTTCTAGGTCTTTGCCTGAGATCTTCACACCTGAGGCGGGATGAACCTCGTCAACTTCGTCGTACTGTTTGTCTACGCGGATTTCCTGTAGAGGCCTTGGTTCCAGGAGTGCTCTGATTTCGGTTACTTTAGGACCTTCTGCTGTTCCGTACACCAGTTTATCCGTCTTTTTTATGATGCCGTCGTAATGTATTACGTCGATTGTGGTGCCGAGGCCTTTTTCCTGTGATACTTCAAGTACTGTTCCGCGGCCTATTCCTTCGTTTATCTCGAGTTCGTCTGATAGGTAGTTCTGGCTGAGGCCTGTGACTACCATGAGGAGTTCTGGGATGCCTACTCCCGTCATTGCGGAGATCGGTACTGTTGCGGCTTTTTTCTGGAAGTCGTCGACCCTGTCGAACCTGTCCGTCATTATGTCGTATTCGTCGAGCTCTCCCATGAGTTCGTAGATTTCTTCGTCGATCCTCTGCTGTACCCGTTCCGGCTGTTGCTGGATGGCCTGTGTGAACATCTCTCCTGCTTCTTTCCATCCCGAGATCTTGTCTATCTTGTTGAGTGCGATTACGAACGGCGTTCCGGAGTCTTTCAGTATCTTTATGGCTTCTTCTGTCTGTGGCTGTACGCCTTCCTCTATATCGATTACCAGGATGGCGATGTCGGATATTGAGCCGCCTCTTTTTCTCAGGCTGGAGAATGCTGCGTGGCCTGGTGTGTCGATGAATAATAGGCCTGGTATCTGTAGTTCGGTCTCCAGTTGCTGGAGCAGGGGTCCGCATACCTCTTCGACTGTATCAAGAGGAACCTCTGTTGCACCGATCATCTGTGTGATGCCGCCTGATTCTCCCTCTACTATCTTGGATTCACGGATGTTGTCGAGAAGAGTGGTCTTCCCTGAGTCTACATGTCCCAGTACTGAAAGTATCGGTTGACGCGGCATCAGAATTCACCTTTAAGCGAACATTTGATAGAAATCTTAAAAATACGTACGGCATGGAGGCCTGAGGCTATGAGAGGTAAAAGTAAGGGAGAAACGATATTTGGGGGATGTGAAGGCCTTTACTCGTCTTTCCTGTGGCCGTGGTTCCTGTTGTTCTGCCAGTCCTTTTCGCATTTGGCGGAGCAGAATCTCTTCTTTTCTCCGTTTGTGAGGACAAGCATCTTGCCTTCTGTCTTCCGTACTTCTTCGCCGCAGTAGTCACATTCAGTCATTTTTCTTCACCTTATCCTTCCATCTCGGTTTCTTTGATGTGTACTACGTCGTCTTCACGGATAGGGCCTCGGACGTTTCTTACAAGGATCTTTCCCTCCTCGTTTCCTTCAATCACTCTGCATCGGATCTTGCGGACGCTTCTGTGGCCCTGTTCTCCGATGACTTCGATGACTTTTGCTGTTACCATGATTTTTCACCGTTTGAAGAGGTTTTTATTCCTCTTCTTCTTTGTCGAGAAGTTCGGCTGCTTTTTCTGCGACTTCTTCTATCTCGTCATCCGCGTTGCCTGTCTTTGTGACTGCGATGGCTGCGGACTGTACCTGGATGCCTGCTGCGAGGCCTAGTTCTTCCTTGTCAGGTACGAACGTGTATGGGATGTCTCTTTCCTCTGCAAGGCTTGGGAGATGCATAACGATCTCTTCCGGGGAAACGTTGCCTGCTATTACAACTAGCTCGGCTTCATTCCTCTCGATGGCCTTTGTAACTTCGTTTGTTCCGATTACAACTTTGCCTGTGTCTTCAGATTTTTCTACTGCGTCGTAAGTCTGCTCTGCGAGCGACTCGCTTGGTTCGAACTTCTCGTAGCTCATTTTTTGTGTACACCTTTCACAACCTTGGGTCATCAAGGCTTATGGAGAAGGAATTGATTGAAACTTTTTTATACCATATCCGGGACAACAATAATGCTATTCCTGCTCGGGATCGAACTCGGCCAGCTTCTCGTTCTCGATCCAGTCAAGCTCCTCTTCAAGATCCCTGATCAGCAGGTTCAGGTTATGCTCCTGCCTGGAAGTATCGACTTCAAGTGACTCCATCTCCGAGATAAGCTTGTCCTTCAAGGCCTGTATGGCTTCAAGCCTGGATTTCGAGTCTCTGTACTCATTTATGTATTCAAGAAGTTCTTCATCTTCCATGTGAAATATTGAGGCCTGAAAGGTTTTTTAGCTTTCGTCCGAGACTGCTCTCTCCAGTTCGTCTCTCCGTTCCTCGAACTCGTTTAAAATGCTTTGAGCTTCCTGTTCTGTGCCTCCTGCCTGCTCATTTCTTTCGTCCAGGTCATCCATAACTGTTCCGATCTCGTGGGACAGGTTCCTCATCTCGCTGACAAGGTTCTTCACTTTCTCGAACTTGTTGACTTCAAGGAAGAGTGAGTTGCCTTCGGCACTCATCTGTGACAGCTGCTTTGTTGCCTCGGAGGCGTTCACGTTTGATTCCTCGTAATCTACTTCTGCCCCCTCGTTAATGTCTTCCAGTTGATCCTGTTTCCCCTGCATCTGTCTCTGGATCTCGTCTTTCAGTCCTTTCAGTGATTCGTCCAGTCCTTCTGTCTCCGGCTGCTCCGGTGTCTGCATGGCCTGGCCTGAGGCCTCGACCTGGTTTTCCATCTCGGAGACCTTCTGTTCGACTTCCGAGAGACTTTCCCCGGCCTGTTTCACGTTTTGCTGTCCCTGCTGTAGGTCCTGCTGGACCTGTCCGGGTTGTGTTTGCTGGTTTCCTGTTGTGTCTTCCTGTGCCTCGTTGTCGGCTTTTCCAGGGAATGCATTGTCAAGGTTGTCCTGGTTCGCAGGTACTTCCTCTGCTGAACCGGACTGGGAAGGGTTCTGTCCCTGACCTAGGCCTTGACCGTTTTGCTGTGTCTGGTCCTGTGAGGCCTGGTTTTGCTGCTGTCCTCCCTGGTTCTGGTTGCTGTCTCCGCTTACTAGGTTCTTGATTTCTTCCATGTTTTCCTCTAGCTTCTCTTTGTCACCGTCTCCGAGGTTGAACATTGTCCTAACATAGGATATGGCCGTGGTCGTGTTTAAATATACTGGTTGGTCGTGAGGCTCCTGGAAGTTTGTATGGGGGGCCTGATAGGCAGTTTACCACTGGAGCTGGGATAGAATGGAAGGTAAGGAAGGGGGAAAGAAAAAGTTGTGGAGGAAGTTTGTTTATTCCTTGTCTTCGTCTTCCGTGCGTTCCTGTTCTGGCTGGAAGTCGCTTAGTTCGTAGTCGAAGTCTTCGTCTGTCTGTTCGAAGTACTGCTGTGCGAGCAGGTAGAAGACCATTCCGAGCGCGTTCTTTCCCTTGTTGTTTGCAGGGATGACGAGGTCGATGTCTTCCAGGCTGTTTTCGGAGTCTGCGACTGCGATAACAGGGATCTTTGTGTCGCGTGCTTCCTGTACTACCTGTGAGTCCGTTTCCGGATCTGTTATAACGACAAGTTCTGGTTCTACGAAGTTCTCGGACTGTGGATTTGTCAGGGTTCCGGGCATGAATCTGCCGTCGACTTTCATGGTTCCGAGGGCTTCGGATAGTTTTCTGACCGGGAGCTGTGCTTCCTCTTTTCTCCCGACTACAAGTATGTCTTCAGGATCGTAGTTGGCAAGCATCTTGGCTGCCTTCCTGATCCTCTGATCTGTGTCTTCAAGGTTTAGAACTGCCAGCTGGTTCTTCTTGACGTGGAAGATGTACTCCTCCATGTCCTTGTGCTGCGCCTTGGTCCCGATGTGAACACCGTTTGCAAGGTATTCATCGCGATCTACAAGCAGGTCTTCTTCATCGCCCATGTAACCGGTATTTAAAGACAAATATTAAATACCGCTCGCCTCTGGGAAAAATCTTTACAGGGAAGAGGAAGGTCTCTACTCCTGGTCTCCAAGCTCGTCGAAATCTATGTTGCTTTCATCTTTGAGCCTGAAGAAGATCAGTATGCCAGCTATTATACCTGTGAGAAGAGGCAGGAAGAATCTGAGTGCCTGTCCGGTGCTGTTGTGCGGAGCAAGAAGAGCTGGGAGGAAGGCCACTACTATTACTGAGATCATGCTCAGGCCTGCGTAGATCAGGGCCTTCCTGTTGAGTTCTTTTCATCTCTGGTTGATCTCCGGATTCTCCATCTGGTCCCAGAGCCTGATCAAACGGTTCAGCTTGGCGATCCTGATGTCTGCGATCCCGGCCTTGATGATAGGTGTTTCCCATTCCAGGGCGAGGTCGCTTATGGTCGAGTCACAGGTCTCTCCTGACCGGTGTGAGATAACTGGTGTGTAGTCCTCCTCTCTGGCGAGTTCTACTGTTTCCTCCGCGTCAGTTACGGTTCCGATCTGGTTAGGCTTCACGATCAGTGAATTGCAGGAGCCGTTGTCGATTCCCTCCTGGAGCCTGTCTTTATCGGTTGTGAAAAGGTCGTCTCCACAGATCAGGACTTCCGGGTTTTTCTTTGTAAGTTTTGCGTGCATCCTGAAGTCGTTTTCATCGAACGGATCCTCCACGTAGACGAGTTCGAAACGGTCGATCAGCTTCTGTACGAAGTCAAGCATCTCATCTGGAGATAGCTTCTGCCTCACCGATGAGAGATTGTATTCTCCGTCTTCGTAGAGTTCGGCGGCTGCGACATCAATGCCTATCCTTGCGTCATGCTTGTCTGCAACTTTTTTCAGGGCCTTTAGGGTTTGTTCGTCGTCCATCGTAGTTATAAGTGCTCCTTCATCGTTCATACCCTGTATTTTGCGTGGGTATTTTTCCTGTAGTTCCTGGTAGATTGCTGTGTTGGTCTTCAGTGCTTCGGGAAATGTTTCTGCGTTGACAGGGAGGACGAGGAATTCCTGAATGCTTGTGTTTCCTCCGTGTTCTCCGCCGCCTATGACGTTGCTGAGCGGTAGCGGGAACTTGTTTGAGTGTTCAAATCCTGAGGCCTGTTTGAATGCGAAGCTGGAGGCTATTCCTGCGGCGCCGATCCGTGAAAAATCGCCTGTGTCGTCCAGTTTCTTTATCCGGTCATCAAATTTTCTCTGGCTGAGATCTTTCCCTTCCAGGTTCTGGAGGAGGTCTTCGGTATCTTCCAGGTTTTCAGGTACGAAGCATTTGGCCTCGTGTTCCCCGGTAGATGCGCCTGAAGGTGCTTTACCGTAGCTTCCGTTTATTTCGGCTTCTACAGTGGTTTTGGTCCT
>JBDGSM010000017.1:4754-62487 GCA_042217545.1 Candidatus Nanohalobium sp. | reverse complement strand
AAGGTGCTTTACCGTAGCTTCCGTTTATTTCGGCTTCTACAGTGGTTTTGGTCCTTGAATCAATGATTTCTCTTAATTTGAGAGAATCTATTTTCATGTAGAAAACTTTCTATCTGCGTGGATTAAAGTCTTTCCTTTAGGTTTTCTAGAGGTCCTATCAAGGCGCTCCTTGTAGAAGGGCTTCCAAAAAGTCAAGGAGCCTATCTTTCTTTGATTCATCGGAGTTGAGTCCGAGGCCGTAAATTCCAATCGATCCTCCAAGTAAGATAATAAGAATAGCCAGAGGAGTTCGGTAAGCTGATAACCCGGGAATAAGACTAGAATCCAACACTGCTATCCCTACAGCGACGATGAATATACCGATGGAGGTTACAAAAAGCTCTACTAAAGATTTCATATTCGAACTTATATGTCTGGAGCTTAAAAATGTGTTCTAGGCTTTGGATTTGTAACAGAGCAATAGATAGAAGATATACTATCTGCGTGGATTAAAGTCTTTCTCCTACCCCCGGACGAAAAGCAGGTAAATTAAGCCGGCAACCAGTAAAGTGATGATAAGGCCTGTATTGATCAGCGAGATCAGGAGTTTGTTGTTTTCCTTCCAGACCACGGCCCTATGCTTTGTCTTCTTGATCTTTCCGGGCAGCTCGTTCCACTTCTTCGCTGTTTCCTCCCTCCAGATATCAAATCTGGTAGGTGGCTCCGGTATCTCACGTACCGCCTCCTGATAACACCGTGGACACTGACTGGGAACATCACCTTCCTCTTCAAACTGTTCAGAATACCACTGGTAGCCGCAGCGTCTACATTCTACGTTCTTGTACTCCTTCATCGCCGAATCCTTGCTGCTGTCTTGCCAGTTTTAGCACAAGTTCAGAGAGCTCCTGAACCTCCTGTTCAAGGTCCCTGCCGTTCTTAAGCTCCTTCTCGATTTCTTCAACACGTTCCTCGAGACTGCTTCCGCCGTCGACTTTCTCCTCAAGTTCTCTAACCTTCTTATCCAGGTCTGAGGCCTTCTCCCTCAGGTCCTCCTGGCCCGAGTTCTCGTCTTCCTGAAGCTCTTTAACACCTTTCTTAAGGCTTTCTAGGCGTTCACGGTTCTCCTCGATCTTATCAATGTCGTCTTTCAGGCCTTCAACTTCTTCGACACGGTTCTCAAGCTTGTTGAAATCTTCCTGGTCTTCCTTGGAGTTCAGACGTTCCTGTACGTTTGATACCTCTTCCTCAAGGTCTTCGACATCGCTGCTTCTCTTCTCCTTTGCTTCTTTGAAGTCCTTGCGCAGGATCTCGATCTTGTCGCCGTTCTTCTCCGCTTTTTCAGCTTTCTCACGTACGCCGGAGACTTTTTCATCAACTCTTTCGTCTATCTTCTCTTCGAGACCTCTCTCACGTTTCTCGAGTTCTCCGATTCTTTCCTCGAGTTCCGAGAGCTCCTCGCCGCTATCCAGGTTCTGCTTGAGATCATCCATTTCCTCGTCCAGCTCTTCTTCGAGGCCTCTGAACTGTTCTTCAAGCTCTTCGATCTTTTCTTTGTCGCCGGAGCTCTCTCTAAGTGTCTTGAGGTTGTCCTTAAGGCCTTCAACTTCTTCTTCCAGGTCCTGAACTTCTTCCTGGAGTTCTTCCTCTTCATCATTGCTCTCCGCTTCCTCAAGTCTTTCCTCGATGTCTTCAAATCTGCTCTGGAGTTTGCTGTTCTTTGCCTCCTGGTAGGTCTTTACTATTGATTTGATGTTCTCCCTGTCCTTTACATGACCTTCCAGTTCTTCAAGTCTTCCGCGGAGCTTTTCGGTTTCCTCCTGTATTTTTTCGTCCTCCTCCTCGGCCGTGTCCTCCAGGCCCCGAATCCTGTCTTTGAGGTCCTGTATCTTCTCCTCGTTTTCGCCTACGGCATCTATGTCTTCCTGTCGGGATTTTATATCCTCCTTCAGGCCTTGCACGTCTGTTTCCAGGTCTTTTAGGCTTTCTCTTTCTTCCTGCATTTCCTCTTCGAGGTCTTTCCTGGTTACAAGGCCTTCTATATCCTTTTCTTCGTCGTCCAGGACTTCTTCGAGCTTGTCTGTGATGCTTTCTTCGTCCAGTTTGTCGTCTAAATCGAGTTTGACCTGGTCTATGTCTTTTACCTGGTTCTGTAGCATTTCTTCGTGCTGTTCGGTCTTCTGTTTTACTGAGTCGAGTTCTGGCAGTCTTTCCTCCAGTTCGCCGAACATTGACTCGACTTTGGATTCTTTCTCGTTTACTTCACGTTTGAGTTGCTCTACCTTGTCCACTTTCTTCTGCAGTGATTCATGCATCTCCGCCAGGTTGTCGAAGTCGTCTACCTGGTCAAGTGCGTCTTCTATGTCATCTACGGTGTTCTGTAAGTTGTCCAGAAGTTCTTTGTTCTGTTCTGATTGGCCTTGGATCTTGTCGACGTTGCCCTTGATCTTTTCAAATCGTTTATTGATCTTTTCGGGCTCCATGTCCTCGTAGATGTCTTCTATCTTCTTGTAGCCCTGTTTGATGTCGTCAACTTCTTTCTCCTGTTCCAGGACCATGGAGCGGACTTCGCCGATCTTCTCGGAAAGATTGCTGAGACGCTGGTTTACCTGATCCTGGAAGCTCTCGAATGATTCGAACCGGCCTTCCAGCTTCTCGGTCTTCTGCATAAGGTCCTGGAGCTCTATCTCGTCTTCTTCCTCTTCCTGGTCCTGATGCTCCTCGGGATCGTAGTCTATGTCCTGGTCCTCTCTTGCGATAGCTCCGACAGTCTCCGGCTCATCGTCTGCTTCATCATCTTTTTCTGAGGCCTCAGAATCTTCGGAACTGCTTTCTTCTTCAACCTGTTCAGAATCTTCTTCCTGTGAGGTCTCTTCCGCTTCTTCCTCCTCTCTTTCCTGCTCTTCTTTTTCCTCTATTTCTTCAGGTTCTGGACGTTCTTCGGTTGTCTCGTCCTTCTCCTGTATTTCTTCCTGTGAGTTTTCTTCTTTTTTCTGGTTGGAGGCCTGTTCCTTGAGTTCTTTGACCTGTTCATTCACTTCTTCCTTTACTTGGTCCTTGTCGGTGCTGCTGCCTTTGATCTTGTCCAGGACTCCCATAGTATTTTACACTGTTTATTTGCTTTCGCCTGTATTTAAGACATGTCCATCTCGTCTTTGAGACTGTCTATGTACATGTTTGCCATTTTGAATCTGCCTTCCTTGAGTTTGTTTTCGGCCAGCTGGAGTTCCAGCCCCTTGTCTCTCAGGTCCTTTCCTTCTTCCTCCCGTCTGTCCAGCTCTTTCCTGATACTGTCAAGTTTCTCGGAGAGGTTGTGGTATTTTTTCATTTCGCTGTCTGGGATTTTGTGTGGGTTGTGGTAGGTAGGCCTGAAGTCGACGAACCATGGTTCTCCATCATTGTAATTCGAGTTCTGTATCATTCCCGTACCCACGTCTTCCGAGGAGATTCTCTTGGCGAACTCCTCGCCGTATTTTTTCTCTACACTGTTTATGTCTTCCATGGATTTGGTTTGCATTTGTATTTCTGTCATTATGTTTCCGCTGATGGCTTGTTTGAAGTCTGCTGTGACTTGGCTGCACATCATGAGGCCTATTCCCCATTTTCTGAATTCTCTGGCTCCTCTCTCCAGTGCTTCGTAACCTCCTTCTCCCCCGTATTTTTCGAGTAGGCGGTGGACTTCGTCGAATATGACCAGCATTTCCAGTGTTGAGCTTTCCTCCCATTCGATCTCGAATATCTGGTCGATGATGCTTCTAACTGCGTCGTCGAACTGTTCTGTTGTAAGTTCATTGAGGGTGAAGACGGTTATTTCTCCGGGCTGTTTGAGCTGCTGGAAATCGATATCCGGATCTCCTGTGGTCACTTCTTTGATTATGCCCGGGTAGGGTTTTGTGTCGTCTTCAGGGTTGAGATCGAATCTGTCGTAGTGTTCCTCGACGTTGTCGTCCTTGAGTTCTTTTACGAATCCTGTCCACTGTGCTGTAGGATCGAATACTACTACTGGCACGTCGTTTTCAAGTGCTTCCTCTGTTACGACGTTTGCGGTGACGGATTTGCCTGATCCTGTGCTTCCTGCGACTATGGCGTGTGTTGTCAGGTCTTTCGGATTGATGAATGCGTCTTTCTCCGTCTCTGCCACTTTTCCGACCCAGTACTGGTCTTCTCCCTCGTCCGGTAGCTTCTCGTAGTCAACCGGGAAGACGTACCGTGCGTCCTCGTCCTTGTGCTGCTGGTACCATCTCTGTGTGTAGAATCCTCCGCCTATGATGATCGCTCCGACTGCGAGGAAGAGTGCGATCTTTATCCTTGTAGCTGACCAGAACGGGTTAGTTGACCGGAAGGTATCGGTCGCAGTTACTGTCCTGTTCCCCGTGTCCAGCCTGGCCTGTATGTAGTACTCGCCCAGAGAGACCTCTGTTAAAGGGTCTATCTCATGCGTGAAGGATCCGAACCTGGTTATGGAGACGTTCCGGGTCGTCTTGTAGATCCTGACTCCGGAAGTGGCGTCTCTTATGCCGTAAGTGATTGTACCGCTCACGTTCTTCCCCTCGTTCGATGAGAGTACGGTCAGGACATTGATGCTTCCTTTAGGCCTCATAGAGCCAGATGTTGTCTGCACGTCAAGCCGGAGATCGGAGTTCTTCTTCCTTACAACTCTGAAACCGACAGGTATTCCTTTCTCCTCGCCTGTATTGCTCTTCACAAGTATATTGCCTGCGTAGAGTCCGTCGCTAAGGCCTTTCCCGTTGATTTCAATCTTGACTTCCTTTGACTCGCCTGCGCCGATAGAGATCTTTCTTCTCACGTTTACTAGCTTCTCCAGGTCTTTCTCAGGCCTTAAGCTGTAGGTCTGCGAGAAGTTCTTGGTGTTTGTTATCCTCACGGTGTATATCTCCTGTTTCTGCTTGAAGATCGTGCTCAGGGCTGGTATCTCGCTGTGAACGGACATACCTGCTGCTGTTCCTGTAAGCAACAGTGCGAGACCTATAAGTGCTATTTTTTTCTTCATCCTAGATCCATCTCGTCTTTGAGGCTGTCTATGTACATGTTTGCCATTTTGAATCTGCCTTCCTTGAGTTTGTTTTCGGCCAGCTGGAGTTCCAGCCCCTTGTCTCTCAGGTCCTTTCCTTCTTCCTCCCGTCTGTCCAGCTCTTTCCTGATACTGTCAAGTTTCTCGGAGAGGTTGTGGTATTTTTTCATTTCGCTGTCTGGGATTTTGTGTGGGTTGTGGTAGGTAGGCCTGAAGTCGACGAACCATGGTTCTCCATCATTGTAATTCGAGTTCTGTATCATTCCCGTACCCACGTCTTCCGAGGAGATTCTCTTGGCGAACTCCTCGCCGTATTTTTTCTCTACACTGTTTATGTCTTCCATGGATTTGGTTTGCATTTGTATTTCTGTCATTATGTTTCCGCTGATGGCTTGTTTGAAGTCTGCTGTGACTTGGCTGCACATCATGAGGCCTATTCCCCATTTTCTGAATTCTCTGGCTCCTCTCTCCAGTGCTTCGTAACCTCCTTCTCCACCGTATTCCTCCAGCAGTCTGTGCACTTCGTCAAAGACTACAAGCATCTCCAGGTCTGGGCTCTCCTCCCAATCCTTGTCGAATATCTGGTCGATTATATTCCTGACTGCTTCATCGAACTGCTCAGTTGTCAATTGGTTGAGTGTGAATACTGTGATCTCTCCCTCGTTCTGCAGGTCCTCGAAGTTGATATCCGGTTCTGCCGAGCTTACCTCCTTGATGACTCCCCTGTAAGGCTTTGAATCCTCCTGAGGATCCATTTCAAATCTGTCGTAGTGTTCCTCGAGGTCATCGTCTTTGAGTTCCTTTACGAATCCTGTCCACTGCGCTGTAGGATCGAACACGATTACCGGTACGTCGTTTTCAAGTGCTTCTTCCGCGATCACGTTTGCGGTGACGGATTTACCGGATCCTGTCGATCCTGATACGATCGCGTGGGTTGTGAGGTCGCTTGGATCGATGTACGCATCTTTCTCTGTCTCTGCGATCTTTCCGACCCAGTAATTGTCCTCTATTTCATCTGGTAGTCTGTTGTAATCTACTGGGAAGACGTAACGTGCTTCTTCCTCCTTCTTCGTCCAGTAGTACTGGTAACCTTTCCATCCAAGGACACTGATCAGGATGACTGCGATTATCAGTATCAAGGCCCGGGTCTTCAACGGCGTCCAGAAGCTTTCCTTGATAACAACAGTCGCTGAGTCAACAACTGTCGTGTTACCGGCCTTTGCAACGGTCTGGACATAGTAACTTCCTGAAGGAATATCTTTGGTCGATATCTTTCTCTTAATGGTTTTACTGTCGCTTACTTTGAATGAATTGTTCAGTTTCAGTATAACTTTGTCCGTATCACTCTCCCTGAAGTAATGCGTCATATTTACCTGGAGCGGAGTCTCTAGGGTGATCTTGTTTATCTTTGTCTGGAAGCTGAAGTTCGAACCTGGCTCCACGTTCTTGGTCAAGGCCTTAACGTTCAGATGGAAGCCTTCGGAACCTTTCCTTGATACCAGGATCGACTGGGAGCTGTTAACTGTCACGTTTCCGTACTGGGCGATTATCTGCCCGGTGTATGTCTTGATCTTTGCGTCCTCAGGGATAGAGGCTCTCAGCTCTGTTACGGCGGTGGAGTTCGCTGAGATGTTCATGGAGCTGTGTTTAGGCCCCAGCAGTTTCCTGAGCTCGCCTTCAATACTCATGTTCAGGTTGATCGTCTTTTCCCTGTTGTTTTCGATCTTCAGGAGGAATGTTCTCTCGTCTCCACGGAACATGATAGGCTGGAAGATATGTGGCGACAGGATGAACGGTTCTTTGGCGATATCGGACTTGTTATCTTGTTTGGACTGGTTGCTGTTCTTTCCGTTTCCTGTAAGGCCTCCTGGGAAGCCGCCGTTCTTGTTTTTCTTCTTGTTTTTGTTCTGCTGTCCCTGGTTTCCGCCCTGGTTGTTGTTAGGTGTGTAAAGCCTCTCAACGATGTAGGATGATGTGCTGTTGGTGGAGCTTTTCACAGTGTTCTCTGTTATGTTGATGGTGGTGTTCAGCTGCCTCCAGTCCGAGGTATTACATTTTCCTGCGGCTCCGTACTCACATTTGAAGACACGGAGGTTGTTCTCGTCTGCTTCGTCAAAGTCCTCGTTGTTCGAGTAGTTCAAGGTGATGGTTGCCTTGCTGAAGTTGAAGCTGCTGTTAATGGATACTCCTGTGAAGGTGTTGTTCGTCGTTCCTGATGGGTGTTGGAAGTTGACCGGGTTTCCGTTCTCCACAGGCGACACAGACACAGGATCTGTCATGTTCCCTTTAACCGACGTGTTTATGAACTCTATGTTGTGTACTGGTTCACCTACTTTTTCAGGCCTGTCAGGCTGTACATCTATGTTGACGTCATAGCTCCTGTTCTGGACCTTCAGGTTGTAGCTCTCGTCCGTGGATGCATCTATCAGGGTGGTGTTCGAGGAAGGCCTCTGGAATCTGAAGTCCGCTTTCATATCCTTCATGGATCCTGTGAAGTTGACGAATGGGAAGACGGATACAGGTATTCTTACCGTTCTTGTGTGGCCGTTCACGTCTTCAAGTCTGGCCTTCACATCGTAGTCTCCTTTACTGCCTGTATGTGTCAGGTTTCCGACGTATCTGCCGTTGACCTTGCTGAAAGAGACGTTTCCGACCTTGGTACTGTTCCCGAGATAGATTCCCGTACCGGTGACGTTGTCTATTCCAACGTTGTCGACTGCCTCAAGACGGACTGTGGCGTTTTCTCCCTGTCTTACGTTGTCCCCGGTCTTCGAGACCACGAAAGGAGGTGTGACATCTCTGTACTTCAGGCCTTTCCTCGCCTTTATCTCCAGGTTGTCCTTCAGCGCTGTGAGTTCGTAGCTGACGTTTACCGGATTCTTCTTGATGCCGGGGGCGCTGCAGCTGATCTTCCAGAGGCCTGTGCTGTTTATGTATTTGGAGTTAACGTTCGAGCATTTATCTCCCTGTATTGAGGCCTTCCATCCTGCGTCGCTGATCTGTTTTGTATTATTGTATGTGACGTTGGCGTAGGCCGTTATCGTGTCTCCTGAAGTGATGTTGTCCCTGCCGTGTTCCGCAGAGGTGTTCACGATATTCATTATAATGTTTCTGACGTTGAGTGTTACGTTTACTGTGTCGTAGTTCCTTGTTGCTGGATCGAAGAACGTAACTGTTCCGTTGTAGGTTCCGGGCTGTGAACTGTTGAAGCCGAGGCCTACATCGTGCAGTTCCTGTGTTCTGGGGGTGCTGGCCTTTACGGTGACGTTGTCCTGTACGTCGAGCAGGTCTGCTCTGTTTCCTTCGTAGAGCTGGAGGAACAGGTCTTTGGTCTTGTTGTTGTAGATCGTTGCTTTTCCGAACGTTCCGTAGGTTTCTGCTGCTACCGTGGCGTTGATGTAGTCGGGTTCTACCCAGAAGTCTGTTGTGTTGACCTGTCCTGTAGGCGCTATTTCCTTTCTCTGGGTTTCTCCGCCGATTTTCTTGCCTGCGACGCTCTTTCTTCCTCTTCCAGTGTTGATGTTGATCGTCTTGAAAGCCGTGCTCTGTGAGAGGTTGTAGAATCCGGACTGTTTGATCCCCAGCTTGAAGTCGTACTGACCTGTCTTTCCGGGCAGCAGTTCCAGGTTCCTGGTCCCGTTGACGTTGGTCTTTGCGGGTGTGAGCTTGCTTACCTGGTCGAGGCCTACCAGCGTGGAGACGTTTCCAGTCCCTCGGTGGTGGAAGTTCCAGGAGATCTGGGCTACTCCGACCCCACACTGCTCTCTGTACTCCGAGAGGTTGTACTGTTTGAGTTCCCAGAGATCCGTGCTGTTGTAGCTCTCCCTGTAGCTGCATACTCCTGAACCGTCAGGTCCGTCCTCAACAGTCATGTTGAATGGAATATCGCTCTGGATCCAGAAGCTAAGCAGATCCGACGAGCTGAAGTTCTTCTCCCCGGGGTAGTACTCCAGGTAAGGCCTTCGGATGCTGACTGAATCGTTTGCGGACATGTTGGTGATGTTGGCGAGCAGGGCTTTTCCGCTGAACACTCCGGGAGTCCTGCTACCTTCCACGCTGTCGTTGAAGCCGGGTTCTGTTCCGACGTATGTGCCGTTGAGAACGCAGCTTCCCGAGTTCATGCATCTGCTGTAATCGTTGTGTGGTTTGGAGTTCTCGAAGTTCATCCTGGAGTTTCCGAACTGTCCCAGTATGCGCCGTCTCATCAGCTCCTTCCTGTTCGCCAGGTCCGTGTCAACCAGCTTCAGGCTTTCCAGGGTGATGTTGCCTGAGGTGGAGATGTTCAGGGCTTTTATCTTGCCGTCAGGTATCTCCAGGTTTCTGGTTCCGTTGAAGCTTCCTTTGAAGGCCTGTTTCCAGGAACTGTTTCTCCTGAAGCCCAGGCTGAAGTTCTCTGTTGCTTTCGAGACGTTTAGAGTTATTATCTCCCTGTCCTCTGCTGAGACGTTGACTGTTGATGTTCCGCTGATCGCCAGGCTGCTGTTCATATCGGCCAGGGTTGCCGAGTCGTTGCTCCAGGCCTTCTTTGAGGTCTCCACTTCGATATCGTCTTTCCTGTCCCCGTATCCCAGGTTGAAGTTGTAGTTTCCGACTCCGTCGCCGGTGAATGTTTCGATAACCTGTGGGGTGATGTTGAGGCCCTGTTTGCTGGAGAAGTTGAAGCTTGCTGTCTCCTTCTTGTCTCTGAAGTAAGGCCTGATTCCTGTCCTGATCTCGATCTGCCTCCTGGCTTTACTGGAGTTGAAGTAGTTATCTGCGGAGGCCTGTGCGGTTATGTTCTGGACTCCGACTTTCCTGTCGCTGCCCGGGTTCCATGTGATGTTACATAATCCGGTGGTTGCTGTCGAGTTTGTGAGGCATTCACCGATTTTTTTCCCGGAGAAGTCGAACTCTACCTTGGCGGCATTACTGACCGGGATACCTCCATTAGTGACGTTCGCCTCTATCACCGTTTCCGAAGGCTCCGTGAGCTGGTCCCGGTAGACTGTTTCCTTGCTGAGGCCGGTTATGTTGAGGTTGAGAGTGCCTCCGACAAAGAAGCTTCTGGTCACGTTGCTGTTAGTGTTGTTGTAGTAAAGAGTCGAGTTGTCGCTGATGTCTGCTTTCAGCTTGTAGTCTCCTATGCTGTCGTTTGTTGTGTTCCAGGTCGTGTTGTACCAGCCAGAGCTTCCGGTGGTACCGTTTCTCCAGGCCTTGTAGCTTCCGTTCTCGTACTTCCGGTACACCTGGACCGGGTAATCTGCTATTCCTGTTGTGGTGTTGACATCTTCCGCTCTGAAGGATAGGTTGATCCGATCTCCGGAGGTGTAGAGGCCTGACTCGTTGAAATTAACCTTGCTGTACCCGTAGACTGTGAGGTTGTTTCTCACGAGGTCCGAGGTGTACTGGGGCTTTGAGGCGGTTGTGTTCAGCCGGTAAGCTCCCAGGCTTAGGCCTGACGTGTTCCAGTCGCCCTGTTTGCCTGTTCCGTTTGGCTGTACGTTGCTGCCTCCGTGTCTCCATTCTATCGTGGCTGAGGTCTTGTTGTATGCGTTCCTGGCCTCTGCCTGGAGATCCTGTGATGTGTATCTGTGGATTATGCCCCTGGGCTTCTGGACTGAGAGGTTCAGTTTCTCTGTAAGTGTAACTGATCTTGTCTCGGCCGAGTTCTTGACTGGCAGGTACCATGTTCCCGTCCTGTTTTCAGGTATATCTATCCTGAGGTTGTGTGTGCCCACGAAGTCCGTGTATTCTGTGTTCCAGGTCATGGTGCAGAGGCCTGAGGACAGGGACTGTGTGGAGTTTATGAACTCTCCTTCGCTCTGGTCCGAAAGCTTGCATCTGTATCCGTCCAGAGGATTTCCTGTCCTCGTATTTGTTACGTTCGCGTTTATCTGGACTGTCGAGTTCTTTCTTTCTGTGTTGCCCGGGGATACGCTGTTCACTGAGATATCGACTGGTTCGTAGACGCCCACGTTGACCGTATCGCTTGTTTTCACACCTTGCTGGGTCTCTGTACTTACGTTCAACTCATGAGGCCCTGTTGAAACTCCTGAGACTGTCCAGGTCAGGTTCTTGCTGTTTCCAATCTGCTTGTAGCCTGAGGAGGTGTTGATAGTCCAGTTGATATTGTTAGGCGTTACCGATGTACCGTTTTCATCAGTGATCAGGGCTTTGAGATACTGGTTTCTGCCTACTATAAGGTCAGTGTCGTTCTTCCAGTTGAGGCCTGTGTCTGGGACGCCTATCTCCACTGAGAATCCTCCTTTGATCTCTACAATACTGTCGTTGGTTGTTGAGTTATCGTAGTACCTGTTCTTGTAGGCCTTTGATCTTATTGTGGCGTTGACTGGTGTCGAGACGTTTGTGTTCCATGTGATGTTGCATTTACCGTTTGGATCTGTCCTGCAGCTTCCTACATGTTTGAACTTGTCGGATGAATTGGATATGAGGGAGACTGTTGCGTTTTCGACCGAGTAGCCGTTTCTGTTCCTTACAGTATAGTTAAGGGTTACGTTGTGGTCGGTCTGGTTGTCGTACCAGTACATGTCCCTGTCGTTGATGTCCCGGGAGATCTGGAGGCTGTCGTTCAATGTGACTCCGACACTCTCCGTGCTGTCGATAGTTCTGAAGTGGTTGGATTCGTCGTCCCATATCCTGGCTGTAAGGTTGTGGAAGCCGAGCTGTTTCTGCTCGGTGTTCCAGTTGAAGTCTGCCAGGCCTCCGGACATTGAGACGTTCTGTATCAGGCTTCCGTTGTCGTAGAAGCCTACAGTGTAGCCGTTTACGTTGTTCCCTTCTCCGTTGACCACTCTGGCCTGGAGGTAGTTGCTGCCCCGGTATTTTTCGCCAGGCGAGGTCAGGAAGTTGACATCTGTCTTCCTGAAGACATCCAGGTCGACGACTTTGGTGTCGCTGCACTGGTTTCCTCCGCAGTTCTGGTTGTTTGAGGCCTTTGATTTCAGTTCGAAGATATATCTTCCTTTGTCGGGTATCTGGACCTGGAAGGAGCTATTCCCGGTCTCGTCCTTTGAGACGTTATTTCCTTCGCCGAAGAACCTGTAATAGCTGCCAAGCAGGTTGTTGGTTGCGCTGTTGTTCAGGTAGCTCTGCGAGACGGTTGCAGTAACGTTCTTCAGCTTGTAGTTACCAAAGCTGTATGCGCTTAGGTTTGTCACGTTAACCTTCTGGTTCCACCATACATCCTTTGAGATCTTGTCTTTCCGGAGCTTCAGTACGGGGTTCTTCTTGACTGTAAGGCCCAGGGTGTCGGAGATGCTGGCGTTCGTGCCGTCAGGGTTCACCCAGTCAGCGAACTCCGCGACACGTTTGGTGCCGGGTGAAGCCTGTGGAGATACGTTTATCAGGATGGTTGCCTGGCAGCTGGAACCGTTGTCAACTCTGCCACAGTTCTTCCCTGTGCTGTTTGTGGTCACTCCTGCCTGTACCAGTGCAGGCTGGATCGAGGTCTGGTAGCTGCCTGCGAGACCTGTGTTCGTGAAGTTTACATCTACAGGTGTTCTTCCGGTGTAGTTCTGGGTTATGTTGTCGAATACCGTTCTCTGGGCGTTCATCGACAGGTTTCCAGAGGTCTTGCCTATGGCCTTGAAGACTCTGTCGAATTCCTCTGTTCTCCTCTCGTCTGTCCCGTCTATACCGGTTACACTGATGTTGTAGTATCCATTATCCGGCGGTGTGTAGTCTACACCGTATATGCCTCCTGTTCTATTTCCTGTAGCTGGCTGGAGCAGTGTCAGGTTGGTGAATGTCTTGCCTGTGTTCAGGATGGTCATCTTTGTCGTATCGATCTCGTTGGTATCGGTTATGTTAGCCTTGATCGTGGCCTTTTCCCGGTCCTCTTCAGGCCTCTTGTTTGAAGCCCAGGCATCAGGTATCTCCGGAGGCTGGGCCGTGATCGCAAGCCTGTAAGTCGTGTTGACACGGTTTCCTGCTTCGTCTGTTACGTTTGCGACCAGCGTGTAGGTCCCGTTGGTGGCGTTGAAGTATACAGGCCTCTTGACTGTTCTGTAGGACGTCTGGTTGAACTGCTTCAGGACTGTCGTGTTGCCGCCGGTGCTTTTTCCTGTCGTACCGTTTATGGCGTATAGCTTTACTGTCAGGTTGGTTGCATCTGTCGTGTTGAAAAGTCTCCAGTCCAGGTTCCATTTACCGAGTGCTGCGTCAGGGCTTCCGTCGCTGGCGTTCAGTGCTGTCAGTGTTCCTACGTTTGGATTCGTGTTGTCGATTTTCAGGTACTTTCTTGTGCTGCTGTTCCATCCTGCCTGGTCAAAGGCTTTTGCTTGGAGTTCACAGTTGCCGTCCGTGGTACATCCGAGGTCTCCGGCGGTGTCTGCCCTGTTCCATATCCATTTGCCGGTCTTGTGCATATTCAGGCCGTTCACTGTCACTGAGGAGAGGTTGTATCGGTCACTGGCGTTCACGGTTATGTTTAGTGTCTGGTCGCTTCTGATTACCCCGTTGCTGGAGTTTGTATTCAGGTTCTGGATTGTAGGACTTGTATCATCGACTATGTATTCTGTGGAGTTGTCTGTGTTGGTGTTTCCTGCCTGATCTCTGGCGGTGATATTGAGGAAGCCGTCGTTGTCGATCGTGATAGATCCTTCCCATATGCTTTTCAGGCCTCCTGTACTGTTCTTGCTTTTCTGGCTGATTGACTGGTTTTCGACCTTGAGCTCTGAGATAGTGCTCTGTTTGTCGTCTACAAGTGTAAGGTTTGTTTTCAGGGTCTTGTTAGGTTTGACAACGGTGTCCGTGTCGTTGAAATTGATGTCCTGGATGTCTGGTGCTATATCATCCGTTGTAAGGGTGTAGCTCGTGTTGGCCTTGTTGTCTGCCCTGTCGGTTGCGGTGACTGTGAGGTCGCAGCTCTTTCTGTTTACTCCTTCAGGACAGCCCAGGGATGCTGGCGTGGTGTTTACTGCGTATCTGGTTCCTCCGGTGTTGGTCATGTCCAGCTTTTTGCCTGATGTCTTGTTCCATATCTTGACATCTCTGAGCTGGTAGTTGTCGTTCGCGTTAAGGTTGAAGTTAAGGACTTTGTCGCTTCTGCTGACGTCCTGAGATGTGTTTGAGTTGAAGCTGTAGGCGTTTGGAGCCTGATCGTCTATTATGTACTGTACTGATTCATTGAGGTCGGTGTTCCCGGCTTTGTCCTTTGTGGATGCGTTGACGTAGCCGTCGTTGTCCACCTTGATGTTCCCGGTCCATAGGGAGCCGTTCCAGGTAAGGCCTTGACCTTCAGCTTTCACGTATTCAAGGTCTGTATCTGTCTCCGAGCTCACGTTCACCGTGGCCTTGACTGTGGAGTTTGACTGGATTATCTGGTCGTCGATTTTCACCAGGTTGATATCTGGATCGATGTTGTCGACTGTCAGGTTGTACGTCCTGTTCTTTGAGTTGCCCGGGACGTCCTCTGCGTAGAAGCTTATTCCGCAGACGCTTTCTCCTGTGGTTGGACATCCTAGCTCTCCAGGCGTCCTGACCAGGGAGTAAGTTGAACTCAGGTTACTGGCTTTTATTCCGCCGATACTGACCTTTTCCAGTCTTAGGTCCTCTGCTACAGCAGTGAAGTTGAGATTGGCGCCGCTTCTGCTTGCGTTGTAAGTGGCGTTCGATCCGAAGCTCAGGAACCGTGGTGGCGTGGTATCTGTCTCGATGTTCACGCTCTGTGTATCGTTCACGTTACCTGCCAGGTCTAAGGCGTCGACGAAGTAATCTGAAGAGTTGTATAACTGGGTCGAGCAGCTGTAGTTTGTACCCGAGACCCGTGTCATCTCACAGACGGTGTCGGTAGAGTTCCTGACTGTTACGTTCCTTACATTCGCGTCGTCGATGTCTGCAGTGAAGTAGACTGCTGATCCAGGCCTTATTATGGATACGTTGCTGGTGAAGTTGCCGACGTCAGGCCTTACATCGTCTACTGTGATGTTTAGATCCCTGCTCTGGGTGTTGTCCGCTTTGTCTGTGGATTTGGCGGTCAAGGTACAGTTCTGGTCTGCGACTCCTGTTGCGCAGCCGAGGCTTCCTGGCGTGGCTTTGAGGAACCACGGGCTGCCCTGGGTTAGGCCTTCTCCCTGCACCGTGACGTTTCTCATGTTTGCGTCGCTCGTCGAGACGTTGAACCTGAGTTCTGCATCGGATCTTGTGACTCCCGAAGATGCGTTTGAAACAAAGGCGGAGATCGTTGGTGCGGTATTGTCTATTGTGTAGCCTACTGAAGCGTTTGAGTTGAAGTTACCTGCCAGGTCCTCCGCGGTGACGTTTACAGGGTTCTCCGTCGAAAGATTGACGTTTATCGTTCCTTTCCAGAGGTTTCCGTTCTGTGAAAGGTTGACCCCGTTCGCGTTCACCCAGTCGGGAGCTCTATCGTTTACAGTGGCGTTCACGGCGATTTCTGTGTTGGAACGGATGACTGTATCGTTCAGGACGACTTTTTTGATCCTTGGAGGACTGTTGTCGATTGTAATATTGTAGTAATCCTTTCTCAGGTTGTCTGCCTTGTCGATAGCTCTGGCTGTTAGATTGTATTCCTGTTCCACAAGGCCTAGCTGTTTAGGCCTTATTTTGAGGTACCATGTCTGCTTGGAACCGTTCACCATGCCCACGTATTTTCCTGAGCTCCTGTTCTTCAGGCCTACACTTCTCATGTGGCTGTCGGAAGCGTTTAGTTCGAATCTTACGACCTGGTCGCCCTGTGCAAAGTCTGCACTGGCGTTTGAGGTTAGGCCTGAGATCTGAGGTCTTTTATCGTCGATCGTGTAGTTCAGATTTCCGTAGCTCTTCTTGTTACCTGCGACGTCCTTAACTGTCAGATTAACTACGCCGTCCGTTACCGGTATCACGCTGCTCCAGTTGCCTGCTGGCTGTTCGCTGAGGCTGTATCCCTCTGCTTTAACAGTTGAAACATTGTGGTCGTCGTTCGCCAAGGCCCATACAAGCAGGTTCTGACTTGACTGGACGAATGAGTCGTTGATGCCTGAAGAGGTGATGTTAGGCTTCTTGGTATCGAGGTAGAAGCTCTCTCCAGGATCCTGGTTCGAGGCTTTGTGACCCATTAAGTCCGATGCGTGGACCTTGAAGTTGTAGCTGCCGTCTTTTAGGCCTGAGGGAGTCCAGGCAGAGCTACAGCTCAACTTTGAACTGGTGTAATCGCAGCTCTCGCTGGGATCTTTCTCAAAGGCCTGGTCTGTGGCGTTGATCAGTGTGAAGTTGACGGATGATGCGTTGAGACTGCTGTCGGATATGTCTGCCGAGAGGCCTACTGTATCGCCGTTGGTGATCGAAGTGTTTGCTGAGATGGCTGAGATAGATGGGTTCTGGTTGTCCACGAAGAATCTGAATCTCTTCGTACCGGTGTTGCCTTCCGTATCTGAGGCCTTTGCCTCGATACTGTTCCAGCCGTTTGAGAGGCCTGTGGTGTCCTTTGTTGCGGAGAAGCTGCTGTTTCCGAGGTTCTGAATGCTCTGGTAGCTTCCGCCGTTGATCCTGTACTTGTAGGTGGATGGGTCGTCGTTCAGCAGTTCGTCGAAGATGCTGATATTGAAGGTCTCTGTGTTCTGTACTCTGCTGTTCCAGAGGTTGTCTGTATTTACTTCGATGCTTTTTACAGCTTTTGAAGTGCTGAAGCTGTCTGTGTAGGTTCCTTTGTAGGCGTTGCTTGTTTTGCTGTAGAGGTCCTGGATCTGGCTTTTTGCGAGTGCCTGGTCGTAGACCTGGACTTCGTCGTAGGAACCTGGTACGTATCCAGAGCCTGATGGGCAGCCTGTGTCTGTGCCGCCACCTATTTTGAGCTGTGATGCTGCTGGCCGGATAGGTCCTGGTTCTTTGTAGTAGTAATCGATGAGCTTTCCGTCTTTGTAGAACGCCATTCTTCCTGTGCTTGCTTTGTAGGTGTAAGTGTAGTGATGCCATTCGTCGAGAGGATAACCGACTTTCTCGTCGTGGAAACTGTCAGGCCACCACCGTGTTCCGTTCACGTCGAATGCTGTTGCTCCGCCCTCTTCAAGCACTATGTCCCATCCACGGTTGCTTCCTGAGGTGCTACTGCCTTTGTGTGCAAAGCTTCTCCAGTTGTTATTGCTGCTGCATGTAAGGTTTCTGTCCATCTTGAACCATGTCGAGAATGTCAGGGAGCTCGAGTTCAGGTCCGCACTTTTATCGGCCCTGACTGACTGGTTGATGCCGTTAAGATCAACTGAGTTGGTACTGTAGATTCCATCGCCTGTTATGTCCGATCCGTTCAGTAGCGTGGCTTTATTGGAGTTGCCTGAGCTGTCCGGAATGGTTCCGCCTTTACCTGAAACTTTTCTGTTGAATCTCCAGTATCCTACTAAACTATCTCCGGAGCTTCCGTTCTGGCTGCCAAGGCCCAGGGCGGAACTGGTTCTGCCGTCAGTTGAAAGCCCGCTGTAGCTGCCCTGGTCCCACTGGCTTTCTGTGCTGATATTTCTGATTACTGATCCGTCTGAGGCCTTGAGGACCAGGGAGTTAATCAGGCCTGTCTCGAGCGGAGTGCTGGAGTTCATCAGGATATCCAAGGTGGCGCTGCCAGAAGTGCCTGAGAAGGAAACCGGGTATTTCTCGATTCCAGGCCTTAGAGTTATTTTCTTCTGGTTGCTTCCGTCGGAGACCGTGATCTTTGCTTTCCTGCTTATGTTTTCTCTGAAGTCGATCTCCGGTGGCTCGTTGTCAACTTTCACTTCTTTCCTGTAGATGGCCTGGTTGTTTACGGCGTCCGAGGCCTTTACTGTCAGCATGTAGTATCCGTCTTCAAGTCCTGTGGTGTCCACGCTTGTCGAGAAGTTGTTTCCTGTGTCGTGAGGAAGGCTTCCGAAGCCGGCTCCGCTGCTGGTGTAGTTACCGCTGCTATTGCTGAACGCGTACTTGACAGAGCTGGTGTCCAGGTTGGAAGGCCCGAGTTTTATGCTGTCGAAGAAGGAGTCGTAGGCGTTTGCCGCGCTGCCTTGCAGGTCTCCTCCGTCCAGCTGCACGGAGATTGTCTTAGCTGAGGAAGGTACTTTGAAACCGTTTGATACGTTTGTCATTTCCCCTGAGGTGCGGTTTGATGTGTAGTGTGAGGCCCATACCCCTTTCTTGTCTTTGATCAGGTTGTTCGATCCATCCCAGGCCTTGATGTGGAACCTTGCATCGTCTTCTCCACCGTATTCTTTGTATGAGGCCTTGCTGGAGTCCGTTTCTAGTCCAAAGTTGTTTCTTTCTCCCCAGAGGCTTCCTGAGAATTCTACGCTTTTTCCTGCAATTCTGTCGGCCTTTTGTCCTGTTATGTTGTTCTGTGCTGTCGTTTTTGGATATACGCTTCCGTCAAAGAATGCGCAGTAGCTTGTTCCGTCTCCGTTGTCGTCAGTACAGTAGCCTGTTCCGTTCGTGATGTTTGTGCTACTCTGTGTGAATTTCCACTGTCCTGTGTTTCCTTGTTCGAATCCTCCGTTTGCTACTTCTGGCGGTGTGTCGTTCACTCTTGCCTTGATGTTTACTGTGCCGGAGAAGTTGGTTTCCTGGTTTTGAAGTTCTACGTTAGGTTTGAACTCGTCTACCTTGACTTCTACGTAGTCCTGTGAGAAGTTCAGGTTTTCGTTGCCGAGCGTGTCGTTGGCGTAGATCATGTAGTCCGTTGACTTGTTCGGCGACACTTGGCAGCTTCCCTGGAACTCCTGGTCGTCACATACGACATTCATGCTGTCGTTGTAGAACTGGTTCATCGTGACCAGCATTGCAGAGTCAAGATGGCCTTCCACATCGTTGACGTTCGCCGAGATCGTGACTGTCTGGTTAGGCCTGATGTATTTGTCGCTGGAGAGGCCTGTGATCTCTGGAGGATGGCTGTCGACTGAGAGTGTAACTGTTTCGCTGTCGTTTGTGTTGTCGGCTTTGTCCATTGCGTAGAATCGGTATGTGAAGCTTCCTGTCTTGTAAGGCGCGTTGATACTGCATTTGTAGGTGTCTCCTCCTGTATTGGTGAAACTGCTGTTTGTGCAGACCTTGTTTCCGTTGTCTGTTCTTTTGATGTATTCTCTGTCGAGGGCGTTGTCTGTTATGGTTGCTGTGAAGTTGACTTTGTCGCCGTTCTTCACCAGGCTTGGAGTGACCTGTTCGTTCGTGACGTTTGGGATGGTATTGTCGACGTTGTATGTGGCTGTTGCTGAGTCCTGGTATCCGGGGTACTCTGTGACGTTTACGTTGACAGTTTCATCGTTTGGATCTGCCGTGATGGTCTGTTCCAGTACCGCCCAGTTTGAACCGTGTTTCAGGACGTAAGGCGTTTTTCCTTCTATATTTGCTTCTTTTATCGAGTCCGGTGTGGCGCCTCCTGGTATATCGACGTTTGAAACGTTCATATCTACGTCGAGGTTTGCATTTTTCTTCCTGGGGTCCTGGCCGAGTACTGTCACGTTTGTTATGTTGACCGGGTTGTCGTCGGTTCTTGCGTCCACGTTGTTGCCTGTCGCAGTGTTGTTCGCCGAGTCCTGGGCCTTCACATAGTATGTCTTGACGCTTGACACGGTGATGGTTGTGGTGAATGTGCAGTAGGTGGTACATGAGCCCGAGGTTGTGCTCATGGATGTTACCTTGGAATTCGTGGATTTGTCTATCAGGTCTACGCTCTGCAGGTCTCCATCGATATCTCTGACCTTTGCCGTGACATTTGCCTGGTTCCCTGATTTAACGTAAGGTGGGTTGACCTGGGTTGACTTGATCTGCGGCTTGTTGTCGGATGAGAAGTAGTCCGGACATACGTCAGGTTCCTCATACTTGTCGTCCTCCTTCCCGTCGAAGTCACATCCTCCTGCGTACTCGCTACTGTAGTGGCTGTGGGCTGCGTACCAGGCCTTGTTGTTTTCATATGCTGGGCTGCTGGTGTTCCTGAACTCGTTGTACTGGGTATCGTTGCTGGCAGGGTTCTTGTCTGAAGCGTTTATACCTGGGTCTGCGGTCTGGTTCAGCCAGTAATGCTCTGGCAGGTTGTCGAATCCACAGTCTGGTGGAGCCGAGACCGCGGTCTCCCCGTTCTCACATTTCCCGTTGATGTTTACACTTCCCGTCCCGCTTCCCAGGCTTTTGTATACTCTGTATTCTCTGCTATCTGTTGCGTAAGGATCGACCGCTCCGAAGTCTGAATCGCTGGATGTTGCCCAGATCGTGAAGGTGTAGTTCTTCCTGTATTTCTCGTTTGAGAAGTTGAACCTGAACTGTGCGACATCCTGATCTCTGTAGGAGTAGGCGCTCTGGCTTAGATTCTTGTTCTTTGACTGCGTGCATTCCTTACAGGTAGCGTGGTACGTCCCCTCGAAGTCGTTGGGGAGGCCCTGGGTCGTGTTGAACTCGTAGTACCTGGCGGTGATGTTCAGCATATCCCTGTTGTTTGTTGCGACCTCGGTCTGTGATGGCTCGCTTACGACTGACTCTGTCCTCGCTCTCATGTCGTGCTGGATGCCGACTCTGTCCTCTCTGTCTCCCTCGAACTGGCTGTTGATCTGGCCCTTAGGTCCATCTTCCTGGTGGTGTACTGCGGAGCAATCTGTGAAACCTCTTCTGTACTCGTTTCTTGTCACGTTGAAGTACTGTTTCTCGGCGTTCAACCATACAAGCTCCCCTCCACCGATATTGTAGTATCCTGTGTTGCCCATGACGATCCAGGAACTCAGGGAGCCTGTCTTCGGTCCGTGAGCTATTGCGCTGCTCCAGTCAAAGGTCCCTGCACTCCAGCCCGAAGCTCCGGCATCGCCGCTGTTAGCGCATCCGTCCTCCTGGAGTGTCCAGATTGCCTGGTCAAGAGAACTAACCGGGATGTCGTTCCCGTTCATGTCCTCCACCTGTGCGGAGAACGTAAGGTTGTCCATCTGGTAGGTGTCCTCCCAGGCTGGAGGATCAGTTATTGTGATATTGAGGACTCCTCTGATCTCGAGAGGCCTTCTTATCGGATCGGGGTTGAAGCCTGGTACTGGATGCGTTGCGTTGATCTTCAGGTTGTAGGCGCCGACGGGCAAGTTTCCTCTCGGGTTCCAGCTGGTGTGTGCGGTGTATTCGTCCCACCACTGGTCTTTGTTGTCATTGAGGCCTTGCTGGAACGCTGTCAGGTTTACGTTGTCCTGGCCGATTTTTTCGGTTATCTGCTGGCCGTTGTCGCTTGTTCCATTTATCCAGAAGTCTACTGTTGCGTTTTCTACATCGTACTTGTCGCCTGAGTTGGCGAAAGGAGTGGTGACGTTGGCAGCCAGGAAGATCTTGTCCGGGTTCTTCCAGGGACCTGGGTTCCTGTAGACAACTTTGTCGGGGAGGTTAGGGAAGTTGTTGCCGTTGGCGTTCTCCTCGTTGTTGTCTCTGTAGTAGGCTGAGATGTTCAACTTGTCAGGGATTACAAGCGTCCTGTTCACTGATTTAGGGTCTACTGCTTTGAAGTATGAGGGTGGGGCGTCTTTTATGAAGACTCCTGTGTTGTAAGCTCCTTTTGATAGGCCTGAGGTGTTCCATTTGTAGGTTGCTGTTCCGTTGGGCCCTGTTTTTACGGTGTGCTGGTTGCTGTAGCTGCCTGTCCAGAAGGTTACTTTGTAGCCTGATTTGTTCTGAAGGCCTGGAATATCTATCGTGGCGTTTAGTTTGTTGACCGTATCCGGCTCTACGTACTTGTAGGGGTCGTATTTTTCGATGTTTGTCTTCCTATTTACTGTGACGTCTGTAGTGTTCGTGGCTGTTGTCAGGTAGTCGTTCTGCGCTACTACTGAGATGTTTCCTGGTCCGTAGGCATATGATGGTATTATCCATGAGCTGACCTTTGAGGAGCTGATGTATCTCTGGGTGTCGTTGTCCTTGAATATCCAGTTGTAGTCTATGTTGAGAGCGTTCTCGTTTCCTGTAGCGGTGTTGATAGAGGAGATAAGGTTTACTTCCTGGCCGTAGGATTTTTGCCCGCTCTTGGGTCTGCTCATGTCGACTGAGGCCTGGTCTGTTAGTTTGATGTCCTTGGTGTACTTGTCGTTGAGTATCGTGGTGTTTATGGCCGTCGTGTTTTCTAGGTAGGCCTTCAGTGTGTGGGTTCCGGGGTTGTATTGTGATCCAAGGTTGATCGTGGTGTTGACGCTTCCCTGGCTGTCCGTGCGTAGTTCTTTGACTTTGTTGCCGTCTACGTAGAAGCTGATGTTGAATTTGTTCCAGTTTTCGTTGAGTGAGGAGTTGTAGGCCTTTTTTCCGTCTCCGGTTATTATTTCTGCGGAGAATGGATAGTCGTAGCTTCCTCCGAATGTCCTGAGTTTGTCTGTGAATCCTCCTGTGGTGTTTATGTTGAGTACTCGTTCTATCAGGATCTTGTTGGTGTCCGATCCGCCTACGTAGTAGTAGTTGTCTCCGTATGCGGTGATGTTTGTCTCTCCAGTGAAGCTTTCTGGTATGTTCCATGAAGCTGTTTTACCTGAGCTGATGATCTTCGTTGTGTCTCTGTCTGAGGCCTTCCAGATTATGTCTGTGCCTGACATGTTGACGGGGTCTCCGCACTGTGTGGCCAGGTCTGTTGCCAGGTTGACGTTGCTGCCCTGCTGGTAGTTCTTTCCTGAAACTGAGCTGTTGAGAGGGCTGGAGATATTGAGGTTCAGGTCTGCTCTTACGCTTATGTTTCCTGAGTCCTGTCCCTGGTAGACTTCGTACCGGGGATCGTTGCTTGTGATATTTGCATCGATCGTGTATCCTCCGACGCTTCTGGTGCATGAAGGGCTCCATGAGAATGAGACCGTGCCTGTTCCCGAGTTGCCGCCGAGGTAGTCCGGTCCTATGTAATATGATGAGGTGTATGATGCATCTACTGAGTTGTCTGAAGGGTTGAGGGCCTGGACTTTCAGGCTCTTGGTTCTGTCCCTTCTGTATCCTTCTCCTGAGGATAGGAAGTCAGGCCTGATAACGTTTTTCAGGTAGAAGCTTCCCTGGTTGGAAGTAACTGGTTCGTATCCTGCTGCGGAGGCGGTGACACTCCAGGTCTGGTTGCCGACGCTGGCCAGGATGTTTGGATCATAGGTGCATGAATAGTTGTAACTGTTGCTGTATGAGGTGATGCATTCTCCTCCGGGGATGTTGAAGCTGGTGGAGAGGCCTCCTACCTGTTGTCCAAGGGCGTTGGTGATGTTTGCCTTCAGGTTGGTTGTCAGATTGTAGTTGTTTCTCGTGACCGAGTTGTTCCTGAAGACGTCTTCCGCCTGGTAGAGATCTGCTGTCAGAGTTCCCCGGATCTCCCTTCCAAATGTCTTCGTCAGGTCCTCGTAACCATTCTTCTTCAGGTTGATCGTAACTGTCTGAGTGCCCAGTGAGGCAGTGTCAGGTACGTTAAATGTTAGGTATTTGCTGCCTCCACTGACCTGGCCTGATGCGACAGTCTTCCCTCCGAGAGAGATGGTGTAGTTAACGGAGCTTGGATTTGAGTTAGCTATCTGCAGCGAAGGATTTGTAGGATTGCTTGTGGAGCTGTTCGCCCTGTAGTAAGGCCCTGATTGAAGCGTCAGGTTTGCGGATATCTGTGATTGGATGGATATATTGGCTGATTTGTTCTGCTGGTAGCTGTAGTCAGGATCGTTTACTGAGATATTCCATCTGTACTGGCCTTTTGAGAGGCCTTGATCTGCGTTGTACTCGCAGTAGTACTTGTTGCCGATGCTGTACTTCTTAAGGCACTGTCCGGGAGGCGTGTGGAAAGTTACTGAGGATCCCGAGATGGGGTTGTCCTTCATGTCGCGCAGGGTTGCTGTGAGGTTTTCGTTAGGCCTTGTCTCCAGGGATGCGTTGATGCTTCCGTCTACGTCAACTGTGGAGGTGTCGGTGTATTTTCTGTACCCGGTTTTCTCCAGTTTTAGTTTTGCAGTTTTGGAACCTGGGTTTTGGTTCTCTGGTACTGTGTAGGAGAAGTTGAATCCGGTTGAGTTGGTTTTTCCGCTCTGTATTATGCTTCCTTCCCACAGGGCTTTCCATGAGACGTTGTCAAGCTGTCCTGTGTCGTCTCTGATGTCTGTGACGTTGTAGTAGACTGTGTTGCTGCCTGAGGCCTTTGAATATCTGTAAACGGTTCCGGTTGTGACGTTTGAGTCTGCTCTGATACCGGTTCCGACGTTGATCTGGCTTTTCGTATCGTTCAATCTGTAGTTCTGTCTTGTGGCGTCGATGCTCCAGTTGTAGGTTCCTGCTGCGAGGGAGTTGTCAGGGTTGTACTGGCATTTGTAGACATTTCTGTTCTGGTAGGTCGCTGTACAGAAACCTGGTGGCGTGTTGAAGTCCACTGAGGCCTGTGTTATCTGGTTGCTTTGCCTGTCTCTCAGTCTTGCTGTGAGGTTGACCAGGTCGTTCTTCGGGAATACCGTGTTTTTGCTTGGGTAGAGGTTCGGGGTGATAAGGCCCAGCACTCTTACCTGCTTCACGAAGGACTCGTTGTTGAAGTTTTCCTGTCTCGGGTTTAGTTTCATCGGTGTCAGGCCTAATGGAGTTGTGTCTGTGATGCCTGTGAATGTTCCTGAGACTGAGGAGCCGGAGAGTTGCTGTGTGCCTTCTACTGTCAGGTTATTTGCAGAGCCCCAGGTCACGTTGTAAGTCGGTGAGACAGAGTTCCCGAGTGCGTCCTGGATGTTTTCGTAACTGTACTTTACTGTTCCGTTACCTCTGAAAGCAGTCCTCTTTGAGAAGTTGGTGTCTACAGTGAAGTTGCCGAGAAGGGTCAGGTTCTTTGTTGCGCTGTTGCTTTTCTTGAAGTATCCTTTGCTGCTGTAGGTCTGTATATGCCAGTTGTAGAGGCCTAAGTCTCTCTTCAGGTCTGCCAGGCTGAAGCTGCAGTATCCTGTTCCATTGATCTTTGTGACGGACTGTGCCGTACCGTTCATGTAGAGGAAGCAGTAGAGATCACTGGTGTACGAGTTCAGCTTGCCTCCGTCATCCTCGTCGT
Source organism: Candidatus Nanohalobium sp. (assembly GCA_042217545.1). Taxonomy (GTDB): domain Archaea; phylum Nanohalarchaeota; class Nanosalinia; order Nanosalinales; family Nanosalinaceae; genus JBDGSM01. The sequence continues at coordinate 37,555 of JBDGSM010000017.1, read as the reverse complement.
ATACCACGCCACCGAGTTTGCCTGTCTCTCCTGTCCTGTCAAGCTCGAGGCCTGCGCCGTACCTGTAGCTGACGTTCGTGTCGTGGGCCTCGACCACGAACGACTCGGTGCTGGAGTTCACGGCGTCGTGAAGCCGTGATCCGTTCTTGACGTCGTAGTAGCTTACCTTGTAGTCGACGGCTCCTGTCCAGTTCCTGTCCGATGTCAGGGTGAAATTATGGGAGCCGGTGAACTGAGATGAGGCTTTTTTCGTCCAGTTTGAATCCTTTTTCAGCCAGAGCGAGGCGTTCAGGCTGTTACCCTCGGCGTCGCTGAAGTCGGAGGTGAAGTTGAAGTCCTGTCCCCAGTAGGTGGAGGAAGGTGAGACGTCCAGCCTGTTCAGGGTTGGAGCGATGTTTGTTATGCCGGCGAGTTTGTAAACTGTTTCATTGTGTGTGCTGGAGCTGTTTCCGATCTCTGGCTGAACGATCCGGAATTCGTCCACTTTTCCGTTCCCGTTCACTGTTTTGCAGACTTTCCAGGTTCTTGTATCTCCTGTAACGTTTCTGAAGCTGCTGCATCCTGTCTCTGAAGGGGTAATGTTTACGTAGTTTCCGTCTCCGTTCCAGTCGGCTTTCAGGAATGCGTCTTTTACTACTTCTGAAGTGTTTACTGGTATATTCACGGTGACGTTCCTGAAGGTAACGTCGGTCTTCTCCGTTGCTCTGGCGACCGTGACGTTCCTTGAAGCTGGTGAACTACCTGTCAGGTTGCCTTTGGTTACTGAGATCGGTGAGGCCTTTTTCGAGGAGTTGTACCAGATGTAGTCGGTAGGTCTTGTTCCCAGGAAGTTGAATCTCCAGTATCTGAGGCTTCTCGGCAGGTCCAGGGAGTATGCGTTGTTCTGGAATGAGTTGTTGTTGAAGACGACTTTTGTTGTTCCGACTCCTCCTGGCAGGAAGATTCTGTTTACCCTGATGGGTATTGCGGGTGTCTGTGTGTATTTGATTCGGGAGGCCTTGTACATCAGTTTCTTGTCTGAGCTGAATCCTGATGTCTTTGCCCATTTGGTCACGTTTGTCGTATAGTCGTAGGTGTCCGACAGGTTGTACGTGAAGTCGAGTTCTGGATCTGAGAGAAGGACTTTTCCTCCTGTACTTGATCCCAGGGTGAAGGAGAGGTTGCAACTCTTTGTCCCGCAGCCTGAGAGCTGGTTGTTCATCCCCTGTACTATAGAGGAGTTCGAGACTGTTTTTGTGCCGGTGAAAAGGCCTGAGCCGTTCCAGAGCTGGTTGCCTCCGGAACTGAGGTAGAGGTCCTCCGGAAGATTGTAGAAGTTGAAAAGCCGGCTCTGAGAGGTGGATACCCCGATCTCCTGTCCTGGACGTGTAAGCACGTTGCCACTTTCGAGATTCGTTACTGCTTCAGGCCTTGAGTAGCTCTGTATCTGCTGGCCTGAGGAATTGAAAAGTACGAGTGAGCTGTCCTGGAGGCCTGCAAGGATCTCCGGTCCTGGGCTTTTCGAAAGGTTTCCTGATGTAAGGCCATTCACCTTGCTTCCCACGCCCTGGTTCCAGATCACGCTCAAATTCTGGTCCAGGGCAATCACGTGGCCGGAGTCCGTGCCTGTAACTATCTCGTCCTTTGAGTCCGAGTTCAGGTCCTCAAGTGTGGTGGCACGGAACCATTTGGAGCTTCCCGAGGGATATGTCTTCAGGACGTTGCCTGAGGAGTCCAGGATCCTGATCTTCTTCTTGGTCGCGATCACGACCTCGTTACCGATACTGTTTGGAACTACCGGGCCTATATTCACGGAGTAAGTCATCTCACTTGTACTGTAGTTCCAGAGCTGGTTCCCCGAGCTATCCATTGCAACTATAGCTGAAGGGAAGAGCCTTGAACCCACGATCTCATCTCCAGGATTCGAGCCGTAGAACTCCACGCTCGACATAAGGCCTCCATTAAGGCCTCTGTATCCGTTGCTGTACTTCCAGGAGGAAGAGTTTGAATTATTGTCGATTAGGACGTTGAAGGCCTTGCCGCTGCATCCCTGGCAGAAGTAGGAAACGTTTACATCTTTTCCAAGATCTTTCCAGTTTACAGGCGTCCTTATAGTATCGTATTCCAGGCTTGTGTTGGTCCATACTCTGGCATCGGCGCCGAAGTCCTTTTTCCCTATGAAGTCTGCTGTTCCTGATATTTTGAGGCCTGAGGATGGCTCGAGGCCGATATAGTAGGAGCTGCCGCAGTTCTGGCAGGATAAGGTGGCGTTGTCTGCGTTGAGTTCGGATTCGTTGATTTTTATCTTTGTGTAACTGTAGTTTACAGGCCTTTCCTCTATTCTTGTTTTGTACTCTCCGTTAAGAGGGTTTCCTGCGTAGTAGGAGTTTCCTGAGTTGTTTTTGTCGACCAGGATGTTGTAGTTTCCTGTTGAACTGAATGAAATGTTTGTATTTGGTCCTATGTCGCTGCTGTTGACTCTGGTGTATGCTGTGTCGTAGTTGAGGGATGTGTTGGTCCAGATTCTTGTCATGTAGTCGCTGGATATTTTTTTGAGCGAGTTGTTGAAGTAGTAGGAGTTTCCTGAGTTGCTTCCATCGGTCATCAGCCTGTAACTGCTTGAACCGGAGCAGCCGTCGCATCCTATCGTTACGTTGTCGCCCTGGTTTACTGCGGTGTCCGGTACGGCTGCCTCGGCCCAGCTGTAGTTGAGCGAGGTATCTGTAGTGACGTTTATCATGTAGTCGCTGGAGATTCCTGTAGGTGCGCCTCCTACAAGGTACTGGCTGTATTTTCCTCCTGTCGAGTTATCTGATGCCAGCCTGTAGTAGCTGGTCTTGTTACAGTTGCTGCATCTGAAGATAAAGTTGTCCTCGGCCAGGTCTCCTGGCTGAACAGGTATCTTGACGTCCTGGAATCCCTTGCTACAGGCATGGATCTTGGAAACGTTGACATTGTAGACATTGGATCCTAGTCCGACTCCGCTTAGCTTCAGATCGTCTACTCTGTTACCTACGCTACACATCCGGGCGCTGATCCTGGCGTTCTCGGCTTTCAAGGTCGAGACGTTCAGTGCAGAGAGATCGAAGACAGGCGCCCGTTGATTACTGGAGTTACAGCCGATACAGCTGTAATTGTCTCGCTGATTATCATTGACGTATCTCGTTACGTCGCTGGTTTCGGTAATCTGTGATTTAGGGAAGTAGTACTTTGAGCCGCCTGCTTTCACGAATGGGTTGCCGCTCTTGTCGCCGCTGTACGTGAATCCAGCTTTCACGTATACTTTCTCTGAGTTGATATCTGATGGCATCGAGTAATGCAGGTTGAAGGTAGAGTTAGTTGAGGCCTTCAGCCTTGAAGATCCGTCTGCTTTTCCGTCGTCAGCTTTGAACTCTTTGATGTTGTTGACAGAGATGTCGCTTCCATCGATAGTGTAGCTGGTCCCGTTGAGCTTGACCTTGATGTCTGCATTGCTTCCTATACTATTGAACCGTCCTCCAACATAGATGGAGGTGTTGGAGCCCGGATCAAAACCTGTTTTGTAAACTGCCTCGCCGTTCCCTATATTTCTCAGGGCCTCTGCACTGCTCTGTGTCGAATAAGTGAAGTTGGGGTCGACCACGCTGCTCACTTCTCCTGAAGGAATGCTGTACTTGCTTCCACTGATCTCAAGCTTCAGGTCTGAGGTAGTTGAAGAGGCCCTTGCAAGAGGAAGTTTCAGGTAGAAATCCTTCGCCTTCAGATTGGGTTTGAAGGCCTGGAAGGTTATATTGCCTGGTCCGATCTCTGCCATGTCCTCTATTTTTCCTGAATCGTTCTTGAACTCTCTTACTGCTTTTTCTTCAATTCGGGATTCGTCTATATCGTATGTGGTTCCGTTTGCCTTCAGTTTCAGATCTCCAGAGTTCTTGTACTTGTTTAAAGCTGTTTTTATGTAGTAAGTGCCGTTTCCTGTTGTTATGTTGTACGGGAGCTGGATTACTGTTTCGTTCGTACATCCTATGCATGCCAGGCCTTCTGCCTTTCCGTCATCGTTCCTGTAAGTTTTTCTTTCGGAGGAAAGCTCTCCTGCTGCGATGTGGTAGTATTCGTTTCCTCTGTCAGCCCAGGTTAGGTTGCCCTGGTGGTCTATCATGAGGGTTGAGTTTTTTGTGGCGGCGAGAACTTCTTTCTTGTTGCCCTGGATAATCTCGTTCCCACTTTTGATGTTATTAATTGTGTTGTTCGCATTGTATGTCCAGATCTTGTTGCCTGATGAGTTGTACGCATTTATGTTCTGTCCCTGGTATGTGAGGATCTCCTTCAGGTTATTCGAGGCGATATCTGTGAAGAGGGTGCCTTGTCCGGTGAGGTTCAGGACAGGCCTTCCTTCGACTGTGCTGAGTTTGATTGAGAAGTGGTTGATTTTCGAGTTTCGGGGTACTTTGAACTTTTTCTGGACTTCAGGGTTTAAGTTGACTACTTTCCCTGATGCTCCGGGTTCTTCGGGTCCGGGATTGCATTTCCAGAAGTTATTGGTTAGAGCGCAGAGATTAAAGGAGTTTGTAGGATCGCTGACGTCGAAACCGAAGTTCTGTTGCTCTGCTTTACTAGGGTTTCCAACAGAGACTTCTCTCCCGCCTATCGAGATGTTTGCCCTGTACCGCCCGTATTTCTGGACTGAGAAGGCAATCCTGCCTTCGGGGTGATTGCCATCCCAGTTGGTGGTGAGTGTGTTCCCGCTTACGTTGTATGACCGGTCATTCCATTTGCCTGAGAGTTTGTACTGAAGTTTATCGAAATCTATCTTCGAGGAGCCCTGAAGTATCTCAATTTTCAGTTTTCCTGTCTGCGAGGAGTTGAAGCTGACAGTCCAGTTACTTTTCCCCTGTGAAGTCCTGAAAGAGTTAGACGTGTCAAGAATCTTCAGCGAGTGACCGGCGACCGTACCGATTAAGAGAATCACTAACAGTATTGCTACCGCTCTTTTTCCCGAGGACTTTAATCCCATTTTTCTGCTGATAAGAAGAATCCCTCGCCTCTAAAGAACATGAACTGGCGCTCGTATTTAAAACAATCGATTAAGAGTCCCTGCTCCGAGAGATCGGGCCGTACATGATTATAAGTAAGAGCGATTCACAAAAAAATCATGTATATAATATGAGGCCTGAATCCGAGATCACAACAGGAGGTAAAGCGGCTCTAGCAGCGTTTCTCGTGATAGGTCTCACCTGTACTGCTGCAGGCCTTAAGATGCAGAACTCGAGTCTCTATGCTTCAACCGGCGAACCGGTAAACTTTTCGGTACAGGGCCAGCAGGATCAGAACGTCAGTCTTGAAATCGCTCCGCCGATGGAGCGGACAAGTAAGTTCTCTATGACTTATTCTAACGGGAGTTACAGGGTTCAGGTGCCTGGAAAACTGTTTGATAGCAGGGATAGATATCGTTACCGGTTTCTCTCCGGTCAGGAGAAGTTTCCGGATAGTTACCGTGCTTTAGGCATTTCATCGCTTAATAAAACTTTGAAGCGGAAGTTTATGAACTCTTCAGATACTGAGAGTGCTGGAGGTACTTACTGCCAGTTTAAGTCCAACGACTTCACATGTGAATACGAACAGTTTCAGGCATACATGATCCTCTCCTCTGCAGCTCGCTACAGTCTTAACCGCACCAAGGAGAACAGGGAAAGATTCTACAACTTCACTCTGGGATCTTACGGAGGTGCTACAGCCACGTGTGATCCTGATAAGGACTTCAACTGTGAGCAGTACGGAGGATCGGTAGAGGAGGACGCTAACGCCGGGACGAGACAGGGAACGATGATATACGCCATGTGGGAGGCCTACAGGCTGGCAGGCAACGAAACTGTTAGAGAGCTCGCCGTTAATTATACTGGAGGATCTGCCAACACGTGTGATGTATGGAATGACACTTTCAGGTGTGAGAACAGCAGGGCTCAGGCCTCTATGGCTCTGGGTTACTGGTCTGCCTACAGCATGACCGGCAACAGCACGTTTAAGGACATAGCAGAGAACCTGACCGAAACCAATTATACCGGGCCGAGAACTATCTCGGCTTACCTCAGAGGATATCTGTATACTTCGAACAGCAGCTACCCGGATGCGGCGGAGAACAGGACGAAGAAATGGCTGGACAGATGTACTAACTGCTCTACCAGAAGGTTTGCCGATCTCAAGAATGCTCTCTGGCGAGGCTACCTGTATACTGGTGACTACGGCTACTACAGGAATGCCGTCAACCTGACATCCTCCAGAGTCGCAGACATATGCTCGTGGAACCAGACAGCGTGTAAATATCCCAATATTCAGGGCATGAACTCTCTGAACTACTGGAGGGCCTACCGTCTTCAGAAAGATCTCAGGCCTGGCTTCTACAGTCCGAGAATACCCGATAAAACGGTCTTAGGACGGAATATGTCGGTCAATGTCAAGATGCAAGGCCCTTTGCAAGAACCCAGGGTTCAGTACAGAAGGAAAAACGCCTCGACATGGAGAGAATGCAAGCTATCGTTCTTTGAAAACTGCACAATACCGGGAAAGAATCTTACGAGACAGGCACCGTACGAGTACCGGTATAAATCCCGGAACACGATCTTCCCGGCTAACGGGACTTTCAGGTTTGCTCCATCTCTTATCAAGCAGAACTTCATCGATGAGGCGACAGCTTTCTCCACCAACAATCCTAACACAGGGTGCCAGCCCCGCAGTGGAGACTACTCATGTGAAAACTTTGCATTACAGGCCTCGATGATCCAGGGCGTCGCATCACTGCTCGGCTTTAATTTCAGCCAGCTCAACAGCTTTATTCTGAAAAACCTGGTTTCAAGGCCTTACGTAACGTCCATAGCATATACGCCGCTCTGTACGGTGAAGGATGGATATATGAGTTGCAGTGAGGGGGCGAATGGTGCTGATGAGGTTGTTGAGGGAAGCACGAAACAGGGAAAGATGATATCTTCACTCTTCTCCGCGTACAGGGAGACTGGGAAAAATTCCTATTATCAGAAAGCTCTCAACTATACAAGAGGATCTGCACAGGACTGTGATGTCTGGAATCAGACCTATGATTACTCTTTCCGATGTAACAGCTCTCTGGGCCAGGCATCTATGATTAAAGGCTACCTGGAGGCCTACACAGTTACAGGTAACAGAACTTACCGTGAAAAGGCATTGAACCTTACAGAAAAAGCTCTTTCGATGAACGGTTCTGCTGAGCTCGGAAGTGCTCTATGGAAGTCAAGTTCTATGTTCAATGAATCGTTCAGGAACTTGAGCGTTACAGGGAATGCCTCAAATATCTCCAGCAACTACACTGGTTACTGTGTTGGTAACTGCACTCCGGACCAGCATACAGAGGTTTTGAGCCTGTTCCAGAGCGCTTATCTCAACAGTAACTCTGATTACTCCTCTCCTTACAGGGATTCGCTGCTTAATACTACTGCCAAGGGGTACTGCGGACCTTTCAAGAAGGATACTGCCTGTGACTCGCCTCTTGTCCAGGGCAACTTCATGGATCTGTTCTGGAAGGCCTCGTATACTATGCCCGTGAAGCTGAAGGTAAACGACACGTTCAGCGTCTCCAAAAGTTCTCTAAAAGTTGGTGATACGTTCAAGGCCACCTGTTCGGTCGGGAACGAGCTTAACAATACGGTTATCAAGGATCTTTCGATGAATATCTCTCTGAGTAAAGGCCTTTCGCTGGAGTCGAACCAGTCTTACTACAGTATAGGCGACCTGGACTACGGTAATTCATCTACTGAGAGCTGGGATCTGAAAGCCGTCTCAGCTGGTTCCAGGAATGCTTCCTGCATAACTTCGTCCAATAGCGCTTACAGGGATGCTCTTGTCAGGAGTATAGAAGTGAAGGCGAAGAAAAAGAAGCAGAACTCTACAGGGGGTTCTGGAGCCAGTTCTTCCGGATCGTTCTTTAATCCTCCTGGTGGCGAGCCTGAGAAGGAGCCTGAGAATATTACGATTGAATACAACAATACTTCCAGTATGGAGTGGAACAGAAGCTTCCTCAATAGTATAGGGGTCAACACAAGTTTGAGAAAGTTTTACGGTGCGGATTCATGTGTTAACGCGACCAGAAAGCTGTATCAGGGCAGTTCGGAGCTTGTGGTTGATCAGGCCTGTTCGGCTGACTCCTTGCTTGTTATAGATCGGAATGATCAGAGTATCTCCGTCCAGAACGCCCGTACAAGCAATAATTACACTGTCAAGGAGGAAAGAGGGACAAGAAATGTTTCTTCGATCACAGTTGACTATTCGGAGCGCGGAAATGCTTCAAGTTACTCTGAACCTCTTGTTCTTGCGGTGAACAGGACTGAACCGCCTATCAGGTTTAGAGAGGTAGCGGTGTTTACTGTGAATGATTCAAGAGTTCACATAAATGCTACTTTGAACAGGAAAGCTCCATGCATGATCCGGAGAGATGGAGAGCTCCTGAAAAACTTCTCCACATCTTGGATAAGCTATTCTGAACAGTTAAGGTACGGAAATACAAGTTACCGTGTCAAATGCGGAAACAGAACGGTTAAGAGGACTTTTACGCTTCAGAGGCCTGAGGACAGGAATAATGAGAGGTCTCAAGTCAGTGGTGTGGCAGTTACTGTGTTTGTGGCTGCGGTTTTCGCCGGCCTGATCATTCTGTTGTTCCATTTCAGGCACTGGATAAGGGACGAGCTGGAGATGAAGCTGTTTGAGCACAGGTTCTCCCGGTTCCAGGATGCTGTTGATCGAGGTGATACTGCTTCGGCGATCAAGGCCTTCCAGTCGATGAGTAGGGATGTATCGGAACAGTTGATCGAATCCGATATGGATCTGATGGAGGGCCTCCTTCTGTATCTTCTGCTTGATCTTGTGGAGGAGGGCAAGGAGGATGACGTGGAGTTCGACGTGTCGGACGATCTCGACGAGCTGGTGAACCGTTATCTGGATGGTTCGGACGGTAAGGCCGCCAGGCTTGTTGAGGAGAAGTATATAGAGGTTATGGAGGAAAAGTAGAGAAGATAGAGAGGGAAAGGTTTCAGGCTACTGTGATCGGGAGTTTTCCTTCTCTCATTTCTTTCTCGGCGATCTTTATTGGTTCTTCTGAGTCTTCTGTGTCGACGAAGGCTGGTGCTCCCATTGCGATCTGGAGGCTTCTTGCGCCGAGGATTCTTGCTTTCTCGTATCTTGTGTATTCTGTCATGTTTATCATCCTATGTAGCCCAGGTCGGAGCCTTTCTGCTGGTCCTGGTCCGGGCTCTGTGAATCTTTGAGGTTCTGAAGTTTTTTAAGCACTTCCTGTGATTCCTGGACCTTGTCGTCGAGATCCGAGTAGTCAAGGTCTACTTCAAGAATTTCCTCCAGGGCCTGGAGGACTGCCTCTGTTGACTTTGGATCGCTGAGCAGGAAGCCTGGTGTCTCTCCAAGGATGCATACTCCGTCGAATCCTCTTTTCTCACCCATTGACACCAGTAGGCCTGAGACTCCTACGATCTGTCCCACATCGTGATCGAACTCCAGGTGTTCCCGGTATTTTTCACGTTGATCGCCGTCTGTGACAGCTCCGAATACTTCAGGATCTTCCACTACATCTCCGGTGCCGTATCCGCCGATCGTTACGATTTCGCTTGCGTCTGCGTCCTCTATAAAGCTAAGTATCTGTTCTGCGATGTCGTAATGGCCTTCGGGATTGGAGGCCTGTGCGTTTCCTTCCAGAAGTATTATGTCTTCGGCGTCGTCTCTCTGAAGCTGGTAGATATTGTTCTTGATCATCTCCACTTCTTTTTCATCAGTTACTATGGTGTACGGTGGGAAGTGGTGGCTGTGTATCTCACCTATCTTTTCTGCACCTAAGTTGTCAGCAATGTAGCTGACGCAGTTCCTTCCTATGTGGCCTATTCCTGCCAGGCCTTCTATGAAGATAGGGTTTTCTACTTCCGGTTCTTTCTCCAGCTTCAGTTCAGTCTTGGACATGCTGTGTTATTCACCTTTGCGTTTGGTTCTGCGGCGGTACTTCCCGTACTTGTCGGGGAAAGAGAACTTTGGAGGCCTTGCCTGCCTGGTCTCCACGCCGCAGTGCTCCTCTTTCAACGTGTAGTTACTGCATTCCGGACACTTTTTAATCATTGGAGTTCACCGGGGAACTTTAAGCGCGGGAGAATTCGAATTCGCCGTCCAGTTCGTCGGCCTTTTCCCTTATCTGATCTACAGCGTTGTCTATTCTTTTCTTTGCAAGTTCCTGTGTCCTGCCCCAGGCCTTTATTGAGTATTTAGGTGCTGAAATGTACTTTACTTTTACCCCTTCTTCCTGATCTTTGAAGGCCTGTTTTATGAGATCTGCTCCGTTGCCCTGGTTGAACTCAAGATCGATTTCGCCTTCAAATTTTTCCTGCTTCAGGTCGATGTTTTTGCTGGCTACATCCTGGATTGCGTCGACTACTTCGTCTTCGAACATTTCTCTCAACCGGTCTTCACGGGCTACGGATACTTCGAAACCGTGGAAGCTTGATCCGAACTCTTCCTGCATCTTGAAGCCGATTTCCTCGTATACTTCATCTTTGTCTCTTCCCAGACTCTCTGCAAGATCTTCTATGAAGGCCTCTGCTTTTTTCTCCTTGTTCCAGCGCTCCATGGCATCTCTCTTCTGGTTCTCGTTTACTCTCTTGATGGATAGGTTGATACTGTCGTCGTCGACTTCTATTACCTGTGCGACAGTTTTTTCGCCTTCCTCCAGTTCTTTTCTGATGTCCTGAACCCATGAGCGGGAGACTTCGGATATGTGGAGAAGGCCATGGACGTCTTTGTATTCTTCAAGGTCTGCGTACGCCGAGTTCTTGTCGACGTCTGTAAGTGTTATTACGACGAAATCGCCTTCGTCAGGTTTGTCTTTGTACCAGCGCATACTGGGGAAATAGGATGTGATTCTTAAAAATACGTCGAGGTTCAGATCAGACTGTCGGTCACTGCCGCTCCTATGACGGAGAAGATCGATATGATTGAAACTACCTTGAATGTCTGCCAGAGGCCTGCTGAGAATGTTTCCCGTGCCGAGGAGATAAAGATCATCAGCAGTACAGTCCCGAAGGCTACCAGCATCAGGGAGATGTATCTCCACGTGACGCCGAAAATCTTTCTCTCCTTCTCCCAGTCACGATCTCTTTTCGCGATGTAAAGAACTCCGTGTCCTATGAGAAATGTGAAGAAAAGCGCTATCATTGCGTTGTATCTGGACATATTCCCGGCGGTCTGCCAGACCTCCTGTGTGAAGACGAAAGGCGAGATCAGGATTATGCTGCCGACCACCTGCTGGAGTAAATCATCGCCTCCGAATGGGTAAGATGCGGAAAGCTTATCCTCTACAGGTTCAAGAAAACTCATGGAGAAAGTATGTGGTAAAGTAGAATAAAAATATACGTGAAAAAGGCCTTGAAGCGGTTTACTCTACTTCAAGGTTTTCTACGACTTCTGCGTTGAGCTCTGCCTTTCCGCCTGTAGGCCTTGCGATAACTGTACCGCAGACAAGGCATTCTACTTTGCTTGAAGCTCTGGAAAAGAGTATCTGCTCGTTTCCACATTCATCGCATTTCGCTCTGTAAAAATTACGTGCCACTCAAAAATCACCCCCGTGATTTTTTGCGTGCCCAGAAAATCTTTGATTTTTGGTCATATTATATTTCTACCTCTCGATCTCGAACTTTGCTGCTCTTGGCTGGTTTCTAGGCTTCCAGGACTTACCGCATTCTTTGCATGAGAACTGCAGATCGTGCTTGCTGGAAGTAGGATTACTTTTTCCTCTCGCGAGATGTGAAGGATCTTCGAACGGGAAGGAACCGTATCCTTTATCGATCTTTCTCTGCCTCTTCCTGTGCTTCTTGCTCCAGGGACTGGCAGATCTGTTAGTCGCTTCCTTTACAGTTTGCTCCGTATGTTCATCACAGCTCGGACAGTACCTGCGCTGCTCCTTTGGAATCTTGACCATAACCAGAAACCCGATGTTAAACTTTAAAAGACCTCCTTTCACCTGGGAACTATCCGCGTGCCCAGGGCCTCCTCAGGCCTCTCAATGTTCTCCAGAGAACCTTCGAAGATCTTCGTGGAAGTACTGGAACGCTCGATTATATCGATCGCAGTCAAATCAATCAATTCGTGGCCTCCCGCCTCATTGTTCCCGGAAACCACCTCACGCAGACGCCCAGTAGAGATCTCATCAAACCTCTTGGCATTTTCCTCCTCCGGAGGCCTGTCATAGACACCGTCAACAGTAGTAGCGATATACAGATCCGCTTCAAGTATCTCAGCAGCGATAGCCGCCACAGCGTCCGTGGAATGACCTGGTGTAAGGCCTCCCATTACAACGTTCTGACCTGTAGAAGCGGCTTTCCTGATCTCCTCGGCCGTCTTCGGCGTGTCGGGATAGGCCTCCATCGCGGTCATCAAAGTCTTCGCATTCAACCGCGTTGCGGCGATACCGACCAGATCCTGTTCTCCCTGGTTTCCGAACTCTCCCGCGGCATGGATGTACTCCTTCAGGCCTCCTGCACCGGTGACTACAAGAACCTGTTCTTCTCCCTGCTGAAGGGCCTCTGCCAGGTCTCCTATCTCGTCCAGTTTTTCTGTTATCAGTGCTCCGCTGACTGCGTAGACTTTGTCGACGTTCACTTTATCACCTCGGCGTTTCCACGGTTCTCAAGTATCTCTGCGTTATCATCGGGGACTTCTGCAGTATCTCCTTCCTCGAAAGGCCCGTAGGCCTCCAGGTCGGTCCCCATGAACTCGGGTACGTCCGAGTTTATCTCAACTATCTTGTATCCGTCCTCAGGGTCTGGAAGATCGTCCTGTTTCTCGTCTTCATCCTCATGATCCTCTTCACTGGTTTCTTCTTCGGGTTCATCCTGTTCCGAGGCCTTCGGCGCCATCTCAGGGTTCTGTGGATTCACATTTTCTTCCTCGCTTTCGAGGAAGTCGCTGATCCTGTCCCTGTGGTCCGAGAAGTTATCTCTGAGCTCCCTGAACAACTGTTTTTCTCTTGGGAGAACGTTCATCTCCTCTATGCTGACGTTTGATGAAACTGCTAGCTGCGCATTTTTAACGATCTTGTCTTCTCTTAGTGAAATTATCTTCCTGAAAACTCTTCTCGCGTTCTTGTATTCGCGGGATTCGCCGGAGACATCTTTCTTCCTGCTCAAATACTCGACGACGTCTGCTACGAAGTCTTCATCTAGTTCTGACAGGTCGTCCTGCCGTCTCTCCTGCTTCTGAATCTTTCTGAGTTCGCTGAACGTGATCGCATCGTCTTCCCCCATCCTACATTACCCGACTCTTGCAAGTTTTTTACGTTCTATGTTCACGAGATCTTCCTGACCTCGCCGTCGCCATCACACTGGCGCACATGTTTCTTGTAGTAACTCTCCATCTCGTACTCCTTACCACAGTAAGGGCAAACAAGATCTTCTCCATCGTCCTCACCTTCTCCGCTATCGCTGTTACGCTTCTTCGCCTGCCTGAACGCGTAGCTCACGGGATTCGGCACCTGCTCCTCAAGGTTATCGCCTTCGTACACCTGCATATCTCTATAGTATCCGTTGGCATCGTAGTTCGGCGGAGGAACATCCTCGTCACGGTCCCTGTGCCAGTTCAACTGTCCTTTCACGTAGGCCTCACGCAGCTCCTCCTTGTTCCTCTCGTTCCACTGCCAGATCTTCGACTCGATCTCCTCCCAGGAATAACCCACAGTCCGGTAAAAATTAATCAAGATAAACAGGCCACGTTTCCTGCCGTCCTCAAGGCCTTCCAGAATATTCTTGATCGTAGGAGGGAAGTACTTCTCCGGAATAGCATCTTCAGGCCTGGAAAACTCCCTGTCCTCACTGAAACGCTCCTCCTGTTTCTTTTTCCTTCGTTCCTGTATGAAATCCATCGCCTGGATCGCCAGGTTCTTCGCCTCACCTTCCTCGAAAGTTTTCAGGAAGTCTACCTCGAAGTCTACGTTTTCCATCCTGGCCTGTTCCTTCTCGAAGCCCTCGATCTCTTCAGGCCTTATAGGCAGTGATACAAGCCAGCTCCCGTCATGTAAGCTATAGGGCATGCGGAAGAGGTGGCGCTGACCCCAGTCGTTCTCTATATCCGACACCTGGTATGGATCAAGGCCTTCATCCGTCTCCATCTCCCCCCTGTAACCGTACTCCTCTACTTTTTCAATCATCTGTTCTTTCAACTGTTCTCTGAGGTAGTCGACTATTCCACGTGCCAGGTCTGGGTAGAGATCTTTGAAACCTTCGTCATTTATGTTCTGAGGAAACGCTTCGCCTCTCACTCCGATATGGAAGCCTCTGTTGCCTGAGAACTTTATGCTGATGTTGTCTATGCCGTGCTGGCGGAGCTCTTCTATCAGGAGCTCTGCAGTCTCCTTCGCGAGCTCAAAGCTGTAGTCGCAGTCTATATCCATGACCAGATCCCAGGTAGTTCTGAGGTCGTCCAGGTTCGATACGTTGTCAATCAGAAGAGGGTTTCTCCACCGCTCTACAGATGCATGAAAGGCTACGGCCCCGTTTTTCACGAGGTCTTCAAAGTCTCCACGGAAGTTTATGGCGTCAGGCCTCTTCCCGTAGCCGTTTGGATAGGTCGGTGCGATCTCGCGGTACTCCGCTAGTTCAAGAAACTTGTCGGCCAGCTCGTCCTGTTCGTAGTACTGTCTTATCTTCCAGTCCTGAGGCCTTTCCCCCTCCTCGTCCCCCATACTGAATTTTTCTCGGCAAACTGTAAAAAACCGTCCGAAAGTCTTCCCGTTTCCAGATGTTTATTCCCGGTCTTCAAAGTCTAAGGCCTTCGAATTTATGCAGAAGCGCTTCCCTGTCGGCTCCGGTCCGTCGTCGAAGACATGGCCGAGATGTGAGCCACAGTTCGAGCAGACCACCTCGGTCCTCTTCGTAACAAGTTTCCGATCCTCCTTGAACTCGACGCTTCCTTCAATCGCGTCATAGAAACTGGGCCATTGATCGGACTCGAACTTCGTGTCTGAGTCAAACAGCTTCTGACCACAGGCCTTGCACCGGTAGACGCCTTCATCGTCCTTCTTCAGATATTCGCCGGTTCCAGGCCTCTCCGTGTCCGCCTCCCTCAAGATTCTGTATTCCTCCTCGCTCAGCCTTTCCTTCAGTTCTTCCTCATCAGGTTCTTCCTTCGCCATGGACCATTTTTGGTGCTGGAGAGGGTTAAATCCACGGATTCTTCTTTTAAGATTTGAAAGCAACATCGGGGTATGCTCGACCCCATGGAGAAAGGCCGTGAGAGGCTGGAAAGGATACAGAAAGGAGAAGGACTCGACCCCGGATTCTGGGGCAGGGTAGCATACTTCAGGGACGACAGCATCGATCCGTACCAGGAGGACGTCGAGCTTTACGACCTCATCCGTTACGGAAGCAGAGGAGGCATGAACGTCTTCGAGAGACAGGCCTCGAACTATGAAGAGGCGCTGGAAGGCCTCGGCGCTTCTCCCGGAGACACTGTGATGGAGCTGGGCGGAGGCACGAGCAGGTTCTCCGAACGGCTCTCCAGACAGGGCTACGAGACAGTCTCGGTCGACGTCAGCCGTGAGGCCCAGGAACTGGCCTCGGAACTGGATAGAAGCGATCAACAGGTTCTCGGAGACGGAACGGAGCTTCCTTTCGAGGACGACGCCGTGGAGTACATTGTCGCGCCACGCGTCTACCACCTGGTGGACGATGAGGAGATGCTGGAGGAGATGGACCGCGTGGCGAGCGAAGGCCTTGTCTTCGACTACTTCAGGGATGGAAGCCTGAAAGACTACCAGGTGGAGTTCATGGACGCCATGGACAGCAACGTACACAGAGACGAGGAAATCCTGGAGAAGCTGAAAGGTATCAACGGAAGCGAGGCCTCTCTTGAGACGGATTTTGGCCTTCCGTACGCGTTCGAGATCCCCTGGAACAGTGAAGTCATGGCTGAGGCTGCCGAGAAAGCCCAGGAGTTCGCAAGTACAGAGATATCTCCTTTCGAGGACACTGTCGGGTACGTGGCCGCCGAGACAGGGTGAAGGCCTTTATTCCTGCTGGAACTCCTCCATGAAGATCTCGGGCGGAAGCTCGTGGCTTCCGAGCGTGTTCTTCGTGATGTTCCAGTCTTCGTGTTGCTGTAAAAGTCTTCTTATGCCTTCCTCGTCTCTCGGATACTCCACTGTCCTGAAGTCTCCTTCGTGATCTATGAGTGCTCCTCTCTCGTCTCCGAGAGGTTCTTCCGGTACGTGAACTTCGTCGCTGTACTGGATCAGGTTCGCCTGCTTTGTCTGGGGCCAGTAAGCCACGAGCTGGAGGCCTCTGATATCTGGGAACGCGCTGACAGAGGTGTTCTGGATCTCATCTCCCAGTCGATCCACGTCATGGACTCTGTTATCGTTGTAGAAAACTACCGAGAAAGAGGAATCTGCAACAGAACTGTTCATACTTTCGATCTCGCGGAGCGCTTCCTCCCACTCGTCTCCAGGCCTCAGCTCCGCGGGAACAGCTTCTCTCTGGTAAAGCGGGACGTCTCCAGGCCCTCCCGAAGGATTCTCATCTTCGTCCACCAGCATGTCGCCGTTGACGTACTCGAACCCTAGAAAGGCCTCATCAAGTTCTTCAAGTATCTCTTCCGTGGAGAAACCTCTGAAATGCTGTTTATCCTGTACTTTTTCGCTGCCGCTCAGGATATAGACCCGGTTAGGCTCGTAGCCAAATTCTATCCGTTCGTCTTCAGAAGGATAGGCCTCGCCCTCGAAACTTACCTCCATGAACACAAAATTACGGCTAAAAATCTTTAACTCTGCCGAACAGGGACAACTTCTTCACTATACAGAAGTTCAAGATCTTCTCTAAGGCCTTCCCAGAGCTCCTCATCCCGGTAATTTCTCCAGACGTTCTGCGGCGCCCGTACTCACGGTCAAGCAGCGACCCATCGCTGTCAAATACAAGGCCTAACTCCTGCATAGCCGAGGAGAAAAAGCCAAGTTGCTGCTGGGAGGCCTCGGGATCTTCAAGCATCCGGTACAGGTCGCCTGAAGTATAGGAGCCGATCTTACCTGAAAAGGCCTCTGTCGCGTCTCTGTAAACCTCAGGATTTTTCACCGCAGAGCTCAGAGGATTTTTCAGGTCTTCGACGCCGTTCTCCAGTTCCTGCAGCGTATAGTCTTCGTCTAGCTTCATCTTCGACCACTCTCTGATAGAAAGAGAAATATAAAGAATGATATGTGGGAAGGTTATTCTTCCTCGATACGAGGCGCGAGTACGAAGCTCAGGTCTACTTCGTCAGGCCTGACGAATTCAAGTCTCATCGGGAAGTCTTCGCCGAGCTTGACTGTTACTGTGTCGTTGAGCTTCTTTGCTCCGATCATCTTGGATAGGTAGTCCAGTGAGAACATGGATTTTGCGTCGGAACCGTCCATCTCCAGGACTCCTTCTGAACCATCCGTGATCTTGAAGTTGACGTTGGACTGGTCTCCGTCGGCCGCGATCTCCAGGCTTTCGCCGTCAGCAGAGATCGTTACCGCGTCGGATACGACCATCGCATCCTTGATGGCACCTTCAAGGACGTTGGTATCCAGCTCTGCTTCGAAAGTGAAGTCAAGCTGGTCAGTACTTGGGATGTCGTCCTCGGAAAGGTTCAAAATTGGAAGGGAGAAGTTCCTGGTCGAGGAGTTCTCCATTTTAATGTGGAACTTGGAGTCGTCCTCCTTCAGTTCAAGCGTGATAGTATCGTCGCTGTTTGCTCTTCTGAGGATCGAGTAAAGGTTCTCCAGGTTGAGGCCTACCTTTGTCTCCTCGTCAAGGTCGTAGCTTTCGAAAACGTCTTCCTCAAGCATGTAGTCGACAAGGCCTACCATCGCAGGGTCCGCAGCGACAAGCTTTATTCCGTCTTCCTGTAGCTGGAAGAGGCCTTCACTTATCAGGTCTGAGATGGTTTTCATTGAGTCCTTTAGAAGTCCTACGTCCTCGAGTTCAGCTTTGAACATTTCAAATTACCTCTTATGTTACTCAGATGTGCTAACAACTTTTTTAACTCTGTCGTAGAGCTCCGGATCAAGGCCTTCAAGGCTTTGAACGATCTCTCCCTGTATCTCAAAGCTGTCTGGTGTTGGAAGAACTCTTCCGAATACTCTTACGCGCTGATTTTCCTCTATATCTTCCAGGGCGTCCTCATCGAGGAAAGCTTCCACTGAGCCGGTTCCGTCGTCGATCGTTACTGCATCCTGATCTTTTGAGAGCACTGTTCCGATTATCCTTACTCTGATATCGTTCTGCGGGTCGATGTCTTCGATTTTTTTAGGCCTTGCTGGCGCCCTCCTCTGCTGTTGCTCTGGTGGCATAACTTTTTCCGAGGTTCTAACTGTTATAACTCTGATTGGGTTAGAGCCGGAGGGGGAAGGTTTCAAATACTGGTTTCTGTAAAGTTCTTTGTATGGATATTCTCGGCAAGGACGGAGAGCAGGCCTCGGAAGCGGTGCAGAACATGTCGCAGCGGCTGGAAAATCTGGAGTCCCGGGTTAATGCTCTGGATGATGCGCTTCAGGACTACGAGTCAAAGGTCCAGCAGAGCCAGTCCACGGATTCCAGGCTGAAGCAGCAGGTGGATAACCTTCAGAACAATCTCTCCGATAAGCTTGATAAGGCGATGGGGGTGATGGATCAGATTCTCGGCGTCCAGCAGCAGAACATCGACGATATCAATGAGAACATGTCCAAGCTTTCCACTGTCGGTTCCAAGACCTCCAAGCTGGAGCAGCGCGTATCCCAGTTAGAGGAAGAGCTTGAGAAAGCGGGGAATGAACGCCAAGAGCTCCAGGATGATCTTTTGAACCTTGAGCAGAGGCTTGGTAGACTTGAAGATATTCAGGAGGATAAACTGGATGAAGCTGATTTCAACGCGCAGAAGAAGCACGTTCAGAGAGAAATATCCAAGTTAAGATCCTCGATCAACTATCTTGCCGACGAGTTTGACAGTGAGGAGATAAGGGTAGAAAGGCCTTAATCGTATTCTTTCTCTACGTTGCCGCACTGTTTGCATCTGTAGAACCGTGTAGGTGGCTCATCTGATGCTCTTGTCTGCTCAAGCCACCATTCCTGTGTGGTTTCCTCGCCGCATTTCTTGCATTCTCTATCCGTAGTGGGCCTTGTGCTCTCGTCGTCTCCTTCTTCGTTGACGTTGAGACGGTCCATTGGGTCTTCTTCTTTCTTTTCAGTTACTTTCACGTCTTCGGAGTCCACGTCCTGGATGTTACCGCAGTTTCTACACTGCATAACTGTTTCTCCGTCCTTCTTCTCCGAGACAAGTATTCCTCCGCAGTCGTCACAGAACTCCATGTTTCCACGTATTACCCGATAAACCTTTAAATCGGTTCGGTGAACCAGGGTTTCAGGCCTCCAGCTTGCATGGGTGGTAGACGTCCAGTACGAAAGGCTTGTCGCCGTTGAAGCCGAGGAAATCCATGGCCAGGATCTTGATCAGGCCTACACGCGGAATGATTGTAGCTACCGTTCCATAGATCTGGTCGGGCTTCACATGCTGCTCGAAATCCAGCTGTCCGGGATTGTTGATGCCTTTGGTCTCCAGGTGTGACTTGCTCTTGCTCACCACTCTATGGACCACGGGTATCGGCATCGTCGAGATACTGCCTACATTGAACTCTTTCCCGTTGATCTGGTAGCTCTCTCCCTCGTCTACAACCTTTTTCCTGCCATCTATAGAGATCAGGGCCTTGTCCTTGACTCCAGGGCCTCTGGCTACTTTCTCCAGTACTACTCTTCCGGCTGCTGTATCGACAGAAGGATGTGGATTGGAGTCGCTGGCCTCCAGCGTGTACTTCTTTCCGCCTACATTGAACTCTATATGATCCGGAACCTTGTAGACTACTGTATCGCCTACCTTGATGTCGTTCCAGTTAGTTCCCTGCACGAGAAGGATGTCGCCCTTGTGAAGGCCGTGTTCTCCAGGCTCGGGATACATTGAACATGAAACAACGGAGACGACAGGCTTTTGAGTATGTAGAACTGTTCCTGCGGTCTGTAACGTTCCGAAAGCAAGTATCAAGGCGATGCCAAGGAAGTAGAACTCACGGAACAGCTCTCTTTCCTGAAGGTTTTCCCAGAACTCCCTGATTTCCATAAACCTAGTTTGAGGCCTTATCGTTTTTAATCAAAACCTAAAACGCCCGGCCTACCATATGCGCTACGCGGATGGCCTCAGGCACCTGGCCGTGGATGATCGAGTTCTCTACGATTTTACAGGCCTCTTCCTCAGAACAACCGGAGAACTGTATGTAGGCAGTTCCGTCCTCAAGATCCAGTTCCACAGGATCCCTTAGCTCTTCGAACTTTCTGTCGTAGTTGCCGGTCCGCTCCATGGTTTCCCGGAAGTCCTCCCGGTCAGGCCTGTTCTTGGTCACTGCGATGACAGGCTTTCTAAGTTTCTCTGAAGCTTTTTCCAGGTCTATAATGTTGAAGCCTGCGAAGCTGATGCCGTCGATGAGAACTGCTTTGATCTGACGGGTGTTGTTACATTTTTCATGGAGTTCAACGAGTTTTTCAGTGGCATTTTCTGCGTCTACGCCTATAGAAACAGTTTTGATATCTTCTATGAACTCGGTTCCCCGGTAGACCACGCCTGTGAGAAAAGTTTCCTTATCTTCGAAGGAGAAGGATGCGTCGTCGACACCCAGGATACGCGCCCCATCTTTCATAGGTCCTAACAGGATTTCTGTACGAAACCGGAGTTAAAGAAAGATTCCGGGTTCAGCTGACCTGTCCCTGCAGGTCTTCCATCCATTCCCTGGCTGTCTCGGTAGCGTCTTCCAGGTCATCTCCAGGACTGTCCGACTTCACGATCAGGTGGCTTTCCCCACCCAGAGGATGTCCTTTATCGTATCCGGCTTCTCCGCCGTTCTCCCAGACAGCTTTCCTGACAAGATTTGCCAGAGTGTGGTTCTGTTTGAAATCTACAATCCATCTGTCGTCCTTTTCTGTAATGTCAAGATCCATTTATTGGTTCACCTTTCCCGTGATGATCAAATCTACAGGGGTTTCACGGCTCTCCTCAGTATGAAAGCCGTAGCTTGGAGGCAGGCCTATCGAAAAGGCCTCTACCCCCAAAACTTCATGACTGGAGTTCCCGACAAAATCTTTTATAGGTTCCCGAGCGCCGCGAGGAGAGATACCGTAAACATTCCCGGAGATCTCGCAGGCCTTTCCCCAGAAACTGAGGCCTACATCCGAGTGAACGGAAAAAGGAGGGTTCATCAAGACTGTATCTACCTCCTCTTCAACTTCTTCTATATCACAGGCCTTGAAATCGATGAACTCTTTCACGCCGAGCTTCTCGGCGTTTTCCTTTGCCTGTCTCAGGGCCTCATCATCTGTATCAAAGGCCTTTACTTTCTCCGCTCCGGCGAGCGCTGCTCCGATCGCAAGGATCCCTGTGCCTGTTCCGAGGTCGGCGACTGTCAGGCCTTCGATGTCGTTCTGCATGTGTGCGGTGTAGACTGTGTCCGCGGCGAGAGCTGCCGGCGTGATGTACTGTTCAAGGGAGATCCTTGGATTCTGGAAGTCCTTGACCTTTGAAAGCTTTTGCTGGAGCTGGGTTTTCACGTCGATTTTTTGGGTTTTGAAAGGTTAAAAAGAGGCCTCGGAGTCTGCCGTGCTGGAAGTTTTTACAGATTTAAAGTTTCCGCTTCAAAGGATAGTGGCATGATGGAAGAAAAACTTTCTGAGATGTCGCGCGAAGAACTTGAAGAGAAAATTCTTGAGATGGAGAACGAGGAAGAAGTGGTTTTCTTCGAGCCTCAGCGCGAGATAATCTTAACGAATCCGGCGGATGAAACACTGAACAGGATCTCCAGCATAGCGCATATGGAGACTTCTTCGGGCGACCACTACAAGTTCCAGGTCAAAGAGATGGACATCTGGAACTCCGACCTCTCACTTGAGGAGATGAAGGAGATCTACACTGAACTAGTCGGTTCAAGGCCTCGGTTCATCGAATGGGTGGAGAGAACTTACGAGAAGCAGGAAATCTTCTCGATCGAACATAAAGGCCGTTACCATGCCCTTGTAGCTTCCAATAAGGAAAGGATGGAGTGGGCGCGAGGCATAGACGATGTAAGAGATAATCTGGCCGTAGATCTTTCCGATACACAGTCCAGGATCGCTATGGGAAGCAAATCTAGGGCACAGATCAAGCAGGCCCTGCTGAAGAAAGGTTACCCGGTGGAGGACAACTCCAAGTTCCGTGAAAGCGATACAAAGATCGGAGCAGATCTGAAAGAAGATGTAGAGCTCCGCGATTACCAGGAAGAGTACGTGGAGAAGGCCTACAGCAAGAAGGCAGCAGTTCTGGCAAATCCTGCGGGTTCGGGTAAGACTGTTACAAGTATAGGCCTTATGGCGAAGGTTGACTCTCCTACGCTTGTTCTTGTTCCTCAGAGGAATCTTGTGGGGCAGTGGAAACGTGAACTGCTGGATAAGACAACGATTACGGAGGATCAGATCGGAGAGTACCACGGAGACGAGAAGGAGATGAACGACGTCACGATCGCGACATATCATATGGCAGGTGAGAAAACGAACCTGTTCAGAAAGGAGTGGGGCCTGATCATCTTCGACGAGGTACACCACATTCCAAGCCAGTTGTTCAGGAAGACAGCTTCACTTCAGTCGACCCGGCGTGTAGGCCTTTCCGCATCGCCTGTGAGAGAGGACTCCAAGGAAAAGGACATCTTTGCTTTGATTGGACAGGAGATCGGAGGCGATTGGGCTCGTTTCTTCAACCAGGGATACGTGAAAAAGCCTGAAGTGGATATTCAGCTGGTGGAGTGGGCCTCTGATTTCTACAGGCATAAGTACGAGCAGGCCTCGGGCATCAAGAAGGCGATAGTTGCCTCGAAGAACCCGGCCAAGAAACAGGTACTGGAAGACCTGCTTGACGAGCATGATGACAGGAAGACCATTATCTTCTGTGACTGGCTTGACCAGGGTGAAGACCTCTCAAAGGAGTACGATGTACCATTCATCTCAGGCGAGACAGAGTTCGAGGATCGCGAGGACTACTTCCATATGTTCAGAAACGACGAACTTACCACAATAATAGTTTCAAGGATCGGAGATGAAGGCCTTGACCTTCCTGATGCGGAGATCGGGATCATAATGTCAGGACAGGGCGGTAGCAGAAGACAGGCAACTCAGAGGGCTGGAAGAGTCATGAGGCCTTTCGGCGACGCAGAGGTCTACATGGTCGCCACGAAGGGTAGCAACGAGGAGGACTTCGTGAAGCAGCAGGTCGAACTCCTGAAGGAGAAAGGAGTCTCGGTCTCTGTAAAGGAGTAAGCCATGAGGGACATCGAAGTCGGCTTCTACTTCGAGGATACAGTAGATATCGATCTTGAAGACTACTCAGAGATCTCTGGAGGCTACCAGTTCGTCGTTGATTTCCTCACAGGCTTCCGTGACGGAGAAGACGAATGGTTTGAGGACGAACTCTACGTAAACAGTGAAGGAGACGAGCTCTACCACCTGAAATTCGGGGATGGCGACTACGTTTTCGGAAGTTATGATGATATTGAGGAGGCTGTAGAACAGGAACTGGATGAAGCCATGGAGCTTCCTGTCTCCTGAAAAATGATGAGTCACTTCCCGGCAATGTCTGTTTTCTTAAAACTTCTCTAGAAAGTTCTATTCATGAGTCTTATAGAAGCTGAAAACCTGAACAAGACCTTCAGGATCTACAACCAGGGAGAAGGCCTCAGAGGATACCTCAAATCCTTCATAAGCCGTGAGTACGAGGAGATCCGCGCGGTGGAAGGCCTGAACCTTGAGATAGATGAAGGCGAGATGATCGGCTATATCGGTGCGAACGGAGCAGGAAAATCCACTACAGTAAAGATGCTGACAGGGATCCTAGAACCTTCCTCGGGAAGAATAGAGGTCAATGGCCTCGACCCTCACAGGCACAGGAAGAAGAACGCCATGAACATAGGGGTTGTATTCGGCCAGAAAACCCAGTTATGGTGGGACTTACCTGTCAAAGAATCGTTTAAACTTCTCAAAGAAATTTATGAGGTAAGTGATGAAGACTATGATCAAAGGATCGAGGAGTTTGATGAAGTCCTTCAGTTGAGTGATTTCTGGGATCAACCTGTCAGAAAACTGAGCCTGGGCCAGAAAATGCGGTGTGAACTTGCAGCGGCGTTCCTGCATCACCCAAAAATTGTATACTTAGATGAGCCGACCATAGGCCTTGACGTAGCAGTAAAGGAAAGGATCAGAGACTTCATCCGGAAAATGAACGAGGAAAAGAATATCACGGTCATGCTGACCACACACGACATCGACGATATAGAGGATTTATGTGATAGAATCGTCGTTCTCGATGAAGGCAAGAAAATTTATGACGGCCAGTTAGATGATCTAGTTGACCGCTTCTCATCCAGAAGACTTGTTTTAGAGACAGATGAAGTTATAGAACTGGAGACTGAAGGCATAAAAGATATTATAGATACAGAACAGGGTGTAGAAGTAGTCTTCGACAGAGAGATAATTTCAGCAAGCGATCTCATGCAGGAAGTCCTGAACAACTACGAGATCAGCGATTTCCATGTCAAGGAACCGGATATCGAAGCAGTAGTCAAGAAAATCTACAACGAAGGATTAGCCGAGGAGTAATTATGGGGAAGTATCTGGAGTTCGTCCGGATGGGATTCCGGGAGATGACGGCCTACCGGTTCAATGCAGTCATGTCGCTGGTCGCATCAATTCTCTATCTGATCATGGTCTATGCTATCTGGACGGCGATAGATGCATCCGGACAGCTCGCAGTACCGCTTTCAGGAGTCCTCACATACATTCTCCTGGGACAGGTAATATCGAACTCGGTGTTTACAGAAGTAGAAGGCTATCTATCAGAAAGAGTACGAGAAGGAACCATAGTCAACGAATTAAAGAGGCCTGTATCGCTTAGACTTCAGATCTACTGTTATCTGATCGGAAAAATGCTTTTCAACACTTTAACAAAAGGCCTTCCAGTACTTGTGATAGGCCTTCTATTCCTGGATATGCAGACTCCTACACCACTGAATGCTGCAGGATTTATCGTAGCTTTAATCCTGAGCTTCAATTTAGTGTTTGCTTTCTCTTTCCTGACTTCGATGCTTGTTTTCTGGACGGAGATCGGCTGGGGGATCAGAGCTATGAGATCAAACATCCAGGACGTCTTCTCAGGGGTCCTGTTCCCGCTATATCTCCTGCCTGGAGGTCTTGCCTCGGTATTTGATTTACTTCCGTTCCAGGCTATGGCTGATGCACCTATCAGGATCTTTACTATGGAGGCTACCGGTCGAGAGATACTGAATATTTTTGGCCTACAGGTATTCTGGATAATAGTTATCGCGGTACTTGGAGAGCTTGCGTGGAGAAAAGCTAAAACAAAATTAACGGTACAGGGGGGATAAAAGATGCCGGAGACAAAGACACCTACGGTTGAAGAATCCAAGTTTGGAGCTTTGAAGAAGTATCTATCGATTTACTGGTACTACTTCAAGCAGTACTGGAAAACTCGGCTGGTTTACAAGGCGGACTTTGCAGTAGGTTTTGTAGCCCAGTTAGTGAACCTTGGAGCTTCGCTGGCCTTCTTAACCTTGATATTCACACAGGTTGAGACTATCAACGGCTGGACGTTCAACGAAATGCTCTTCCTCGCAGGCATAGGAGGTTTCATAATGAACTTCCATCATATCTTCCTGTTCAACATGTTCAGCCTGGAGGATTATGTGGTAGAGGGAAAGATGGATAGGTTCCTTGTAAGGCCTCTCAGCCCGCTTTTCCAGGTCTATGCGGATGAGGTCTCTGATAACAATCTTTCCAAACTGATAGCCAACACGGCTCTTATAATTTATTCGGCGAACCAGTTAGGCCTCCAGTTACTGACACTTTCGAACCTCTTGTTTGGGGTAGCTTTCCTAGCATCCGGAGTACTAGTCTTCGCAGCAGCTTACATGGCATTTGCGACGACAAGTTTCTGGACAGGTAAATCCCGCAGCGCTATCTGGCTGATCTTCCGGCTCAGCGAGTACAGACGGTATCCCTATAGTATCTATTCCACAACTATCCAGATCATTTTGGTCTCGGTGATACCGATAGCCTTTGCCTCGTTCTTCCCGGCGACTTACTTCCTCGGAAGAGAAGGCTGGAGAAGTTGGCAGTTAGCCTCGATAGCAGCAGGACCGATTCTTTTCGCTTTATCCTACAGTTTCTGGAAGGTAGGCCTCTCGAATTACTCGAGCACAGGAAGTTAAAACCTTCCTGCCGGAAAATTCTTCTGTAACTGTGAATACTGCCAAGTACTGGGAGCTAACCAAGATAGGATTCAAAGAGGCCTCCGCATACCGGCTAGATGCAGCTACAGGCCTTGTATCCTCGGTGCTTTATATTGTTCTCTACTATTACATCTGGCAGGCCATAGCAGCCTCTGGAACCCTAAGTTCGAGCCTGACACAGGTAATGACTTACATCGTGGTAGGGCAGGTCGTATCTGGAGCTTTGTTCATAAGTATAGAGGGATTGATAGGCGAGAGGGTAAGAAAAGGCACTATAGTCAATGAGCTGAAGAGGCCGATTTCACTGTTCTCCCAGGCCTACTTCAAGAAACTGGGAGTAGCGATTTTCCGGGTCTTCACCAGGGCACTACCTGTACTTTTACTCGGTATATTTTACCTGCAGGTAAAGCTGCCGAAAGGCCTTAACGTTTTTTACTTCGGTTTGAGCCTGTTTCTAGGCCTTAACCTGGTTATGCTGCTTTCTTATACTACATCCATGCTTATCTTCTGGACCAAAGTGGACTGGAGCATCAGAGGTGTCAGGAGTACTGTGCAGAAGCTGTTTTCTGGAGTCATGTTTCCTCTCTATCTCCTTCCACCTGATCTTTCACTGGTTTTCAATTTGCTTCCTTTCAAGTACATGGTGGACGGCCCGATACAGATATTTCTGATGCAGAAAACAGGTTTTGAAGCAGTGAAAATTCTAGGCCTACAGTTCGCCTGGGTTCTTGTACTGCTCATTGTAGCGCATCTTGCGTGGAAAAAAGCTAGGACAAAACTAACTGTACAGGGAGGTTGAAAAAAGATGTTTGAAGAAGTTAAGAGGCACTGGAGGACCTACAGGAAGTTCTTTATCACGTTCATAAAGACCAAGCTGGTCTACAAGACTGATTTCCTTCTGGGCAGCGTGAACCAGCTTGTAAGCCTGGCAGCATCGGTAGCTTTCATAGGCCTTATCTTTACACAGATCGAAAGCCTCCAGGGATGGAGTATATATGAACTGCTGTTTTTAACAGGTGTAGGCCGGCTGATACTGAACATCCACGGATTTTTCGGATTCGGGCCTTTCTCACTTGGAGAACACTATATTGTACGAGGCAGGCTGGACCGTTACAAAGTAAGGCCTCTAAATGTTCTTTTCCAGGTATACGGAAGTTATATCCAGACATTTGCAGTTTCCGATATCATTGCGAGCCTGGCATTAATAGCTTATACTTTACCTCACCTTGAAGTTGCTGTTTTTACTCCTTTCAAGGTTGTTTACCTTCTACTTGCGATGATCAGCGGTGTACTGACAGTGGGATCTGTCTTCCTCGTATTTGCGACTACAGGTTTCTGGACAGGTAGAACAAAATCGATTTTCAGGATTTTCTACGACCTTGCAAGCTTCAGAAAGTACCCTCTCACCATATACTCAGCTACTCTAAAGGCCTTTTTCACGGCTGCTTTCCCGATAGCGTTTGCCTCATTCTATCCGGCTACATTTCTGCTTGGAAAAGAAGCTCCTGCAGTCTTTCAAGGCCTTACGCTTGTAGTAGGTCCGTTTTTCTATTTGCTTGCCTATGGTTTCTGGAGTTACGGTCTTTCGCGTTACTCGAGTACTGGGAGTTAAGGTACGTGTGAGGCATTGATTCTTAGCTGGTTTTCGAGCTTCTTGATCGTGAGCTTGAATTCGAAGCTGCCGTCTTTTCTTCCAAGGATGTACATGTCGGAGCCTTTCAGAGGCTTACCGATGTAGGTCATATTGACCTGGCACCGCATCTTCACACAGTTGTACGGGTTAGCGCTGTTCTCAAACTTCAGGCACATGTACTTGCCGGTATTTGTCTGGCCCTCGGAGATGTAGTTAGGAACTCGGGGATCAGGGTTACCTTTCGAATCAGCTGCGTAAACCGCCCTCACTCCGCTGAGAGAAACTGTCTTGGTTGTAAGAGAACCTTCTCCTCTCATGCAGTAAAGCCTTGCGGTATTCCTGATATCTCCGAACTGATCAACAACATTGTTCCTGGCACTTGTGTTACCGACGTTCACAAGGCTCTGAAAGGTCACGGTAAACGTCAGCAAAGCAACGACAAGCCCTCCGACTATCCAGATCCATACAGAAGTGGAAAGGCCTTTAGAGTTTCCTAACATAGAGCCACCTCTTTTCCAGTACCTACGAACTTTATCTCATCTCCAGGCCTGTACAGGAACTCTTTTTCAGTTTTTCCAACTGAAAGGCCCTGAAGGTCCAGGTTTTCCGCTTTGCTACAGGTTCCTCTGTAG
This sequence comes from Candidatus Nanohalobium sp., assembly GCA_042217545.1. Taxonomy (GTDB): domain Archaea; phylum Nanohalarchaeota; class Nanosalinia; order Nanosalinales; family Nanosalinaceae; genus JBDGSM01. The sequence continues at coordinate 8,973 of JBDGSM010000017.1, read as the reverse complement.
AAAACAAGAAGATCTCCACTGCTGTCGACGAGGCCTAATTCTCTGGCTTTTTCTTCAAGCATCTGCTTTTTCAGTACGAAGCCCGAGGTTACTTTTTGCTCCGTCAAGTTACAGGTGTTATCCAATCGGTAGTACAGTATCTTGTAGAACTGCTGCTTAGTGATTTCCTGCCCTGAGCTGTAATCAGAGCAGTAAGGATAGTTTACATCAGGGTAGGCCTTTTTTACCTGTAGGTCGGTTTTTGCGGCGCTTTCCTTCAGGCTTGAGATTATCTGGAGGCCTATTGCGGTCATTATCATTACCAGGACGAGCACGCCTAGTTTTTCCATGGCGATGTCGCCCTTCATTTCTTCACTATCACCTTTTTCGGACGTGCATCGTAGTTGATTATTATAGAGCTACGGTCGTATGTAGAGGCCCTGAACGTGGTGGCGTTTTCAACACTGGTTTCCAGCTTTGCCTTTAATTCTGACGGTGTTATGCTGAACGAACCTGATTGTTTCCGGGCTACGAAGCATGAAAGATCTTTGAAGCCTTTGTTAAGCGATCTCTGATGGCAGAGAGTTATCAAATTTGCTACTTTCGATACAGCGTTGGAGTGGCCTCCTGAAATCTTTACTATTTCAAGGCCTGGACCCTGATCTCCTCCGGGTGTAGGTTTTGTATCCTCTACCTGTTCTCTGAACGTGGTTATCATCCCTATCGCCACTGCTACGACTACCAGTACTATGACAAGTTTTCCGAGGTAGTCAAGAGACATCGACATTTTATTTCACCTCTATCCTCTGAGTTCCTGAAGATGTCGTGTTGTACTCTATCACGATGAAATCTCCCTCTGAAATTTTTTCTACTCCAAAGTATATCTGGTTTTTGGACCCGCATGTCGTTGAACCATATTCTGCTACGCTGTTATCGATCCTGCTGGGGCATAAACCGTTCTGTTTCAGTTCCTGAGTGAAACTTGATTCGTTTACAGGATTTGGAAGTTTTTTGATATTCCAGCCCTCGCAGAACTCACCTGAGGTATTGTAGCCTTTGTACTTGTTCCAGCACGATAGAACTGCGTTTGAAAGCCGGAGGCTAAGCCTTTCACTGCTGCTTACTTCGATAGCCTTGTAATCTATAGTCCTGCTCTTCCCACATCCCTCTGGCGGAGGAGATTTCTTGCCAGGGAACACTATACTTACGCTCTCATACGTACTGCAGAAGACACCGCCAGAACCCCCTCCAAAGTTTGAGGAGAAAGTGACCAGCAGCACAGAAACTCCTAAAAGGGCGAGCGTCATGCCTCCTATGATCTTGATTCCAAGGCCTTTACTCATATGGAGAAAACATTGTCGACGCTTCTTTAATTAACTCATCATTAAAAAACGCCTAATTAATTCTTCTCGAACTCGAAAGGCCTTAACCACCTGCAGTTGCTAGGGATGCTGCCTTTATCACAACCCCAGACAAAGGCCGCGTACTGTCCATTAGGAAGGCCTGAGATACTGAGGTTTCCTTTGCCTGTAAACAGCTTCCTGTCGACGCTTCCGTAACCTACTACTTTTCTAGGAGAAATCCTATTTTCCGCTTCAGCCATACGGAACCCGTAGAAAGAGTTACTTGAACGACTAACCAGAGTCACGTTCAAAAGGCCTACGTGACTTCCTATATCGAAAGTAAAGTAGTTGCCAGACTTAGTACCGGATCTGTATATACTTGGGTCCGAACAGGTTAAGGATGAAGATGAGCTGCATGGATTATAGGAAGGAGTAAAGCTGTAGCTCTTCAAACATCCTTTGGCATTCGTCTCAGGGCTTCCATCGCCGTCCGGATCGAAACCTGGCGCGCAGGCGGTTTTACAGCTGCAGGCAGTCGAGAAACATGTATCTCCGGATGAAGGCCTGCAGACACTGATAACAGAAATATTCACTCTCTTCTCAACAGGCAGGTACGTCACCTCTAAACGTACTTCCCTGTCTGGTATAGGCCCTCCAGTAAGGCCTAACTTGTTTCTGGATAGTACTTCAAGATCCCTGGAAATATTCGACTCGGTAACGGTCGCATTGGAGTAGACCTTGACTTTAAAACAGTCCATCACCTTTGAACGTGTCCCTTTCCCTGCTTTCCGCCAGCAACTATCCGCTAATGCAGCAAGTTTACCAGATACCCGCAGATGATTTCCCTGGATTACCTGATTCTGATCCTGCGGCAGTTCTACTTTGTTCAAGCTTAAATAAGCAGTTGAAACAGTGATAAATACCAGGGCAAGTATTCCAATTACTATGACGGCCTGAGAGACCTCTCCTTTGTGTTTTATCATTTGTCTATAGTCACTCCGTTACTTGGGCTGTATTTTATTCTTATGTTGTGGCTTCCAGGCCTGATCTCCAGGCTTGGAACGCTGTTAGACCTTAATGCTATGCACTGATTTGAGCCTTCATAACAAACAGATTTTCTGGTCAATGTATTCGTTTCCCCTATTTTGACTGTTGTGAAGTTGTGGAAGAATGAGCCGATTCCTCCAAGTTCTGTATATTCAGTAGGATTAGAGTTCTTTGAGGCCTGTATAGTTGCGTTATTAAGGGTTTGAGTGCCAGAGCATTGCTCTCCTGGAGCACATGCTAGTTCTAACTTATCCAGTCTTAAGCTCGGATTCTTGCTGTTGATCGCTATCAACTGTAAACTAGCTCCTTTATAGGCCTTGAACTGGTTCGCAGGATTTGAAAAGTCTATATTTGAAGGAGCACCGCTTCTCTCACTGAACACTTTTTCACCGTTTACACCTATTATGAGGTCATCATCGACTGAGATCACCTTGTCCCCGCCTGGATTCTGAAGTATATAATCTGTCGTTTCCTGCCTCTGGATTTGATGACTTCCTACAGTTAAGGCCTTGCTGTTACTGAGACTTACGTATACTGTCGTGTTCTCGTTGAGTCTCTTACCTGTTTTGATCGCCTTATTTATCCCGCCTGCCAGTTTTTCAATTGAACCCTGTCTCAACGTGATTTTTACGGTAGCAGGGGTTGTAAGGTTTCCGGATTGCCTGATAGAGGCAGGGAATGTACTTCTCAGGATTCCTCCTGTGTTAGTGGCTTTCGAGCCGTGCATTTCCCCGAAATTATATGTGGCGTTCCTGCATGTTCTTGAGCCCTGGCTGTCGCTGCTCTCGAAGCTTACAAACATCTTCTTTATCATGCTAGGAATCTGATCAGAATTACTGTATCTCATGAACTCGCCGCCTGTCTTCGAAGCTGTTCTTTCCATAAGTTCCACTGCGTCGTTTTTACTGGGATCTCCGTACATGTCAGTCCCTGTGTATTCCATGTCGCCTGCAACAGTATAGATATTGACATGTTTGTTATCTGACAGGTTTGTAACGTTTCTCACAATTTCTGTTTCATTATCAAGGACATCTGTACCGTCAATCGTTCTGAAGTCGCTAGTGCTTCCGCCACCTGTAGGATCGTAATCTCCTATAACGAACATCATCCTCTTGTCAGCGCTCTGATTCCACTGATGATTCTCCAAGATCCACTTAGAGAAGACCCCCCAGGCCTCAAGCCCGAAATCCTTGGAGGGCTTATAATTAACAAGGCCTGTACCGTTCCACTCTGTAATTCCTTTACCGTACTTGCTTGAAACCGCATTATTTTCAGCAGAGGCAACACAGGAAGGAACATTTCCGCTTGTGAAATCGTAACCGCTCATAGCGCCGCCCTCTCCATTATTCTTGCCTCCTGGCTGACCTGGGACATAGATGCTGACGTTCGTCTTAAGGCCTTTGGCCTCCAGTTCATCTATAGTTGTCTGCACCCTGCTGCATATAGAGTTCCATTCATCTGGGAAGCTCGCTGAAGCATCTGCAGCGAAAACGATCTGTGCAGAACCTTCATAGGTTTTTACAGGAGGCATAGTACATGTGCTCTCTCCTCCAACGTAGTTCTTTCCGCCTGCTCCTGCAGCCTCGACGATAAAGTCTGCAAGGTTTGAGGCACTTCCTTTGGAGGAGGCCTCACCTCCTGTTCCTTGAGCGAGTTCTTTCATAAGTCCTCTTTCTTGGCTGTTTGTTCCTTCTCCCCATACAGGGTAGACCTCTATGTTGTTGCTGGAGGCTATAGCTTTTGCTGAATCAACAGAGTTTCTATCTGCCTGGTCACAGCTGTTTCCTCCGTTTTGTGGGCATTCATCGCTCATAGGAAAGATAATCTTTTTGCTTCCAGATCTCCAATCA
>JBDGSM010000017.1:0-4654 GCA_042217545.1 Candidatus Nanohalobium sp. | reverse complement strand
TGGGCATTCATCGCTCATAGGAAAGATAATCTTTTTGCTTCCAGATCTCCAATCATGGTTATTTACAGCCCAAGCCGTACCTGGAGCCCAGTCTTCAACGTGAAGAGGAATAGACTGTGAAGCGCATTGAGGAGTAGCTCCTAAACCATAGACTGTGAATTCTACGTCAGCACCTCTATCCTTTAGAATATTAACTACATCCGATTTGACCTGGCAAAGATCCGAGATATCATTGCTCATGCTTCCGCTCGTATCCATGACGAAGACTAGGTCTATCTTCTCTCCGCCTGTATCTGCTATCTTAACTGATCTCAAGAAGCTCTGCTTTACAGATACTTCGTAACCGTACCTGAAGCTCTCAGCGCACTCAGGCTCCCTAAAATTATATTTTTTCTCCATATTCTCAAGCTTTTCCTGGCTGAGAAGATAACTTCCTCCGCTGAGAGGGTCATTTACGGAAAGGCAGTTCGCCACGTCTGTGAAAATCTGGCTTGGAGTTGACTGAAACTTTATACTGCTTCTCTCCTGCTGAAGGCCTAAGTTAAAGTTCAAGGAAGTAGTTAGAAGTGATATAAGCAGCACTCCAAAAACCATGATGACTATAGGCTTAAGGAATGTGCTGAACTGTCCTTTCCTCAGGCCTTCATATGGTTTCATCCTTCTATCTTCACCTTTCCGGAGAGGAAGAAAATCAGGATGATGATAGCTACAACTGCGATAAGGCCTAGAATATAGATGCTGTAGCTCTGGTCTACTACCTCTTTGGTTCCTGGATTCACTGACCTGTTGTCGCTGCTTTCGTTCTTGCTATCAGAGTAGGAACAGTCCTGAGAGCAAAGTTCTTTTTCGTTGAGATCTTTCTGGCATATATTATCGCCGCAGGTGCAGTCTACGTCTACTTCTTTTCCTTCGCAGTAGCTGGTGCAAACATTATTGTTCTTGCATAGAGCATCAGTAAATCTCCGAGAAGCTACAACTTCGCCATTATTCAGGATTTGGATTCGCTCAATGGACTTTCTGTACCTGAAGAAGAATATCTTAGTTGCGTTTTCTTTTCTTGCCCTTCTTTCTGTAGAGTTGAAAGTGTCAATCGGTGAACTAAAGCTTAGAGGTATAGGGCCTTCTTTTACAGTTTCTTTCTTAGATTTTAACCTCAGCGAGAAGTTATTATTTGTTTCGTAGAGTGAAGATGAAGTTCTCCTCGTTTTTGTAATATTTATATCTTCAATGGAAGCTTTACCCTTCTCTGTGAAGGAAGCTTCTATTTTGAACATTTTTACTGGAGATATAGCAGCTGTCAGGGTTGCGGAAAGCAGAAAGATCAATGTAAGTATTCCAAGTTTTTTCATCAGCAAGACCCCCAGAGGTATGGTTGTAGAGAGTTTTGTTTCATGTGTTCATATCCTTCAGGTCCATATCTGTCAAGTGACGAACAGTAAGTCATCAAGAAGTCTCTCCTCTCGGAAAGGCCTGGTGGAGCGTTACAATCCTCATTGTTTGGCGCAGAGCAGGCTCCTCCGGGAACAGGACAAACCCTTCCGCCATCTGGGCTGAGGTGTCTTAGGTTCAGTGTATGTCCGATTTCGTGTGCGGTAGTCTGCTCCGTGTCGCTTTGCGGTATGTCATCAACTATAGCTGCCCCTACATCAAACCATTTTGCTAAGCCTCCCCAGCTAAATCCGTCTCCTTTATTCATACCAACTACCATATCCCAGTCTTCAGAACCGTACACCCGGTTGGCGCAATCCCTCATATCTGCCCAGCATCCTTTCCAGCTTGAACGTGGTTCATTTCCAAGGTAGGGGTGTGGCGGACTGGGTCCTCCAGACCCACTCCACGCGCAGCTGCTGCTGATATCACATACGCCATTAGCGTTATCTGCGTAATAGGCCTTTGTGTGAGCTGAAGGAGTGGAACATGATTTGAACGGTGAAACTGAATCCCTGAAGTATTTGAAGGAGTTCTCACTGGTCGTCTGAAAACTGGATATTTCGCTATTTGAGTAATCTATAGGCACGAATACCACATCATATACGTTAGCTCTCACACAGCTTGAACCGTCCCATTTTTCCCCTGTAGGACAGCAGTAGCTGCCGGAGAGGCCTGAAGAAGGTGTAGCCTGATTGCAAGTCTTACCAGCACTGCATTCAAAGTTATTGTCACATTTGTCCCCGTTCGTATCTTGAGCTCCCACGAATTTAGGAAGCACGCATCCTTTTTTGTTAGTATCAACTTCGTCATCCCCGGATCCGCTGGCGTCTATATAGTCCTCCGCTTTATATCCTGTCTCGCATGCGCTGTCTGATCCGCAGGTGCAGTCGCCTCCGGAGTTAGTACATGTTTCACCAAGACTTGGCTGACATTTATTGTTGACGCAGCGGCCGTTCGCACAGAAGTTTGACATCGACTTGTTTTCGCATTTCCCTGCGGAAAGATTAACTCTCATCTCCGTCTTGGTTATACATATAGCGTTTGAATCCGAGATACGGGTATTCTCAAGCTTAAGGCCTACAAAACTACTGGAAGAAGTCTCCTGACCGGGCACCTCCACAGTAATAACGGTGTTATCCTGAACCGTCAAAGTATAACTCTCAACACCGGGCTCATAAGTCATAGAAAAACTCCCGGAAGCATCAGGAAGGCCTTCAATAACAGAACTAACCTCGCCTGCCATCTGATTCTGCGCAGAGGAAAAAAGGCCTCCACTCTGGAAACTGATTATATTACCTCCCACAAAGACAAAGGCCACAGCCACAAGTATAATTCCCAGAGACAGCAAGGCCTCAGAAATTATAGTCATGCCTTTACTCTTTAACCGATGCTTTTCCATGATATAAGGCCTCAATTTATAAGGCCTCAATTCACCGTCTGTACCGGTGTTTGACAGATTTCCGCGGTTTTGCTGAAGCTGCAACTGTTCAAGGACAGAGGTTTGTATGAAACTCCTGGCTCCGCCAATGTATTACAGGCATTTTCAGTGTACTGTTTATCATTTCCGCTTTCAGTTACCTTAAAGCTCATGTCGATCTTCCACTGAAGATTTTTTCTCGTCTTATTTGGGATCATCCTGTATTTTTTATCTTTACAGGTGACGGTGAAGTCCATCACTGCCTGGAAGTCAAGGTTCCATCCTTTAGTACACCTGTAACTCCATTTAGGTGTGCCTTTGCCTTCTTCATCTCCTGTCCATCCACATGTAGGTCCGCTGCTCAGGTTTGTAGCCTGCGTTCCTTTATTGATAGTGACCTTGAATCCGGGATAGGGAACGTCTGTATTCCTGTTTTTGTTGAATGACACGCTGCATGAAACCCTGCTCTCATTGAAATATTTTTGGTTTCTTTCCAGTTGAGTCATCTCCTTTTCCAGGCCGTTTCTCACTGCCTTCTCAAGCCAGTCGTAATGGTTTGTCCTGCACATGAAGGTTGAAGGATAACTGCATTTGCTTCCATCCGTGATACACATGGTCTCTGATCTTGCACTTTGGTCTTTAACGCTACTCATAGCGCTTTTCACCTGATTTTCAACATCGCTGTTTCTCACCCATTCCTTCAGATTTGAGTAAATAAACCAGTACCTATTGTAAAGTATATCTTTGGCGAAAGTCACGTTCTCTTCAGACTTCTTAAGATCTCCATTTTGACGGCTCAAATTAATCGATTCAATTTTAAGGCCTTGCTCGAACTCGTTATTCTTCGAAGAATCAGTAGGAGTCTGGTAACCTGTTTCCAGGCACGCAACCTGTCCTACGCTGTAGATATGATTATCTCTCACTCCATGAATCTCATTTATCCTCTCATTAAACTCAGCCAAGGTAAAGTTTGAAGTTGCATTACGGGCCTGCGATACAGTTGCGGCCTGAGGACTACCTCTGCAGTACCAGTAACGTGCTTCAGGTTCTCTCCACTTCCTTCCAGAGTAATTCGCGGCCAGGTTGCTTCCCTTCTGCCCTGCATAGAACAAACTGTTCTCTAGATACAGCTTCATGTTCTCAAACCTGTGATTAAAAGTATCAACACCTGATTGCTGGACAATCTGCTCCTGAAGGCCTGTACCTGCTGAAGTATTCGCCCTGAACCACGAAACAGCTATCAAGGAAATCACCAGTATTATGAAAACTGCCACAAGACTGCTTGCTCCCTTATTCATAATCTCCCCTCACCACCTAATCAGCAAGGCCTCAGTTCTATTGCTTTTAGCTAGAGGAAGACTGACCTCGCTCGAAACCACAAGCGAAGGATCGCTCGGCACCTCTTCCCCTACAACGATCGACCTATCCGCAGCGTTACCACAGTCAATCTCAAGCCTGTAATTCGAACCTACAGTCCTGTTAAAGTAAGACTGCAGAAAACGCTCAGGAGCTATTATCACATCATCAGACTCGGATATAGTAAATGCGTACCCATTGCTCTTCTTACCGTAGAGGCAGCCGTAGGAAACAGCAGTCATAATCTTCATATTCTCTCCATTAGCAACAGGGTAGGAACGAGTGAAAAGGGCTCTAAGCCTGAGCTGAGAGTTAAGAGAAGCATCAGTCGTAACCATAGTCCTCAAATTCTTAGCCTGGTTCCCAGACTGCGTAACAAAAAGGAAGAGAGCAAAGACAGCCACAAGAAAAACACCAACATAAGTATAAATGGCACTAGCCTGCCCCTTC
>JBDGSM010000016.1:0-3556 GCA_042217545.1 Candidatus Nanohalobium sp. | reverse complement strand
TCATCATCAGTGTTCCAGCGGTCGCAGCAGCCAACGTAGGCCTCCAGCTTTTCTCAGGTTTCACGGTGTCAGCCACTCTTGTACTTTCCTCAGTGGTATCCCTGGTCGTAGGTTATGCGATGATCGAAGCAGTGCTGAAAGTCGCTCACAGGGCAGAGGTAGCATACATCTGCTTCGCACTGGGCATCCTGAGCTTTATCCCGGTTCTGCTGTGAATCTGCGGAAAAATGAAAAAGATGAGACGACAGGAGGATGATATGGTCGATGAAGGTGATCAAGCCCCGGAGATTGAGGGCTTCAGCGTCGTCGAAGGCTAGCTCGAGGAATTCAAACTTTCGGAAGAGATCGGTGAAGGCCCTGTAGTGGTTGCTTTCTTCCCAGCGGCTTTTTCACCGCCCTGCACGAACGAGCTGATTTCGCTCCAGCAGAAGATCGATTCCTTTCAAGATGAAGGTGCGAAGGTCTTCGGTGTAAGCGTTGACAACCCGTTCGCATTACATGCATTCCGTAAGGACGGAGAGTTCGACTTCCAGCTGATAAACGACACCAGGAGAGATGCTGCAGAGGCCTACGGCATAAAGACGGACGTCGAGGACGTGCACCTTCACGACGTCGCGAACAGATCGGTTTTCGTGATAGATGAAGACGGAGAAGTTACCTAGAGGTGGGAGGCAGAGGACAACCTGGACGAGAAATGCATGGACGAGATAATAGAGGTCCTCAGACACATCGGGGAGAACCACTGAAATTCCTCCTCAAGCGAATTCCCACATCCCTCCCAAACCGGTTTAAAAATATAGCCAGCATATACTGTTACCGTGGTTTCAATGAAAGGTGGATACGATCATCTCTCCAGAAGGAGAGAATGCTCAAGCAGATATCTCGGGAGAGAAATCTGCGGAGTTCACACCGGACGCGGATTCGAAAAATGATCAAAATCTTCTAGACAGCTACAGCTCTAACTCTGATCGGAAGGGTGGATCTGTTCACATGCTCCGCCCAGCTCGACTCCAAAGGCCGTTTAACGGTACCTTCCAGGGTCAGGAAGAAGTTAGGCCTTGAAGCCGGCGACGAACTCAGGATCTCTGTAGAGAACGCCGAGGTACGGAGGAAGAAGGCTTCAACCTTTGAGGAGGCGAAGGCCTTCATAGAACAGTTCAGTTCTGTAGAAAGCTTCTCGTTCGACGGAGAAAACGTGGAGGTGGTTCTCTGTGAGTAGTGATTATGTTCATCTCTGTCCCTCGGAAAGGCAGGAACGCAGGATGGGCGTTGAAGGATGTTTTCGGAGGCAGTAACTACTTTGACCCGGATTACATCGCGGATTTCCTGAACGGCAGGGCGAAACAGCAGGCGAAAAGACAGGCCTGGAGCCAGGAGTTTCGGGAAGAGTTTGAGCAGAGAGGATGGCAGGAGATAACCAGGAAAGCAGATACCGGCAGGAAAAGCCCTAGAGCAGTTCTGGACGAGATCCAGGTTCCTTCTCCAGGAGGCAACACAGTTGTTTCCGGAGGCATACTTGAGAAGGAGTTGCTGGAGTCATCTGAACCTGATGAGATCTATGTCGCCGATGACCAGGCGGCCAACCGTTTGCTCCAGGGAAAAGAGGTAGATTACAGGCCTGAGACTCAGGATCTGAACTCTCTTCTTGAGGAAAACATTTCAGGCTACGAACCAGTGGCGGATGTCGGCGAAACAGTTTCAGTCTCCGCCATGTGGTCGGAAGAAAGCAGTCCAGGTAATGTCCAGAAAGTTCTTCTCCTGGAAGATCTCTACGCGTTATCTGAAGAGGTCGCGGATTCTTACTGGGGTCAGGACTTAGATAAGGCCTCTTACAGAGAGTTTGCGGAAAGTAACGGTTTCCAAGATAGCTGGGATGAGGAACAGCTTCTCTCAGAAGCCGGAGAAGATGTCGGAGGAGTATACATAACTAATTCTGGAGGTACAGCGGACGATTACAATCTGGACTACGATGAAGTTGTAGATTCGACTGTCCGGAGATGGAACTCTGTGGAAAACAGTACTAGAGGTGTTTCTATATGACACACGGCTATTCAGACCAATCAGGTAAACCAGTCAAAACCACGAGAATTAACGGAAGAGAGATCAGATACGACACAAGAAACGACGAGATCGCTGCAGAGTACGGTGATGAGACAGTACGGTACCAGGTAGAGGATCGAGACGTCGATATACCCCGTTACGGAGCACCAGTAATACTGGATGGAGAAGAGTTCCCTGACTGGGACGAACTCCGAGGTGAACTCGAATGAACGACGAAATCAGCAGCAAAGTCGGAAAAGTAATCCAGGAAGTAAGAGAAGAAGGCCTCGAAGCCGTCAGGAAATACACGGAGATGTTCGACGGCGTGGAAGTCGAAGAGTTCGAAGTAACGGGGGAGGAAAAGAGAAAGGCGGTCCAGTCCCTGACTGAAGAGGAAAAATCAGCTATAGAGGCCTCCATTGAAAGGATTGAAAGGTTCCACAGGGAGCAGAGGCCTTCGGACTGGAACAAGGAGTTTCCGGAAGGATTTGAAGCTGGAGAAGCTGTAAGGCCTGTTGAGAAGGCGGGCTGTTACGTTCCGGGCGGCAACTATCCTCTGCCTTCCTCGGCGTTGATGACAGTCGTTCCCGCTAGGATCGCAGGGGTTGAAGAGATAACTGTCTGTACTCCGCCAGGTGAAGAAGGGAAGGCGAACATGTATACTGTTGCAGCCGCGGAAATGGCTGGAGCGGATAGAATCTTCAAGGTGGGAGGCATTCAGGCGATCGCCGCTATGGCCTTCGGAACCGGAGAGTTTCCTGGAGTCGACAAGATGGTCGGACCCGGGAATAAATGGGTTACAGAAGCGAAGAAACAGCTCTACGGAGAGGTCGGCATCGACTTCCTGGCAGGACCTTCCGAACTCCTGATAATCTCTGATGGAGCAAACGATCCTGAGATACTGGCGGCAGATCTCCTCTCCCAGGCAGAACACGACACGGACTCTAGAACCTTTCTTATCTCCCTGTCCAGAGAGGAAATCGAGAATACCAGGGAAGAGATCGAAAAACAGCTTAAAGAGCTTGAGACCTCCGATACAGCATCGAAATCTATTGAAGATAATCTTGAAACCAGGAAGGCCTCGGATCTGGAGGAAGCAGTAGAGATTTCGGACAGTATCGCGCCGGAACACCTTGAGCTCCAGGTTGAAAGGCCTAAACAGCTTCTTGAGAAAGTGAGGAACGCCGGCACGGTTTTCCTAGGCAGAAGGAGCGTTGAGGCCCTGGGCGATTACACCACAGGTACGAATCACGTTCTTCCTACCGGAAGTAGCGCCCGGTTCACTGGAGGTCTCGGCGTACGGGATTTCGTGAAAATTATCTCCTGGGAGCGCCAGACAGAGGAATCATTTAAAGAATTGAAAGACGCAGCAGTTACCATGAGCAAGATAGAATCCCTGCCAGGACACACAGAGTCGATCAGGAAGAGAGGTGACCCGGAATGAGTATCAACCTGGAGAGTCTGAAAGGCACGTACGACCGTTACCCGAACGAATGGGCAACATGGAAATACCTGA
>JBDGSM010000015.1:0-15190 GCA_042217545.1 Candidatus Nanohalobium sp. | reverse complement strand
CTCGGGGTCAAAGTTAGGATTCCTCACATCATACTCGCTCTCATAGGCCTTCACAAACTCGGCGGCGTCCTCAAAAGAATCAAAGTACTCCTCAACGTCCTCCGCATATTCTAGTATCTCTTCTCTGTAACGTCCCCGCGTACAGCCCTGTTCAAGCTCTTCTATAACTTCTCTCATCGACATCTGGATCGAATCACTGGAAAAGTTTAGGCCTGTCTAAAAATTAAAAATGCTGTGAAGCAGGGCCTTCCAGCAGTTAATGAAAGATAAAGAGAAGAAAAGGAATTGAGGCCTCTATCTCAGGCGCTCAGCTAGATCATCGATCTCTACACGTTTCTGTTCCGTTGAATCCCTGTCCCTGACGGTCACGGTCTCGGGCTCGTCCTCCAGTGTCTCGTAATCAATCGTTACGCAGACAGGTGTGCCGACCTCGTCCTGCCGCCTGTAACGCTTACCGATGTTGCCTGTGTCATCGTACTTGACGGAGAAACCTTCGTTCCGCAGCATAGATGCTACTTCACGAGCTTTCTCGCCGAGGCCTTCCTTGTCCATAAGAGGGAAGACAGCTACTTCAGTCGGTGCGACCTCTTCATTCAGGCGTAGAACTGTACGTTCCTCGCCGTTCACCTCGTCCTCATCGAAAGCATGGGCCAGAACCGTGTAGACAATCCTGTCGATACCGAACGAAGGCTCGACAACCTGAGGAAGAATGCGCTCACCGTTCTCAGTAACCTCGTCGACTGAAAAGTTACATTTCTCCTCCGGAATCGAGAACTCCTCGCCATCGACCTCGACCAGGACCTTGTCGGCTTCAAAGGCCTCAGGATTCTCCTCTGCCAGTTCCTCCAGCTTTTCTTTAATCTCGCCCGCTTTATCACCGAACTCAGGGCCTAAGTAGCCCATGTCTGGGCTGACCGTGTTTTTCTCTACTGTCCTCGGCTCGTCGTACTCCTTGAAGATAGTATAGTCCTCGCGGGAGTACTTATTGTGCTTCTTGAGGTCGTAACAGCCTCTGTAGGCGAAACCGGTTATCTCGATCCAGTCGGGCTGGGCACCGGGTGCGCTTGTGTCTGCCTCTGCATCCCAGCAATCGCTGGCGTAATGAGAAAGCTCGTCGTTCTGATGCTGCCTGAACCTGAACCGGTCCATGTCCACGCCGATCGACTCGTACCACTGCTTCGCGATACCTAGATAGTACGCGATCCAGTCAGACTCGACGACTTCGTCTTCAACGGCCTCTCTGACCGTTATCTTGACTACCTCTCCATCTTCAGCCTTCTGTTCCTCACGGGAGTACAGCTTGACCTCCACGTGTTCAACATCCTCGATCGGAGGCTCGTCCTCCTCAGGATCGATGAAATGCTCCAGCTCCGCCTGAGTCAGTTCACGTACACGGACAAGGCCTTTTCTCGGACTTATCTCGTTTCTGTAGGCCTTTCCGATCTGGGTGATACCGAAAGGCAACTGGTTCCGTGCGTATTCTTTCAGCCGTGGGAACTCCACGAAGATTCCCTGTGCAGTTTCAGGCCTGAGATAGCCTGGTTCGCCGCTTCCAGGACCTATCGAGGTCTCAAACATCAGGTTGAAATCCTCAACCGGTACATCGGAGAGGCTCTCGCCGCAGCTCGGACAGACCAGGTCGTGCTCCTTGATCAAGGCCTCCACCTGTTCATGTGAGAAAGATTCAGCTTCCTCGATCTCTGTATTGTCCTCTACCAGGTGATCGGCTCTATGAGAGTTCTCGCACTCCGGACACTCGATTATCATGTCGTCGAACGTATCCAGATGGCCTGAGGCCTTGAAAACCTCCTCTGGCATGATTGTCGGAGCTTCTATCTCTCTGTGCCCGAGTGAGCGGGAGAAAGTTTCTCTCCACGAGTTTTCGATCTTTCTCTTGACTTCTGCGCCTTCAGGTCCGAAGGTCTGGAAACCTGAAACGCCACCATAAGCTTCGCTGCTCTGGAAGAAGAAACCACGCCTTTTCGACAGCTCGGCTATCTTTTCAGTAAGATTGTCCATAGATCAAGCACCGAACTGGAAATTTTTATAGTCAGAACTAGAGGATTTTGAAAATCCGAAACTCGCAGAGTTTCTGGTCATGAGAAACTTCACAGAAGTTTCGGGGTTCGTTATACTACCGTGCGACTGCATTTGACTGCAGTCCAAAACGTCCACCTTTCATTGGTATCATCAAGTTTTGAGGCCTTGAACGTTAAAAGCTCTTCCTCTGTGGTAACATTAAAAACCTGGAAGTATTACATCGTATTACAGTGGTTGCCTGTGAATACTATTGAAGATGCTGAACTTGAGGGCAAAAACGTACTCCTGAGGACTGATCTAAATCTTCCTGTAGAGGACGGGGAGCCCCAGAAGACAGTCAGGTTCAAGAGATACCTTGAAACCATAAAGGAGCTCAGTGACGCAGGTGCCAGGACGATGATCGTGGCACACCAGGGAAGGCCTGCAAGGAAGGACTTTCTTTCACTTGAGGAACATGCACAGCTTCTTTCCGAGTCCCTGGGTCAGGACGTCAACTTTGTACAGAGCTTTTTCGGCCCCCACCTCGGCGATGCTATAGCTTCAATGGGCAACGGGGACCTCTGCATGCTTGAAAACATAAGATTTCTCTCAGAGGAACTGCAGAACGCCTCGCCGGAGAAACACTCACAGGATTTCTTTGTACAGAACATGGTCTGTTACTTCGACGTTTACGTCGACGATGCATTCTCCGCTGCACACAGAAGCCATGGCTCCATGGTAGGATTTACCGAACTTATCGACAGCTACGCAGGACCTATCATGCAGAGAGAGCTTGAAAGCTGTGGAAAAGTGCGGGACGAGTTCGACGAAGGCCTACTGGTTCTCGGAGGCGAGAAGCCCTCGGATATAATTGGCATGATGGGGGAAATGATCGAAGACGTCAACAAAGTCCTCCTGGGAGGAATACCGGGAGAACTAGCGCTGACAATACAGGGAGAAAGCCTTGGAAAAAAGGAAAACTGGATAGAAGAGAAAGGATTCGACTCCAAGGCCTCGGAGCTGAAAGAGATGCTTGAAAACCATGGCGAAAAGATCATGATCCCCGAGGACGTCAGAACCCGTTCCGGCAACTACGAAGTCGGAGAAGTTCCGGAGGATGAGATGACCTGGGATATCGGGGAGAAGACCCAGGCAAAATACGTGAAAGCCATAGAGGACGCCGATTCAGTCGTGATGAAAGGCCCCATGGGAGCGTTCGACCAGGGACATGAAAACGGAAGTAAAGCAGTAGTAGGTGCGATGGCAGGGAACGACGCCTTCACGGTCATAGGAGGAGGACACACTTCCTCGCTTGTACACAGGTTTGACCACGAAATCAAGGATTTCTCACATGTATCCATAGCCGGAGGAGCCTTCGTAAGGTATATGAGCGGGGAGAAACTGGCAGCGGTAGAGGCCTTGAAAAACTAAATCGAATATTCACTTTTTCTTACTTCTGTAGGTCAGTAGACCGAAAGTTAAAAAACAGTTGCTCACTGGATAGTTTACTGTGTCCGCGCCAGAGAACATGAACGGTTTCCGGAATTCTACAGGTTTCTGGTTTAGCGGCAGCTATTTCTATAGCTTTATGTTCTGAGAAGTGAACCATAAGTTTTCCACGGTTGGCTTCGAATCTTAACAGGTGATATCTATGTTTAACACACAAGACTATACCTTCAACGCATCACGTACGCAAAAACAATGCAAAAAATCTTCAAGAGAGACTCTGATACGTAAAGGTCTTCAAGTTGATCATACATGATAAGAAACTCCTCAGAGTTCGAACAGGTCTACGAACAGTCAAAACAGGAAGATGTAGAAGCTCTCATAGATCAGCACTACGATAACATAGGCCTTGAAGAGGTTGATGCAGATTGGTTGCGTGAGGCCTATGAGGATGCGGGGGTGATGGACGCTGAAGATGATTACACTTTCGTTATCCCGCGTCAGCAGCCGGCTTCGACAGTCGAGCAGATATCTATGCAGGAAGTAGCAAGTATGTTAGGTGATCAACTGCAGGAACAGGGAGAAATAGAAAATTACAGCGTCGTAGGTGCTCCTCTGACAGATAAGATGTACGGGCGGAACGCGGAGAAGAGAGGATACGCGATGCCAGTGGTTTCTACCGAGGAAGGCCTCTGGTCTACTCAGGTGACTGATATTCAGGACGGTTACAGCGTCGGTTCCCACGAAGTTAATTTGAGAGATAACTCGGATCAGATCGTAGAGGAGATGCTTGGAGCGGATGCCGAGGCCTCGAACCTGAGAGAACTCCACGATAGCCTGGAGACGCCTCTGGTCCAGACGAGAGGAGACTTCACAGAGATCCAGAGAAGCATGATAGACCAGATGATTAAACATGGACAAGAGCCTGAAGTCCTGGGATACGAGGACGCAGATGGCAAAATTGTAGGAATGAAGTACGATCCGAGGACAGAGACCTACGAATCGCTGGACGACCGCAGAGACATCACTTTATCCACGGAAGAGGCCTCACAGGAGGGTATACTCCCTCCGGAGGTCAACTATGAAACGCTGGTCTTTCCCTCAGCAGTTCATCAGGATGTCGGTTACATGCTCAGAGGCCTTGACAACGGAAAGTTCAGGACAGAGAATACTGATGAGCTTGAGAGACAGGCTCATCAGGAAGGCCTCGAAAGCTTCCCGTTCATAGATGTATCTTCTGAGGATGATTACCACGCCAGAGTTCCCAGCTATGTGATGGAGGAACTGAACGACACAAGGTTCGGGGGCTCTTCAAGCCTCAAGAAAAACGGCATGGTCCTCAATCTCTACCCTTCACAGCAGAAAAGGGAAGAGATCCAGTCAGCTGATCTGAGGTCCGAGAGTTTCGAGGACGTCACAGAGCAAATCCTTAACATGGCTCTGAGGTGAATAAAAACTATGAAAGAAGAAGTTGTACAGAGGGCCTCAAGGCTCGCGGATCTGGCCCCGAGACAGCTCGAAGACGAGAAAAAAGCAGCGGAACTGATAGAGGAAGAGATATCTGAATATGATTACAGTACTCAGGCCTTTCAGATACTCGTACCGGATTTCAGGGACTGGGGTCTGGAAGCCGACGGAGAAGAGATTCGTTGTCTGCCTTCAGGCCTTGAATCTGGAAAGATCGAGTCCAAGGCCCTGGTAAACTCTATCTTGAACGGTCAGGGATCTATGAACAGGCCTAACATCAACTTTAACCCGTATGCGGACGGAATTTCAGTTCCGAACTTCTACGAGGCTCCTTCAGTCGCCATCAGCCCCGAAGACGTGGAAAAAGTATTAAGAGCGGATGAAGTCGAGGGTTATCTCGAGGTCGAATGGGTCAGCCATGAATCCCGGAATATCCTTGTAGGAAACGAGGAGGATCCCGACAGGATAATTTTGACTCATTACGACAGCACCTGGGGAGGCTTCATTGACAATGGGTTCACGGTCAGCCTCATTATTGAGTTACTGGACGAACTGGACCTGGAGGAGAACCTTGTAGTATTTGCTGGAGCTGAGGAAATATCACAGGAAAAACCGTACCACTGCTACGGTTACAGAAGGTTCGAGGATGAATACATCGAGCAGATAAAGGGAGCAGAAGAAATCTTCCTTGCAGATTCGCTGGGGAGAAACTCCCAGAAAGTCATAGAAAATCCTGAGATTGTGGAGAAAGCTATAGTCCTGAATACTGAGGGCTACGAGGACAAAGTCAAGTTCGTGGCATCGGAGTACCACGAGGTACTGGACATCTATCACTCACCGAAGGACACGGTGAAGGCCCTGAATAGCTATGAAGAAGCAGTAGAACTGGCCAGAGAAGAGCTAGACCTGAAACAGTAGGAAGGCCTTCTACGGCGATATAATGATCGGGAAAATGGATTCGGATCCAGAACGTAAAGAGAAAGCGATCAAGGAGGCCCGAGATATACTATGACTCGTCCAGTTCTATATCAGCTCGTTTTGAGTTTCTCACATTTTACAGGATTCTACTATTTCTATAGCTTCTAGAAGCAGAGCCAACTATCCTGAGCTCTGCACTACAAGGTGAACAAACATCCAACTACCACAAAAACGACTTCACATCCTCGAAACATCTCGAAAACCAGGAAAAGGCCTTCAACAGGTGAGAAAATGAAGACAGAAGTCCTGGGACAGGGAGAGCCGGAAATAGCTATCGTGGCCTGTATCCACGGAGACGAACCCTGTGGTCTCAAGGCCTTCGAAAGGTTCAAGAGAGAAGCGATAGGCCTCAACGAACCGGTAAAGTTCATCCTTGCCAACGAAAAAGCCTTCTACAGAGGAGAACGCTACATAGACAGAGATCTGAACCATGCATTTCCGGGAGATGGGGATAGTGACAGTCATGAGGAGAGATTGGCGGCAAGGCTTCTGGAGGAGCTTGAAGGCCTCAAAGTAATAGACTTCCATTCCTCTGAGTCTCCGAAAACTCCTTTCGCCATCGTTTCAGGCCTTACGGAGGAAACATACGAACTGGCGAGACATACCTGCATGGAGAACCTTGTCGAGATCTCCTACGTGGAGGGAGGAATGATCAACCACCTCAACGGCGTCACTGTCGAGGCAGGACCTGACGCAAGCCCGCAATCAGCGCAGATGACCTGCCAGATACTGCTCAACTTACTCGCCGCTGAAGGAGTAATAGATCAAAAATACGATCGATCGGAACCAGAAGTCTTCGAGGTCTACGACAGAGCAAAAGGAGAAAACTACGAATTCAAGGCGGAGAACTTCGTACCACTCGAAAAAGGAGAGAAATACGCCGAAAACAGGGAAAACGTCAAAAAGGCCTCAGAAAGTTTCTGTCCGGTCCTTATGTCAACCGATGGTTATGAGGATATGATCGGGTTCAAAGGGAAGAAGAAAGAATTTTAACAGTTCACCCCCTACTAACTTTTTATGGCTCAGAAGGGTGGACGTTTTTGGAAACATCTCTCTCCGCATGGAAGAGATGCAGGAGCAGCAGGCTCCAAGGCCTGATGCGAAGACATATCACCTGAGCCGTACCTATCTCCAGATCGCTTCAGTGAAAAATTTCTCATGGCTGACCAACTGAAAGGCCTACCTACATCTTTTTCAGGAATTTCTGCCAGAATTAAAACCTCTAGAGCTATCTATGCCGCTTATAGCCTCTGTTGAGGCCTGAAAGGTATTTAAAATTTTCCTGCGTATTATTGGGATACGTGAAAGATATGAGCTACGACACACAACACGCTACGACCGAATCCCTGCAGAAGGGTGGACGCTTTTGGAAACATACACGCAAAACCTCTAGATAACAGTACAGCTTTAAGCCCAAAGTATCAAGGGGCAAAGGAGTTTTCTCTCTACCACGAAGGCCTCGACCAGGAGATAGGAACGGTTGAAGTCGCTCCTTACGACGGTGTTCTGAATGAGGAGTTCATAGACCTGGAACTGAACGAGGAGATGCTTGACGAGCAGGAGTCCGAGATCTACCTCGCGATGGAGCACGCTGAGGAAGCTATCAACGAGTTCTACGCGGAGAACTTCCCTTCCGTGGCTGAGGATCAGGCCTCGAACCTGGGTCTCGTGGAGAAAGCTGAACAGGTGCTGGAAGGAAACCAACAGGAACAAAACCCTGGGATGTACCAGTTCTAGGTGAAGGGAAAGATGGAACAGATGACAGAGTTCGGCGGAAAATACGTACCAGAACTACTCGTACCGGTACTCGAAGAACTGGAAGAAGAGTTCGAGGAAGCCAGAAACAGCGAGGAATTCAGAGAAGAGTTCGAGAAACACCTGAAAGAGTTCGCAGGAAGGCCTACCTCAGTCTACAGGGCCGAAAACCTCTCAGAAAGATACGGAGCAGAGATCTACCTGAAGAGAGAGGATCTTCTGCACGGCGGCGCCCACAAGATCAACAATACATTGGGTCAGGCCTTGCTAGCGAAGAAGATGGGAAAGGAACGACTCATCGCAGAGACAGGAGCTGGGCAGCACGGTATCGCAACAGCGATGGTCGGTGCCTACTTCGATATGGAGGTAGAGATCTACATGGGCAGGAAAGACGTGGAAAGACAGAAGATGAACGCACTCAGGATAGAGAAATGCGGTGCGGAAGTTAAGCCTGTCGACCAGGGCGCGAAAACCCTGAAGGATGCGGTCAACGCAGCAATACAGGACTACGTCGCGAACTCCGAAGACACGCATTACCTGATAGGAAGTGTAGTAGGCCCTGATCCATTCCCGGAGATAGTGAGATACTTCCAGCAGGTCATAGGAGAGGAAGCCCGCGAACAGTTCCTCGAAAGAGAAGATGAGCTTCCGGATGCACTTGTCGCATGTGTTGGAGGAGGATCTAACGCTATAGGCCTCTTCCACGAATTCGTAGAAGACGAAGAAGTCGCGATGTATGGAGCAGAGGCCGGAGGCAACGAAGAAGGAAACGCAGCCAGCATATCGCAGGGAGAGGTCGGAATCTTCCAGGGATTCAAATCCTACTTCCTGCAGGACGACTCAGGAAATATAGAGGAAGCAGAATCGGTCTCCGCAGGCCTCGACTACCCGGGAGTAGGACCGCAACACTCCGTCCTCAGCGAGATGGAACGAGCAGATTACTTCGCAGTGAACGACAAAGCAGCGATGGAGGCCTTCACCGATCTATCAGAAACCGAGGGCATCATACCGGCACTGGAATCTGCTCACGCAGTCGCCCTCGCAAAGGAACTGGCGGATGAACACGACAAGATCCTTGTAAACCTCTCAGGCCGTGGAGACAAGGATATGCATACTGTAGCGGAGGTGGAAGGCCTTGACTTCGATTGAAGAAGTATTTGAAAATGGAGAGGCCTTCATGCCTTTCACAGTCGGAGGATACCCGGACAAAGAAACCTCGAAGGAGATAGTAGAGACTCTGGTCGATAGCGGGGCTAATATCGTCGAGTTAGGTGTTCCTTTCAGCGATCCGATGGCTGACGGCCCTACGATAACAGAAGCAGATATGGAAGCCCTTGAACACGATATAACTGCGGACGACGTGCTGGAGGTTGCCTCGGAGTTCCCAGACACGCCCATTGTTCTGCTTGCGTATGCGAATACAGTCAGGAGGTACGGATACGAGGCCTTCTTTGAGGCTGCGGAAGAAGCAGGGGTGAACGGCCTCATCATTCCTGACATGCCGCCTGAGATGTACGGGGAGGAGATCGGCGAGTTAGATACGGACGTGAACCAGATCTTCCTCATAGGACAGAACACGCCAGAGGAACGTGTAGAAGAGATAGGAGAGCTGACCCAAGGCTTCGCCTACATCGTCGCAGTCAAAGGAACTACAGGAGCAAGGAGCAGCTTCTCGGATAAGACAGAGGAGCTGATGGAGAAAACGGAAGGCCTCGACGTCCCAAGATGCATAGGTTTCGGGATCTCCAGCTCCGAACACGCAGAGAAAGCCCTGAACGCAGGAGCGGACGGCGTCATCATGGGAAGCGCTATAATCGATGCATACACTGATGAAGGCCTTGAAGGAGTCGAAGAACTGGCTTCAGAGGTCTCTGAAACCGTAGGAGGTGAGAGGTCTTGAGAGTCGTGGAGAAAGGTCCTGGCGAACCTGAGATAGCAGTGGTCGCAGCAGTACACGGAGACGAGGTCTGCGGCAGTAAAGCGGTAGAAAGATTCCTGGAGGGCAATTTCAAGCTGGAGAAGCCTGTCAAGTTCATAGTGGCGAACGAAGAAGCGAGGGAACAGGGAGAAAGATTCATAGATACTGATCTGAACCGCTGCTTCCCCGGAGATCCTGAAAGCAACAGCCACGAGGAGAGACTCGCCGCAAAACTTATGGAGGAGCTTGAAGGCCTCAAATCGCTGACTATACACTCCATGACGGAGTTCGACGAGGCCTTCTGCCTCGTCAATACAGTTGATGAAGATCTTGTCACCGCTCCCGGGGTCGATAGAGCTGTGGATGTCGCCCCGCTTGATAAGGACAGCGTCGAGAAGTATCTTGACGCAGTTTCTGTTGAGGTGGGCGAGGTCGGCACTGAGGAAGCTGAGGAAAACGCCTACGAAGTATTACTGAACTTCCTGGCCTGCTTTGGCGCTATCGACCGCGAGAAACCTGTGGAAAGGCCTGAGATCTTCGAGATGTACGAAGCTGTGCCTGGAAACTATGAGTTCCTGGCCCAGAACTTCGAGAAAGTCGAGAAAGGTGAGAAGTACGCTGAGAACGAGGATGAAGAACTGAATGCGGAGGAGGCCTTTTACCCGGTTCTGATGTCGACGGATGGATACGATGAGATCCTGGGTTTCAGAGGTCGTAAACCTGAAAACGAATTAAAAGGTGAGAGGTGAAGTTTTCAGTATGGCAGATATTGATCCCTGGGGCGATGTAGAGGTCGGAAACTACTCTGAGAAAATGGAGAAGTTCGGAATCGAACCGATCGCGGAAGTAGCTGATAGACTTCCGGATCACAGGTTCATCCGCAGAGGCATCATCTTCGGCCACAGAGGCCTTGACGACTTCCTGGATGCGAAGGAGGAAGATGAAGAATTTGCGATGATGACAGGTATCATGCCTTCAGGAGTCTTCCATTTCGGCCATAAATGCGTCGTCGACCAGATCAAGATGTACCAGGAGATGGGCGCAGAAGTAACTATAGCTGCAGCAGATATCGAGGCCTACAACACGCGGGACATGTCGCTAGAAGAAGCCAGGGAACTTGTAGTTGAGGAATACCTGAAGAACTATGTAGCGCTCGGAATCGATCTGGAGAACGTAGATTTCTACTTCCAGTCTAAAGCGGGAAACAACCACCTGGCGAGAGCTACAACTTTTGGAAGATATATTACACAGAACGAGATGGAGGCAACCTACGGAAGCGCGGAACCAGGAAAGATGTCGGCAGCCCAGGTTCAGTACGCGGATATTCTCAGGCCTCAGTTTCCGGAGAACGGAGGGCCTAAACCTGTTGTAGTGCCTGTCGGTGTCGACCAGGATCCTCATATCCGTTTGACACGTGACGTCGCAAGCAAGTACAGGGACCAGGACTTCATCAAGCCTGCTTCAACGTACAACAAGTTCATGAGAGGCCTTCAGGGCGGAAAGATGTCGAGCAGTAATCCGAAGAGCTATATTGCGTTGACCGACAGTATCGAAGATGCTAAGAAGAAGATCGATCAGGCGAAGACCGGCGGCCAGGACTCTCTTGAGGAACATAGGGAGAAAGGCGCGGATATCGAAGAGGACATGGTATTTGAACTACTGGCGTACCACCTGGTAGAGGACGATGAAGAACTGGCAAGGATCAGAGAGGAGTATGAAAGCGGCGAGATGCTTTCAGGAGAATTGAAGCAGATCGCGAAGGATAGACTGGAGGAGTTTCTGAAAGAGCATCAGAGAAAGCGTGAGGACGTTGAGGATGAGGTCGAGGCCTATATCGAGGAGAACTTCGAGTTCGATATTAATCCCTGAGGGTTTTTCCTGGGGGGCCTGTAACCTGATAAAGGACTGTATCTAATTTCTTTCTTGTTATGTTTCCGGAGTTGATCCTGCGTGAGGAGCAGCACAGGAATTATCCGTTGCTGGCTCTTCTCGGGGTTTGTTCGGTGATCGCAGCCTACATTGTCGCGGGGGTGATTTATCCGCGGGAGGCCGATATGCTGATCGTGATTTTCGCGGCTATTCCTCTTGTGTATCCTTTGACAAGTTTCTTCTTTGACGATGAGGCGGATAGGGCGCCGCATATACCTGAGATCGCAGGTTATTTCGCACTTTTCCTGGGCCAGGCAGTTGCTTTCCTGGGTCTTGGATACTTCAAGCCTGACTTTTTCGCTGCACAGGCTCTGAGAGCAGGTATCTCTGGGTCCGCTATTTCACCTAACTTCTTTCTATTCCTGCTGGTGAACAATATCGGTGTCTTCGCGGCGATCACTCTGGTTTCGTTCGTGACAGGTTCTGCAGGGGCTTTTATCTTGAGCTGGAACGCTTCCGTACTCGGAGTCTTCCTGGCGAATCTTCTTCACAAGCTTCCGGACGGTCTGTCAGCTGCGTTCCTCGGTACAAAAGGTACTGCGCCGCCGCTGGCTTATGTTCCGCACGCAACTTTTGAGATGACCGGTTTCATTCTGGCAGGTGTCTCGGGTTCACTTATGTCGGCCGCTGTATACAGGGAGCACTTTGACTGGGCGCACTGGAAGGATTTCGGAAAACTGTTTGGGATAGGCGCTCTCTGTATCGTGATAGGTGCTCTCCTTGAATCCACGGGCTCCTAGAAAGCTGTCTGGTTTGGATACGTCACTATACCGTTGCTCGTGATCTTCAACGGATGGATGTCGGATGAGTGATCTGTTCTACGCATCTTGAAGATTTCCAGCGTCCTTGTCCTGGAGGACTCCGTCCTCTCATTACCCAGCAAGATGACTCCGTCAGCCACGAACTCCACGATCTGGTACTTTGAAACCTGCCTCTCACCGCCTGTATAAGGTATCTCAGCCAGAAGAGCAGCTGTACACTGCTGCTCCCTGAGGAACTGGGCGATCTCCGAGACTTTCTCCCTCCTCAAAGGCGAAGAGTCGAAAACCATCGCAAACTTAGTAATCGAGTCAAGAACGACACGATCAGGATCAAACTCCTCGATCTGCCTCTTGAAGGCCTCTATAAACCTGTCGGGCTCGAAAACTTCGCCTCCTGAGCCCTCACGCATCAGGTTCAGCTCTTCATGGAACTTAACCTTTCCTGCGACACCTTCATCGTTCTCGAAATCCATACCAAAGTTTTTACTGGTCTCGACGATATTCCTCGCAGGCTCCTCCAACGTGAAGTAAATACCTTTATCATCGTGATTCTTGGCACCATTATAAAGGAACTGCGTGGTCAGAGTCGTCTTACCGGCTCCTGAAGTCCCGCTGATCACTACAGTATGCTCCTCGGGGATACCGCCTTTCAGAATCTGGTCAAGGCCTTGAATTCCGGTCTTGCATCTCGGAACTTCTACCATACT
Source organism: Candidatus Nanohalobium sp. (assembly GCA_042217545.1). Classification (GTDB taxonomy): domain Archaea; phylum Nanohalarchaeota; class Nanosalinia; order Nanosalinales; family Nanosalinaceae; genus JBDGSM01. The sequence goes on along the minus strand of JBDGSM010000015.1, from coordinate 2,210 downwards.
GATACTATGGTCAGTCCAAACTATTAAAGTTGGTTTTTCCGCCGAAGGTTAGATATTATAAACAGTTGGCCAGAATATCAGTATAGAGGTATCTCAATAATGGGCGACAATAGAGTCAGCACAGGAGTCGAAGGCCTCGACGATGCACTTGAGGGAGGCTTCCCGGAAAACTCCACGATCATCTTAATGGGTGCAGACGGCACTGCAAAGGAGTCCCTGGTTAACAAGTTCGTGTATCAGGGCCTTGAAAATGGAGAGGAATCAATGTATGTTACACTTGATGGAACTCCTGACGACGTAAAAGACGATGCCCAGTACTACGGATGGGACTTCACCGAATACGATGACAGGATCGTCTTCGTGGACGGGTATTCCTGGCAGGCAGGAGGCGGCGACGAAAGGTTCGCTCTTGACGGCCTCTCAGACCTTAACCAGATGAACATGACATTTACGGATGCCCTGAACGCTCTGGGCAACGAATCCAAACGTGTGGCAATCCACTCGGCCTCAACACTGCTGCTCTATACAGATCCAAAGTCCGCGGTCAAATTCCTCCAGGTAGTCGGGGCAAAAAGCTCCAGTTCGGGAGGATGTTTCGTTATCACGCTAGAAGGCGGCATGCACGATGATAAAACAGTCAACACCATAAAACACGTAGCGGACGGAGTCATCAAGACAAAGATGGATGGAGACGACCAGAAGATCTCCGTACAGAGAATGGACAAGACTGAAACAAGTAGAGGCTGGATGGATTACGAAGTAACCGACTCAGGAGATATCAACGTCGGATAAATTTCTTCAAACAGTTTTATCGATCTCAAAGATCTGTTAAACCTGTTTTTGTCCTGCTGAAGGCCTTTTCAAGTTGTTGGAAGGTTTTTCAAATACTTTGAAGTAGATTTATAAACCGGGGAACATGAGTTTTGATTATGTCCAAGGTAGAACTGCCGCTGGAAAGACTTAATGAGGCACTGGACGGAGGAGTAGAAGACGGCTCCAACGTTCTGTTTCTTGCCGATCTGGCAGTGGACAAGTCCAAGTTTGCTTCTGCACTGGTTAACTACCGGCTTGGAGAAGGAGACAATCTTGTCTACTTTGTAAACAACAGGATGCCGCAGTACATCAAAGAAAGGATCGATTCCGAGGGCGCTGAAGGAGATACAGCGATAATAGACGGTTTCTCCTCGACGCTTGACAAGCCGTCCGAGGAAGCCTACAGGATCGACACAGATCTGAAAGAGGACAGGTCCGACTACCTACAGGAGGCAAAGGAGAAGACCAAACAGGCCCTCAAAGACCTCGAGGACTGGGGTACAACCTATGTGATGGACTCCCTGGACACGTTCGCAGGACAGTGGGATGAGGTAGAGGACTTCGTCAACGAAGTAGGTCCTGTGGCAGACGATACTCTGGCAGTAAACTACTACTTCCTTCCAAACCTTGGATTCGAGGAAGGGGACGGTCAGGACATCGAAAGACTCAAAGAAATATTTGACTACGTAATACACCTAAAAGGCCTTGAAAGATCGGGAATCGTACTGAAATACATAGACGTCAGGAAGCCCGACATCGACACAAAGGTTCCGTTTGATATCACGCCTGAAGGCCTGATGATGTACGTGCCTAAGATGCTTGTAACAGGGCCTTACGATGCCGGTAAATCGACCACGGTCCAGAACATGTCGCAGGAGGCCGTTTCCGTTGATCGACTGGGAACCACTGTTTCACTGGACCACGGACAGGTGGAGAGAAATGGTTTGAAAGCCGAGCTGTTCGGTACCCCTGGTCAGAAACGTTTCGACTGGGCGCTTGACTTCCTAGGAAGAAGTATCTTCGGATGCTTCGTCGTAGTGGACTCAAGAGATCCTAACTACGACCGTGTAAGAAAGCTGAAGAAGGATCTCGAGGCAGAAGACCTGCCGTTCATCATCCTTGCAAACTTCCAGAACATGGACGATGCTCTCGATCCTCAAGAGATCGAAGACGAGCTTGGAATCAAGACAGTAGGAATCGACGCAAAGCACGACGAAGGCCTTGACGAAGCACTTCAAACCCTCATGGAAGAGATACTTTCCAGGCACTCCTGGTATTATGCCTGAAGGTGATACAATGGAGTACTTTAAAAAACTGTTAGGAGAAGTTAAAGGTGTAGACAATGTCGAGTAAGGAAGAGAAGCTTAACGAGCCTCTTGACGATCTTGGTGATGTTC
>JBDGSM010000014.1:0-7246 GCA_042217545.1 Candidatus Nanohalobium sp. | reverse complement strand
CTTTGTTCCGGCCATTGTAGGCCGCGTGTATCCCAGAGCATTCGGGCCATACTGACCTACCGTGGCCCGCTCCTTCCCCTGGCTTATCGCCAGCGGTCTCTCACGAGTGCCGAATCCCCGAAGGGATCCATGGCAACATGAGATGCGGGTCTCGCTCGTTACCGGACTTAACCGGACACCTCACGGCACGAGCTGACGGCGGCCATGCAGCTCCTCTCAGCGCGTCAGGTAAGCTCTTCAAGCTGACCGTCATTCTGCTGTCGGCTCTGGTAGGGTGCTCTGCGTTGGATCTAATTAAACCGCAGCCTCCACCGGTTGTGGTGCTCCCCCGTCAATTCCTTTAAGTTTCAGCCTTGCGACCGTACTTCCCAGGCGGTCCGTTTAACGTTTTCACTTCGGCACCGGCTAACCTCGGAGGTTAGCCGACATCAAACGGACAATGTTTACAGCCAGGACTACGCGGGTATCTAATCCGCTTTGCTCCCCTGGCTTTCGTTCCTCACCGTCGGATCCGTACTCGCCGAGCGCTTTCGCCACAGGTGCTCCTCCCTGGATTTTAGGATTTCACTCCTACCCAGGGAATAGCCTCGACGCCGTCCGGTCCCTAGCCAATGCAGTATCCGCTGCACGCCCACCTGTTGAGCAGGTGGATTTCACAGCGGACTTACATGGCAGGCTACGAACACTTTAAGCCCAATAATAACGACTACCACTTGGGGTCCTGCTATTACCGCGGCGGCTGGCAGCAGTGTTGCCCACCCCTTGTTCCGGCACCTCCTTACAGTGCAGAAAAGCAACCTTCCTTGTGGGAAGATTGCACTCGGAGTCCCCCCATCGCACTCGCGTGCATTGTGAAGGTTTCGTGCCTGCTGCACCCCGTAGGGCCCGGCTTCTTGTCTCAGAAGCCGACTGACAGCTCCCGCTCTCACGGCTGCTACTGATTATCGGCTTGGTGAGCCGTTACCTCACCAACGACCTAATCAGCCGCGGCCCCATCCTGCGGCGTCGAAACATTTCACAGAGGAAACCTTCCAGTATTCCTCTGTTATTGGGTATTAGCCTCACGTTAGCGAGGTTATCCCCATCCGCAGGGCAGGTTAGCCACGTGTTACTCAGCTATCCGCCCCGAACGAATCGGTGGACTAGCATGGCTAAATCGGACTCCGATAGCGGTAGCCTCCGGCAGGATCAACCGGAATTGCTCCAAATCAATGGAGGGTTCCTGACGGGTATTTGTAATGGAAAGTTCCAAACTTTCCAGCGCAACTCGACAAGCGAGTTGCTCAATGAAGATCTACAAAGTAAACCTTCAATGTCAGAACCAGTACATCCACGTAAAAACGCAGATGTACGGCTACACTAATCGTGTAAATGTGTGTATGTCAAGCATAGCAAAAAACTATGCCTGCATGGGTCCATCTCTCCTACATCACGCAAAAACAATAATGCGCTCATCAAGGCCTTAAACAGGCTTTACCCCGGAAACGCTCTCACGACCGGGTAACTTTACAGTCCCCGTTAAACCTTATAAAAGGCATGTCGGAGGACTGAACATGCAGACAAGGAACAATTCCTTCTCCGCATCTACGGAAACCAACTCAAAACTTTATATACATAAACCAGGTCCTCCCTGTCCGGACTCGAAAAAAGAATTATCTGAAAGATAAAACCGGGCAGACCTAAAGATCTCCGACCACTACGGGATAAAAGCAGAAATAAAAGTAAAAGAAAACTGAAGGCCTTACCTGGCCTCCAGGCTGTCTACAAGCTTTCTCGCTGCTATCATATACGCTGCATCCCGCCCATAGACATCTTTCTGATCCCTAAGTTCTCTGAACTGTGCGTAGGCCTCCTGGATATTCTTCCTCAACTTATCCAGCACTTCATCCTTTTCCCAGTACTCACCTCTCCTGTTCTGCACCCACTCATAGTAAGACACTGTTACACCGCCAGAGTTCGCCAGGACATCCGGTATCATCTTCACATCTCTTTCCTCCAGCAGTTCATCAGCTCTCCTGGTCGTAGGCCCGTTTGCAACCTCGACTATATATGAGGCCTTGATTTTATCAGCGTTCTCCTCCGTGATAACGCCTTGGATCGCCGAGGGCAAGAGGAAATCCACGTCCATGGCCAGAAGCTCCTCGTTTGAAATATTCTCTCCCAGCTTACAGACAGTCCCTTCCTCGCTTTTGCGTTCAACCAGCTCGCCGTAACTGAAACCGTTTTCATCTTTTGTCGCTCCTGAACTATCGGATACGCCTACCACTTTTACGCCGATCTCCTCAAGCCTCTCAACAGCAGGCCTGGCTGCGTTACCAAAGCCCTGGACCGCGGCAGTCAGGTTACTGGCTTTGAGGCCTTCCTCCTCTATAATCTTCTCAATAACGTAGGCTGCACCGTAGCCCGTCGCCTCTGCACGGCCTTTACTGCCGAAGGCATCCACTGGTTTACCTGTGATAACGCTGGGCACTTTCTCGCCCCGGATCTTCGAGTACTCGTCCATCATCCAGGCCATCTCCTGCGCGCCAGTGTTCATGTCCGGTGCAGGAACATCTCTGTCAGGGCCTATGATCTGACTTATCGAATCGATATAGGCCTTGGACAGCCTCTTCCTCTCCCTTTCACTCAGCTTATCGGGATCAACGATCACGCCACCTTTCGCACCGCCGTAAGGTATATCGGCGACAGCGCACTTTAGGGTCATCCAGAGGCTCAAGGCCTTCACCTCATCCTCTGAAACCCGTTTAGAGAAACGGATACCTCCTTTACCAGGACCCCGAAGTGTGGAATGCTGGCTGCGGAACGCCTGGAACACCTCTTTCTCACCCGAGTCTTTTTCGACAGTAATATTTGTCTCCAGGGTTTTCTCGTGGTTCGCAAGCATCTCGAAATGCTCTTCTTCACCTATAGCCTTCAGAGCATCTTCAAGATTTTCCCGTGCGTCCTCAAGTTCTGACATAAGTAACAATGGGTGTCCGGGGGTTTTTATCCCTCAGGTAACCCTTAGGAAATCCAGAAAACAGGGGGAAAATAAACTGTTGACGCCGCTTCCATCCCTGGAATGGCATCAGAACTTCCCTGAGATAAGCTGCCTGACTGAAATACCTTCTGCTGTCTCCTCGATATAGAAAACCGAGACAGCAAGACCGGCAATACCAGAGAAACCGGCCACGAGGAAAGGCAGCTGGTAACCTCCGATGCTGTAGAGCAGGCCTGATGCCAGAGGCCTTGACCACTTCACGATAGCCCCGTTCATATCAGAATCGAAGAAGAACGGCTTCGACGGCTCCTACGCCCTGGCAGAAATCAATCAAAACAGCGTAGAAGTCGAAATACTGGACACAGAAGGCCTTCAGATAGGCTGGAAAATCTAGAGGGCGGAGGGCGGGATTCGAACCCGCGTCCCGACCGCCACAAGGTCGGAGTATGGACCAACTAACCTACCTCCACCAAACGGTTACGCTCGTTTACCGAAAACCTCGATGAGGTTTTCTGGAATAGAAGACCTGATAGGTCTTCGCTAGCCGCAATAAGCCGCACTCCGGCGACTTCCGGCTATCAGAGCTTAACCATCTGAATGCCTCTCAACGTGGTGTAACCGAAGATTGATGGCGAAGCTTTTAATTCCTCAGTGGTCTGCCGGCGGAATCAAAGCACTGGCCGAAGGATGTTTAAAGCTGAATATATAACGGTGTTATACCATGTCTTTGGTAGGGGAGGATTACTATCCGCTGGGTGAATCAAGTATCTTCAGCGAATCCGAAACCGGTTCAAGTGAAGATGTAACTGTAAAGGCCTTAACAGCTACTGCAGCACTTACTGCTTCCGGTATAATCGGCAGAGTAGCCCTCCAACATTTGCCGAGTATCGAGACTGTTTTACCGGTCGCGATCGCAGTAGGTTTCTACGCAGGAAGAAAGCAGGGTATCGCTTCAGGCCTTACAGGTTTCTATATTACGAACTTCCTGATCTGGGGAGGTCAGGGTCCCTGGACTTTCTTCCAGATGGCAGGAGCAGGTCTTGCAGCCTTATCAGCTAGTTACATGAGCAATATAAGCTCCGGGAAGAAGATGTACTTCAGCTCTCTGGTAGTAGGGACTGCAGCTTTTGAACTGGTTATCAACTTTGGTTCGCTGTTTTTCAGCCCGGTAGCGCTGTTCTCGATCCCGAGCTATCTGATGGCGGCGGTTCCGTTCGCTCTAACTCACTTGGTCAGTACTGTAGGTTTTGGTGTTACACTTTATGGATTTGACAGAACGCTTAGATCAGTTTACGGACGAAATTAAACTCAAATACGTTGGGGCAGGCCTTCTGGTAGTGGTAGGCCTTGCATTGATAGCTGGAGCTCAGCTGACTCAGACTCCTGATGGCAATCAGATTCAGGTCAATTTAACCGTTGATTACGGTAACTCTGTGGATTCAAAGATCGTCAGAGTCAACAACACAAGTTCGGCATTCCATGCGTTGAACGCGACTTACCCGGTCGAATATCAGGAAAGCTCGTTCGGTCTCTACATCACTGGGATTAACGGGGTTTCAAGTAACAAGACGCATTACTGGATCTACAAAGTAGATGGAGAGGCTCCAAAAGTTGGAGCTGGTCAGTACGAGCTAACAGGCGGTGAAAAGGTCACTTTCAGCCTGATGAGCTCTCAGGAAGCGAAGAACGCGACAAGTTAAGGCCTTAATTTCTTCTCTTTTTATTATTTTTAGAACGTCGATCAGTGGGTGTTTTTGTCATCATCCAGGTTTCCCTGTTCAGACGATGTCAAGTAGCCTCATCATCTCGACATCAAATATCTGGGAGGTCAAACTTTATTTAACGTCCTTCAAGGATTTCCTCAGCTAAAGTATCTCCAAGCTCCGCCCTGACCTCCTCCGCAAATTTCTCCTTGCTGTACTCCGTTCTGAAATGTTCAACAGAATTACTTTCGGTATCCAGTACTGCAAAAGAGGCTCTGGGATCTTTATCCCTAGGCTTCCCAACACTTCCAGGATTAACAATTTTAACACCTTCCACTTCCTTGCTGAAGGCCTTGTGCGTATGTCCAAGCATCACGACGTCTGGTTTTTCGCCGAAGTAACTGAGCGATGATTTATCTGCGTCTTCAGGCATAACATACTCCTCCACAGGCCTTCTCGGCGATCCATGGGCCATGAAGATGTCCTGATTGTCTAATTTTATTCTCTTTCTTTCATCGAGTTCACGGAGAAAGGCCTTGTTCTCGTGGTTTAATTTTTCTTTACTGTATCTGAGGGCTTTCCTGGCTTTGGGATTGAAACGGAATTCGCCGCCTTCAACCCCCTGATCGTGGTTCCCCTTAACGCAGGTTATATCCTCCTCTCTAATCTTCTCTACTACTTCGTTAGGCCTTGTGTAGTATCCGACGAGGTCTCCTGCGCACAGGATTTTCTCCACGTTCCTGTTCTTCAGCTCTGAAAGCACTTCTCTTAACGCGGGCATGTTGGAGTGGATGTCCGAGATAAGGCCTACCTTCATGTATTTTAGTCGATTGCTCCTGACTTCTATATTTTTCTGCTGAAATAACCTACGAACAGTAATGAGATGGCTGCGTACGTGAATCCCAGCAGGAACTTGTTCGGCAGATACAGGAAGATCAGAAGAAACGCAAGCAACGTAGCAGTTCTTCCCGTGGAAAGGCCTATCTCTCTGAAGGCGAAGTACTCGACATAGTCCTTATCCTCCGCCCTGTCCATTGCCCTGCTGTAGACCGGGAGGCTGATCGCCGTCCTTCCCAGTCCGTTGATGAAGGAGACTATCGCTGCTGTAACTGGTGCTGTGACGAAGCTCATGAGGAGGAAGGTGGCTGAGGTGACTGCGACGCCGGAGAGGATTACCTGGTTCCTGTTCGAATCGTCCGTGTACTGTCCAAGGCCTATGGAGGCGATAGCTGAACCGAGAGCGAGCAAGCTGCCTGCGCTGCCGATTTTGACGGATCCACCGATTATCATAGCGAGGTATAGCGGCCAGAGCACCTTTTTCACCATCGACTGCGCTCCCTTGAACGTGTAGGTCATGAAGTCGTTGAAGTACTCCATGGAGAAGAAGGTCCTCGGATTCACGTCCATGCCTTCTCTGTGTTCGCGTGAGAACAGGAAAGGTGTGAATGAAAGGCCTATCAGTATCGTTGCGATCATGAAAAGGAGGTCGAAGCTGTAATCTGCCAGTATGAGGCCTCCCACGACTGGTGAAAGCAGTGAGGCGAGTGTAGGCATCGAGAAGAAGAAACCTGTCTCCTTCTCCCTGTCTTTGTCATGGCTGCTCTCCGCTATCTCCGGATTCATGCCCATCCAGTAAAGGTTGAAGGAGAGGCCTCCCACCAGGGCGGTGAGGTAGAGACCTGGTGTTCCGGGGTTTGAGCGGAGCAGGAGGTAGAAGGCCAGTATGAACGGGCTCGTAAGTAGAGAGGTATGTTTGTAGCCGAGTTTGGTTGCGATCCAGGCTCCGGGGAAGCTGAAGAACAGGTAGATGCCGTAGTAGATGGCGAAGAAGATGAATACTGTGGAGGTGCTGTATCCCATCTCGAGGATGTAGAGCGGGAGGAAGATCGCAACCAGGTTGATCGCGAGCTTGAACAGGAAGCTGTGAAGGTAGACCTCCTGCATCTCCACTTTGAGGTCGACTCTCTCCATCCAGTCGCTCAGATGCATACGAAAGTTTAGTGGAAGGCCTCAGTAATAACTGCCGGGTGTTCAGGCCTGTTTGATGTCTCTCTCAAGGCCTCCGCTCCCAAGCTGGTTTTCCAGGTTTTTCCCTTTCCCTTCGAATAGGTCGAGGAGGTGCTGGAACTTCTCCGCGTATTTTTCTCCTTGTTCGATCAGCTTGATGAACTTCTTCCTTACCTTCTTCCGGGTTTGTATAAGTCCTTCCTCCTCCAGACGGGAGATTATCCTGACTGTGTGTGCGTAGGTCGTATCGACTTCCTTGGAGATTTTGCTGCAGTACATCTCTTCAGGGCTTTTCTGAGCGTTATCAAGGCCTTAGATAGTTTTCTTCAAGAAGATGAGCACTAAGATGCGAGGGAGAAGATTCGAACTCCTGAACCCCTACGGGACAGCGCCCTCAACGCTGCGCCTTTGACCACTTGGCTACCCTCGCGCGTTTTACGTCACGCAGACGCATTAAGCCAATCGCTGGAGGCTTTGAGCTGTGTTATAGAAAGGTGCGGGCTATTTTTTTAACTGGTTGGTCTGAAGCCGGTGACACAGCTCCGTGGTTCGATAC
>JBDGSM010000013.1:0-38033 GCA_042217545.1 Candidatus Nanohalobium sp. | reverse complement strand
AGATTCCTGCTCGAGCAGTCTTTCTCGTGAGAGAAAGCTGCGGAACATGTCCACCTTTCATTGTGTAGAAAATTTCAGGGCCTGAAACTTTTATCTCTGAGGCCTTTTTTCTGTTTTGCAGAGCTGTCTTTGATGTACTACGGGATAGAGATCTGGTATTTAAAGGTTAAGACCGTTTTGTTTACCTGTCATGGTTGGAGATTCTCTGAAGGGTGGCCTGGATTATATCACGGGACACGTTGATATGTCTGGGGAGGTGTACATCATCGATGTCGGTAGAGATGTTGTGCATGATGATCCTATTATCTTGAGTACCTGGGGTGAGGAGACCCGGGAAGAGGATAGTTCTTTTGTTGAGACTGTTTTTCCGCCCGAGTATCTGGCGGAGGATTTTGCGCCGGATGAGAACGTGCATGTCGCATATGATCACGGCCTGGATGTGAGGCCGGGTGAGAGGCGTGGAGAGTATTCTGGTGTTGATTTCTTTGATATTGATTTAGATCAGAGGCTTAGATTTAGAGAAGAAAATAGGGATGGTTACAGGCCTGATTCAGAGGTCCTGGATGAGTTTTACGGACTTCTCAGTTGAGGAAGTCGTACTTTGAGATATCTGTAGCTTCTTCGACCAGTTCCATGTCCGCTTTTGTTTCCTGTGATTCATGGTGCTTTGATCCTCTCTTGTAACCCATCTCTGTGGAGACCTGCGGCTTCTTGTCACTGTTGCTCTCATTGAGCAGGACCGCTCCCATGATGTACGTGGCAGAAGTTGCGAAGCCTCTGTCATTCTCGTACTCCTCCATGTCTATCTTTACATCGTTGATTCCAGGTCCCATCTTCTGATCATTGTCAGGTGCTTCTCCGTAGTGGAGGACCGCGTTTCCCAGGGGGCCTTCTCCCTCTGCGTCAAGAGATACACGGCCTATTCCCTTTCCCCGTGATTCAAGAACGTTGTAGGCTCTGTGAGCTGAGGTTAGAAGTGTATCGGCTTGCTCCTCCTTGTTACTTAGATTATAGGCATGTGACATGCCGTTTGAGAGGATTGATCTGACACGGTTACCGAGGTCCTCGATCTCCTCATCCATGAGAACATTGTCGAGAACTCGTGCGTCCATGAACGAATCGCTCTCGGAGTCGTCCTCATAGATCCTGTCATCGACGCCAGTCCAGGAGTCAACATCCATGTATGCGTTACCGTCATCTATTCCGAAGCTGACAACACCTGCGTCGCCGTTATCGTTAGAAACTCTATATCCATCGTCCCCGATATCCTGTACTTCGTATCTTGGGTCAAGGCCTTCTTCTATGTCCTGGACTGTAACTTCCATGAAGAACATTACTCACGCTACTATTTATAACTTGGGAGTAGTAACACGTCCAGGGTATTTTTTCAGGTCGTTCAGCCGTCGAGGTTGAGATGTTGATGTAGTTCAGAGAGTTTTTCAGGTCTTATGCCGATGAACTGGTTGTTTCCGTCGCTGTATTTTTCGTGGAAATCTGTTTCTCCCTGGATGTCGATCTCATGGTTCCGTATTACTACAATGTTCTTTTTCTGTAGCTGTTTGATAACTTTTTCCTCTTTTCCGGTGTCGAATTCGTGGAAGTATTCCGTTCTGCTGTGAAATCCTTTTCTGGGTAGTGGTACGGAGGCCTTTTTCAGTACTGACCTCCAGTTGTTTCCGTAGAGGTCCTGTGTGAATTTTGCAAGGTCTTCTATGTAGTTTTCTTCTGGTATGGTAAGTTTCATTCTTTCACCTCGATTTTGCCGGCGATTTCCTCGATGTCCGGCATCTTCAGCTTTTTCTTCTCTCTTTCTCCCCTGATTCTTCCTCTGTCTTCGATTTCTCTTTCGCTGAGGCCTTCTTCTGTTTTGCTGTATGTTACTTCTCTTTTGCTGGTGTCTACTTCTTCTGTGACTGTTTCTATCTCTATGAGGGCTTTTTCCTCTAGTTTTTTGATTGTTTTCTCTTCGTTTCTGGTTTTTTCGTTGATGTGGAGCTGGAATTTTTCTTTAAATCCTTTTTCCGGAATGTTGAGGCCTCTTTTCAGGACTTTTTTCCATCTGTCGCCGTGTATTTCCTGTGTGTACTGGAAGAGTTTTTCCAGGAATTTTTTCTCCTGTTCTGTTATCTCTTTTTCAGGCGACATCGTTTTCCACCTGTTTGATGTATTCTACTGTCTGGCTGTAAAGTTTTTCATCGGGTTTGAGGAGTTCCTTGATGTTGTACTGGTGTTCCTTGCTGTATCTTTTGGCGGCTTCTGCTGCGAGTACCTGTTCTCTGAGCTCCTGGTAGGGGAAAAGGGCCTGGTCGATCTCCTTCTGTATTTTTTCATCTGTTGTTCTGTCGGTCTGTTCCAGGTCGTTCCAGAGTGATTTGAATTGCCGGGAGAGCTGTTCCCCCTTGTATTTCTTTCTCGTTGCGAGATATTCTGCTCTTGCTTCCCTGAAGTCGTCCTTCATGCCTTCGTCGATACGGAGGTCGCTGATCTCGTTCTCCGCCAGTCTTGCAACGAATTCGTCGTAGATCCTGTTCTCGAACTGGTTTTCGCCAGGCAGATAGTTTTCCCCGTCGGGCTGCATCATCTGTCCGTGGACGGATTCATGGGCCAGTACGTGAGGTGACATGTCTCTGAACCCTTTCAGCACGACTTTGTCTCCTTCCGGTTCTGCGGCGGCTCTTGTCTGGTAGTCTTCGCCAGTGAAACTTTCCTGTTTGAAACTGTCAAAGGCTTCGTCCGGGGAGAATCCTAGTACTTCCTCGACTTTTTCAAGGCCTTTATCCGGTGTCTCGAGCTCAGAGGTGACCAGTCCTCTGCTCCGGAACTCTTGGCTGTCTTTCGTTTCGTAGTTCTCCCAGGCCTCGCCCCACATAATTGTTACTTTCTCATAGTGACGGTTAAAGTTTTGGGTCATTTTTTAACTCTGAAGCGGTATTTCTGGTTGTATGAAAGAATTACTTGAGTGTGGTGAGTGTGGAGAGGTTTTCTCGAGTGAGGAGGCCTTGAAGAAGCATGCCGGTTTTCAGCACGGTAAGAGGAACGTTGAGATCAAAGAAGGTGTTAGAAGCGGCGGCTTTCTGAGCGGTATCTGGAGAAAGCTTAGAGGAAAGTAAAAAAGCTGGAAACGGGAGAAGAGACTTTTTCTGATTCCCGTTTCCTCCCGGTAAATTTTTTATCTTGGAAGGTTCCACATGAAGGCCTTTGCCATGTCTTCCAGTTTGCTGCTTTCTCCTCCTGGCATCGCTGACATGAGGCCCATGTGGCTGACGTCGTCTTCGTCTTTTTCCTCGTATTCTTTCCAGTACTCCTGAAGTCTGTTGTGTACGTTTGTCACGTCTTCTTTCTTGTTGCCGATTCCGCAGGTGTTTCCTACGCCGATTACTACTACTTCGCCGTCGAACTCTGCTACTACTTCCTCGACTTTTCCTACTGCGTCCTTGTAGGCGTCGTAGATCTCTTTCTTCATCGGTTTGGAGGCTTCTGGCGGTGACTGTTTGATGACTACTCCTTCGAGCGGTAGGTCGTGATCTGTGGCTGCGTCTTCTATCTTGGATTTTTCTACTCCTGGTCCGCCCATCATGACGCCGACTCCTTCGTTTACTTTTCCTGTCTCCTCTCCTTCGAACTTGGAGGCTGCGTCTACAGTGATTATTGCTTCCAGGTCGTTGTCGTCGGCAAGCTGATCTATGGCGTTGCCGTATTTTCCGAGGCGGGCGCCTGGGCCTTTTGATTTCACTACATGTGCTGTCTGGTCGTTTATTTCTTCTTCGCTGTGGATGATGTCCTCTGCGATTTCTTCAGGTTCGCCGTGGATCAGTTTTGCAGCGACGAGCGGTCCGATGGCGTCGCCAATCGGTGCTTCGTCGACGAAGGCTCTTGTAGCTCCTTTCTGTGCTTCTGCCAGTTCTGTGTAGATCGGGATCATCATCTGTGTGATTCCGATGAGCTGGAAGTTACCGGTCTTTGTTACCAGCTCCTTGAAGTGTCTCATGACCTTGTAGATCTGCTGTGTTCCCATGACTCCTTTGAATGCCATGTTCAGGTTTGCAAGTTCGTTTTCGTCTTCTGTATCTGCGTTCCGTCTTACGAAACGTTTGAACTTGTCCTCTGAGGCATCCAGTACGTTTTCAAGTCTTCCGACCATTCCTGCAGGGTCGAGGCCTGTAGGCTGTGAGAACTGGAAGTTCTTCATGGAGTCGAATTTTTTCTGGAAGGCCTTGTCCATCTCCGGGTTCATTTCGTCGAGGAAGTAGGCCTTTGTGTCGTTGTGGAATGCTTCGAGGTCGATGAGGGCTGCGTTAAGTTTCTTTGATATCTGCCAGATCATCAGTCTTGGTCCGAATATTATCATTGCCGGGAAGATCAGGAAAGATAGTATCATGAAGATCTGGTAGATCTGCTGGAGTATTCCTCCGCCGTTCGATGCCATTAAGCCGAATACCATGTTTCGAAAGTAAGTATCTACATTTTTAACTCCTTCAATCATGGAGGATATAGGTTTGGAGAAAGGCCTGTAACTGTCTGAATACTCTATGGCTGTTTTTCTCCCAGTTTTTTGAGTTCTCCCATGAGCCTGTCGTACTCCTGGCTGGTGGGAGAGGCTCTGAGAAGTAGTTCCTTGATCTTTCCGTCGCCGAGTATTTTCCCGATGGCTTTCTTCTGTTCCGTTGAAAGAGATCGTTCTTCCGGGGAGCTGGAGAGTTCATGCATGAGGACGGCTGCTGCATGGCTCTGGTTCATCGAGCTGTAACCTGGAAGGTCTATATGGACTACTGCGTCGCACATGTCCAGTTCTTTGTTGCTGAGGCCTGAGCTCTCCCGTCCTATGATTACCGAGGTGTTCTCCCGTGGTTGGAATTTTTCTACTGGAAGGCCTCTGCCGGGTTTGGTGCCTATAACCTGTTCGAGGTCTTTTACTGCTTCTTCCAGGTTTTCGTATATCTTTGTGTCTCTGAGTTTTTGCTGTGCGTTGGTCGCTGTCTTTCTTGCTTCGTCAAGCTGGAAGTCCGGGTTGACCACTCTGAGTTCTGCGTCGTAGTTGTCCGCGAGCCTGGCTGTGAATCCTGTGTTCTCCGGTATCTCGGGTTCTACGAGGATGACTGCTTTCATAGGTCTGTAAGAGAAGAGTATGGGTGAAATGTTTTAGTTTCCGCTGAAGGTTGTTGCTCCTGCGGAGACCTTGCTGATGTTTCCTGACAGGCTGATCTTTTTCTCTGGAGGCCTTATGGTTATATTGCCGTTGAAGGACTGGATTTCGACCGTGGTGTTGGTCTGGCTGATAGATGATGAGCCGTTGACCTTGTCCAGGTTGATGTCTGCTCTCCGGAACTTGAGGCCTACCATTTTCGCTCCTGTGATCTTGATGAGCGGTGTATCTGTTTCCCTGTTGAGGTGGACGTTGCTTATCTGGATTCCCGGGGTTACAAGTTTTTCTGCTGTTCCGGAGATCGTTGCGTTGTCCTCGATGAATACTGTTCCCTGGAATCCCTGGAACTTTATCGGTTTATCCGCGTTGATGTTTACATCGCCTTTAGAATAGTGTGTGAGGCCTTCTGCTGTGAGGTTGCCGTTTACCTTCATAGTTGTGTTGTTGGTGTGGAACTGGATGTCTGCCTGTACATGGGTGTCGGGTTTTGGCGGTGGTGAGCTGAATATGTCTGTGATTCCTGAAAGTCCTCCGAGGTGGAGGCCTCCGCTGTTCATTCCGACGAATACTATTGCCAGTGTGGCGAAGACTGCTGCGAGTATTTTAACGTCCATTGTATCCCTCTTCGGTTTCTAACTGTTTAAAGTCTTTATTCTTCGTCATCGTCTTCGTCCTTTGTCTTGTCGAGTACGACTTCCTTCGTGGTTTTCTGGTTTTCCTGCTGTTTCTTCTCCTTCTTGGATTCTCTGTGGTGTCTCCAGATTTTCTTGAATGGGTAGAGAGTTGCCTTGACCAGCATGAGGGGTATTTCTATCAGGGTGGTTCCTGCGTGGTATAGCGAGATGATGAAGCTGTACAGCATGTAGAGGCCTGCTCCTAGGAAGATGAACAGCAGTAGCTGGTTTATCTGGAATCCTGAGAAGTTTCCTCCTGAGAACAGGTATGTCAGGCCTGCGTAGAAGACTCCTGACAGTGCTGCTACCGTCAGGGTTTCGAATACCATCTCCATGATCTTGTAGGCGATGACAAGTACGGCTATCAGCAGGGCCACGAGCAGGAAGCTTGTTAATTCCGGTGGCAGCGACTGTAGCATTGCTGAAGGCATTTTATTCCTCTCCGAGGAGTCCGTAGAGTGGATCTCCTTCTTCAGGTATGTAGCTTTCGTATACGACCGCTCCTACTATGACGAGGACGAGCACGACAGCTACGATCGGCAGGATTGGAAGGCCTCCTCCGCTTTCTTTCTTCTGCTGCTGTCCTCCCTGGTTCTGGTCTCCTCCGCTTCCAGGTGGGTTGTTGCCTCCTCCCTGGCTTCCCTTCTTTCCTGTGTCCCCCGGACTTCCGGTGTTTCCGGTGTTTCCGCTGGTGTCTGTTCCCTTGTGGTTGGAGACGTAGTCAAGGAGTACCTGTGCCTGGCTGTATGTGTTCCTGGCCTCTGTGTACTTTTCGTTTGACCACTGGTCCTTTATCGCTCCGATCATTCCGTCGACTTTCTGGAGTGTGTCGGAAAGGTTGGACTTGGAGACTGGTCGAAGGCCTCTGATCCTGCCTCTCAGGTCTCCGGCTTTTGCGGAGTAGTTCTGGACTACTGTCCCTTGGGCCTGTACTGTTGTTGATGCGTTGGATCCCTGTCCTTTACTTCCTGTAAAGATTATGGAGCTCATGGAGTTTATGTTGCTTAAACTTACAGTCACGGTCTTTGAGCTTCCGGCTGGCAGGTCTACAGGTCCGTTGTCGAGGCCTGCGTCCATTCTCTGTGATTTCGCGATCAGGTTGTTTACATCAAGGCTTCCTGTGTTCTGGATCTGTAATGCGATGTTTTCGGAGGATCCTTCCGGCAGGGTTCCTAACTGGACTGTTGAAGTATTTGTCGAAAGTATTTCTCCCTGTGCCGTGACGTTTGCTTCAAGAGACGTGTTGTACCTGAGGACAGATCCGTTGTCTGCTTCCAGAATGATGTTGCCTGTGAAGTTTCCTCTCTGTACTGGAGTGTAGTTCAGGTCGATTGTCAGGCCGTCTTTTACTTCATATTTTGTCTTGTTGATGTCTATGAAGCTGGCAATGCTGCCTTGCTTGCTAACTGTTACGTTAGTGGCTTTGCCTTCTCCTGCTGTGTAGTAGATCTCGATATGTCCCTGTTTCGTATCTCTTGAGTCGGCGGAGATGTTGATCCATTTGCCCGTGGTGCTGCAGAGGCTTCCGTTGCTGAACATGCATCCTAGCGTCTGGATACGTGCAGAGGCCTGTGTCTGGTAACCTGTGTCTACATCCGTGAAGTTTACCTGTCCATGGACGTTATCCGCGAGATCTGTCTTCTGAATGGTTACAGGAACAGATTTTTTGGCTCCTGCTGAGACGTTGAACCGTCCGTCTTCGCTGATGTTTAGTATTCCTCTAAGCTGGGAGGAAACGTTTGTCTTGATGGTGATATTGCTCGTTATCAGGTTCTTTACGTCCAGGGTGACGTCTTTCTCTCCACGTTCGTCCATGAAGTACTCTGTGTCGTTTACCTGGATCGATGCGTCGGAAGATGCGACCGAGAAGCCGGAGTTCAGTGAATCGCTCTGGGCGTAGATGGAACCTTTTGCGCTGACGTCCCATCCTCCGGACTCGGCGTTCTGTCCTATGTTGACCTTCCTGTCGAACACCATCTTTCCGTCATCAAAGCTCAGGTCTGATTTCGAGTAGTTCCTGTAAAGGTTTCCTGAAGGAGTTGTAACGTTCACCTTCAGCGAGTCAAGTGCTGAAGCGCCGTACGGTGAAAGCGAGATAGGTCTCAAGGCCTGGATTCCTAGATCGTAGTCCTGTCCCTGGGAGGTCGTCCTGCCTCCTGTATGGACAAGTTTGAGGGCCTTGTAGGAGATTGTTTTATGGATGGTCTTTGAGCGGTCTCCCTTGTTCATCTCTATCTTAACTATTACCTTGTTTTCGAACGCCGAGGTGTTTATCCCGGGAACTGAGACCTGGCCCTGGTAGAGGCCTTCACTTTTACCCAGGGTTTTGTTCATTATCTGCTGCTGTTCACTGGATGACCTGTTTACTTTGTAGGTGCTGAGTGTTACGTTGTCCACCGGGACTCCTGTAACGTTGAAGCTGAGGTCCATGCTTCCACCTGGTTCGCAGTTGGCGGCTACTGGCTGTCCCTGAAGTCTGTCGCATCCTTTAAGGCCTGTGAAGTTCTCTATATTTCCGTGGATATCCTTCGTGGTTGTAACCCATCTGGAGACTGATCCGTATGTTTTGCTCGTCTTGTTCTTTGCGATGACCCTCATCAGGTATTTTTCGTCGTGTGTTAGGGGTGGTGTTATGCTTACGTTGTAAAGGCCTGTTGTCGAGTTGTAGCTGAATGTTTTTTTGCCGATTAGGTCGTTTGTACTGTTTCTGAAGTATGCGTAGACGTCCTGTACCCCTGGTGCGTTGACTCCATCCCGGTCAGAAACGTTTACCGTCATGTTAACGTTGTCGCCCGGGTTGATAGGTGATTCGATTCCGTCTGTTATGTTTACTGTGTAGTTGTTGACCTGGAGAGCTGCTGTCGTGTTCTGCCAGCCACCTGAGTCGACCCCGTCAGTTGTGCTCCTGTCTCCGTGGGCCTCGAAAAGGATTTGTGCCTTGTCGCCGGAGATGTCGTGCTTAGTGATATCTGCGTTGAAGTCTGCGTACCAGAAAGCTCCCTGGTAATGTTTCAGTTGTTTAGAACTGCCTGAACTCTTATTGTACTCGTAGACGAACTCCGAAGAATCTGTAACGTCGGATGGAAGGATAGGTTCGCCGTGATTGGTCTGGATTTTGACGAAGACCACAGTCTTCTTACCGTTCGAAGTAAATATCGAACCGGAGTTCGTGTTAACATGGTTTGGAATGCTTAAGTCCCAAGTCGCCGCAGCCGGCGAGACGAGAACAGCTAAGAAGAGAACAGCAAACAAAATTCTACCGAAACCTATTCTTCCACTCATATTGCATAATTAAAGCCCTCTCCTTAAAAAATCTATCAGTTTGGGCTGAGAGGACGCCTTCCTCACGAACGAAGTGAGTTAGGTAGGTGGTGAATCAGCCTAAAGGATTAGATATTTTAAAGTTTTTACAACCATTATTTCCTGTCAACAGGCATTAAAGGCCTTAATGCCACGTGACAACTGTACCTCCTCTCAAGACCTTCATAGGTGAGACGGGAGGTAGCGGTAGCGTGAGGCTACAAAGGACTTGTAACAGCCTTGATATGTCAGGGAGACCAAATAACCCTGCCACCTATGCAGGACGGTTCCGTCCGAAGCGTAAGTTCCCTGTTGACCGGATGTATGGGACAAGTTTGGTGGAAAGGTTTGGGAGATTGCCCACAGGGAAGCCCCTTCCAATCTCCGATTGGTAGTAGGTCACTTCACTCGAAACTAACCGAACTTCAGAAGCGAGAGCCTCTCAAACCAGAGTTCTTCAGAGTCTACCTCGGAAAGACCGTAACCATCGACAAGTTCTCCGTATCCTGAGAGAGAACTGGCTACAAGCAAGGCGTAGCCATCTTCCAGAAGGAAGTCTCCGACCCCATCAAGAAAACGGCGGGAGACCTCTAAACCTGTTTTCCCACCTCTCCAGATCTCCTCGTCTCCAAGGCCTTTCTCCCCCGGAAGATAGGGCGGATTGAACACCACCAGGTCGAACTTTCCCTTCACTTTCTCGAACAGGTCAGACTCCAGGAATGTTATCCTGTCCTGAAGGCCTCTCTCCTCAGCTTTTCCCTGTGCGTACTCCAGGGCCTCGGGATTGATGTCTACAGCAGTGACTTCTGCATCTTTCTCGGCTGCTTTCAACGCTATCTCTCCGTTACCGGTTCCGATATCGAGGACTTTTTTGCCTGAAAGTTCGAGGCCGTCTATATAGTTCAGAACGAGGTATGTATCTTCTGCAAGCCTGTATACTGTCACTGGGACGCTGCTTGGAGGAAGGAAAGGTAGAGAGGGTTTGGATCGGTGAAGCGTGATGTGAATTCGGGGTGAGCCTGTGTTCCGATGAAGTAGTCGTTTTCAGGAAGTTCTATGTATTCTACAAGGTCTTTTTCTTTGTTTTTGCCGGAGATCTTGAGGCCTGATTCCTCCAGCTGGTCGGTGTATTCGTTGTTGACTTCGTACCGGTGTCTGTGTCTTTCGCTTGCTTCTTCTTTGCCGTATATCTTCTTTACCTGGCCTTGAAGTTCTGCTGTGTAGCTTCCGAGTCGCATGGTGCCGCCCATTTCCTCTATGTTTTTCTGTTCAGGCATCTCGTCGATGACGACGTGTTCCTCTCCGTTTTCGAACTCTGCTGAGGTTGCATCGAGGCCTAAGACGTTTCTGGCGTATTCGATGGTCATGAGCTGGAGTCCATAGCAGAGGCCCAGTAGTGGTACGTTGTTTTCCCTGCAGTATCTTGCTGCTTCGATTTTGCCTTCTACGCCTCTTTTGCCGAAGCCTCCAGGTATTACGATGCCGTCGAAGTCTTCCAGTTCTTCTTCAGGTTTGAAGTTTTCTGTTGCGAGCTGTTCGATCTCGACGTTTCCTCCTATCTCGGCTGCTGCGTGCTTCAGTGCTGCTTCTACCGAGACGTAGCTATCGTCCATATCCGTGTATTTCCCGCAGATAGCGATCCTGGCGATATCTCCTTTTTTCAGGTTTTCTACTTTTTTCTCCCAGTTTTTCATGCCGTTTTCGCGTTCCGGGAGGTTCATCTTTTCTGCTACTATTTCGTCCGCGTTCTGCTGGTCGAATAGAAGAGGGAGTTCGTATACGTGTTCTATGTTTGGATCAGAGATTACAGCTTCCTCTTTTACATCGCAGAACAGCGCTATCTTTTCTGAAGTGTCTTCCTGGAGTTTTTCCTCACTCCTTCCGACGATCATGTCCGGTTCAAGGCCTGTTTCCCGAAGTTCCTTTACCGAGTGCTGTGTGGGCTTGGTCTTCTGTTCTCCTGTTGTTTCCAGGTATGGGACCAGTGTTGCATGGATGTGGAATATCTGTTCCTCCGGCAGTTCGCTTCTTAGCTGTCTTATTGCTTCTAGGTATAGCATGTTTTCGATGTCGCCGACTGTACCTCCTACTTCAACGGCGATGATATCTGCGTCTTTTTCTTCTGCTGCCTGTCTCCAGGAGTCCTTTATCTCACCTGTGACGTGTGGGACCATCTGGACTGTTTTTCCAAGGTATTCTCCTTCTCTTTCCTTTTCTATTACTTCCTGGAAGATTTTTCCGGAGGTCAGGTTCCAGTCTCCTCTTCCTTCGACGTCAAGGAATCTTTCGTAGTGGCCGAAGTCCATATCGACTTCTGTTCCGTCGTCGAGAACGAATACTTCCCCGTGTTCATGCGGGTTCATTGTGCCAGGATCGACGTTAAGGTATCCGTCACATTTGAGCGGAACGATCTGCTGGTCTCTTTCCTGTAGAAGTTTGGAAACACTTGCTGAGATCAGGCCTTTCCCCAGGCCTGAAAGAACACCTCCTGTAACGAATATCCACTTCGGCATAATTTATTGAGAGATGCATGGATTAAATATCTTTCAACTGAAGAGAAAGTTTACCACGCTTCCGACTACGGTCTCAAGTAGGCCTTTCTTGACTCCTTTCTTGTCTGTTATCTGGTCGGACTTGGAACCGCCGTACGTAAACCTCTTGTCGTTAGAGCCGTTGGTGGAGTTGGTTGACTTGTTCGTCTTCTTCTGTTTGTTTCCTCCTCCACCCAGGTTGAAGAGATCGATGTTGATAGTTAGAGCGGCACCAGTACTGGTTAGGAATATGGTTATCAGAAGGACGGCTACTACTTTCCGAGAATCAAGATTCATCACCTGAAACTTTAACTTCCACTTATTTTAAACTTCCGGGAACTCCCTGCGGAAGGCCTCCGCTACTTCTCCGAGCTCACGGATCTCTAGCTCTACAGGCCTCTCCTCTGAATGCGGTAGTTCGTCCCTGAACTTTTTCGCTTCATCTTTGGAGATATCCAGGATATGTCTTGCGTCGACGAACGAGTTCCTGACCTTCTTCCTCTTGTTGGTGAACAATGCTTTAACGACCGTGAAGAAGTTCTCCGTATCTTCTATGCCGTGCCTGTCCTTGTTCGGGTAAAGTTTCAGGATCGAGGTGTTAACTTCAGGTTCAGGATGATAGCTTCTGGATGAGACATCTCTCAGCTTTACAGGCAGGTAGTAGTAGTTCACAATCAGTGTGGTTTCCGTGTACTGGTTGTCGCCCGGCTCAGCGAGTATCTTCTCCGCGAACTCTTTCTGGACGATCACCGAGGCCTGTATCTGTTTCTCGCCCAGGGTTTCGACAGCCTGGGTGGCTATATGGAAAGGCAGGTTTGAGACGCATCTGGTGACGTCTTCAGGTATTTCGTACTCCAGGAAATCTTTATTCAAAACTTCGACGTTCGAGCCCTTGAACTTTTCCTTAAGATGGTTGTAGAGCGTTGTATCTGTTTCCAGAGCGTATGCTTTCTCTGCTTTCTCCGCCAGCTTCTCCGTTATTACCCCTGTTCCTGCCCCGATCTCGAGAACTACTTCGTCTTCTACTTCGCCGGCTTCTACCAGCGCTTGAACTACTTGTTCGGAGTTCAGAAAGTTCTGGCCCTTTACGGGCTTGACACCGAGTTTTTTCAGTGTTTCTTGCGCGTTCATGATAGGAAAAGTTTTCTCTTGGTTTCTCCCTGGAGTTCCTGTGTGATGCGTTTTCTTATGGTCTCCTTTGGATCAGGGATTGACGGTACGCGCTCTTCGATGTCTTCGAAGCTTTCGAAGTCGCCTTCTTCTCTCTCGTCTATCAGTTTCTGCATATGCTTGCTTCCGATTCCTGGAAGTAGTTCGAAGGCGTGTCTTCTAGGCGTTACAGGTGTTGCTTCGTTGAAGAATTCGACGAAGTCTACCTCGTTCTCCTCGATAAGTGCGTCGAGAACGTATTTGAGTTCGGACTTTGCGTTTCCGGTCAGGTCGTTGTATTCGATCCTGTCCTTGATGAACTGGACCTCGTCTCTCTCACCTTCTCCAATGTAGAGTTCTTCTCCTCCTTTAGGCCTTTCACCTTCACGCATCACTACCTCTAGGAGGCTGTAGTTTTCTGTTCCTATTACCTGGGCAACACGCTGTTCGCTGCCCCCCGACTTCCCATGTTCCAGGAAGTCGAGAACCTTTACGTATTCGTCCTTTCCACTCATAATATAACCATTTTTAGAGATGAAGCCTTTTGAGTCCCGAGGCCTATACCTTGTCCTCAGTGAAGTAAAGATAAAAGATCAGATATTAAAAGCCTATCGGTAGGCCTTATTCTTCGACTTCGATGCTCTTACAGATCTCTAGGATGTCCTCTACGTCGGAGTCCTCGAGTTTTACTCTTTCCTTGGAGAACAATGCTCTGACTGTTGATTCATGCTTTGGTACTGTTTCCAGCAGCTTGTAGATATGTTTTTCTTTGAGAGCTTCGATCTCCGAGAACTCTTCGTGGAGCTCTTCAAGCGTGTCGAGGTCCCGGATCTTTGTGTGCCTGGAGAGGTTTTCAAGAGCAATCTTCTGTTCGTGTGTTAGATCCTCTTCGTCTTTTTCAGTTAGAACGTTCAGTGCCTCAATAGGATAAGCATATTCCTCGCCTTTAATCTCCATAGAAAATCACTTCCTCTTCTGGAGGTGTACAGGCGGAACCTGAAGCTGTTTCTCGGTGTTTCCATCCTTGAACTTGACTTCGTAGGCCTGTCCACGCTTTCCTATTACAGTTACTGTTGCTCCGTGGAATCTCATGTGAGGCCTGCCTTTCTGGACGCTCGGCTCGACCTTGATCAACGCTTTTTCTCCTTCCTCGAACTCTTTTACTTTCTCGTTGACTGTGGTCTTGCTCCTTGGACCGCTGGAAAGCTTGTCCCTCGCTCCGTGCTGAGGTCCTCTACTCTTCTCTGCCATAATTTATTCACCTTATAACACGGTACACGACTCAAAACTTTTTAAACAATGAAGCTGATTAGCCGTAGAAAAATTCAGATGCGACCTGATTCCCCTGGTCGGAAGGATCGCCGAGCTTCACGGGAAGATCTTCATCTATCAGACTTCTCTCGATATAGGCCCGGATCTGATCCGGCTCCAGATCTCCCGAGTAGTTCCAGTCGTATACCTCTACCTCGAAATGATCTTCGGTGTAACGTGTCGAGATCTCCAGTTCCGGCTCACCTTTCTCTGTGGGCTCAGCCACGAGAAGCTCTACGAACTGTCGTTGGTTCTCGAAATTTTCGTATAGCTCTTCGATACTGCGTTCGGACCCCCCGTATCCTTCAAGTCGGAATCCCTCGAACTCGAAACCTGCATCCGTCAAGGCCTGCCTGGCATCGACCAGAAGATCCTCCTGCCAGAAACTGAACGGTAGCTGAACGTCTACATCTACTTTTTCCGACCTGTTCATCTTGAGGCCTTTCCTCTTCAACTTTTCAGCGGCTCTCCTGTACTCTGGAGTTATTTTATCGGTTTCAGGCATGCTGAAGTGCTTTCCTGATACAGAGACCTGGGCCGATGCATCTGAAAGGCCTTTGACAGTGTCAGCCATGTAGTTGAGACTTACAAACCTGTTCTCTGTCCGGTAATCGCTGTTCCTTAGTTCTGCGACCGCTTCAGCTATATCCTTCTTTGCTCCAGGATCCAGAACAAACTTCGCTTCCAGAATATTTTTCATTTATCTATACCTATCACGTCGAGCTGTGTGCACTCCGCTTCAGCCCCAAGAAGGCCTGCTACACTGGGCTTTGTACGTCCCTCGTCGCTGTGGATTAGTTCCTTGATGTACGTCCCTGCCTCTGCCTTGACTTCCACCGTGAAGTGGTGTTCGTCTTCAAATTCGTAGTTTATCTCCAGTACTTCCCTGACACGGGTTTTGTCCGCTCTCCGGTGTTCTACTCTTTCCGGCGTGTCCTGTTCGATTTCTCCGATGAGTTCTTCAAGTTTCTCCAGGTCTTCTTCGCTGATCTCGTCCTCTACCTGGACTTCTGCCCGGTAAGTTTTATCGGCGTGTTTCTGCTTGATCTCCGCCGGTTTATCGCTGTGGGTGAACTGCATGTCGAAGACCTCGATCCTGTCAGTGTTTTCGTTGACTTCTTCCTGCAGGGCCTCAAGGTCCAGATCCCTGTTCAGTGGTTCTATGAGTTCCAGTACAAACTCTCTCTTTCCCAGGCATTTTACGTTGATATCTTCACGTCCTGCGCCGTGGAACTTGGCTTCTATAGCTTTTGTCTCGCTGATGAACGGTTCCTGGATCTCCTGCTGGACGCTTGTCGGGTACTGGTAGCCGGTCCAGTCGCATTCGTCGCAACCCTTCCCTCTGCAGTTGTTGCAGGGCCATTCTGTCTGCGGAATTTCTCTTGAATACTTGTTGTATTTTCCGTAGATCAGTACCGAGTTGACCTGGAGCTCGACACGGTCCTTGCCTTCTCTCATGTCGATAACTGCCATGATGTCGGCGCGTTCAAAGTCCACTTCAAGGCCTGCTTTCTGCTCTATCTTCTTCCCGATAAGTCTTGAAAGCTCGGTCTTGATCGGTTCTGTCCATTCGACGCCTGCCTCCTCCCAGAGCTCTTCCTCTTTTTCAACTGCTTCTTCCGGAGGCCTTATCCCGATCAGGAATGTCTCCAGTTCGTATCTTTCGAAGCTGTCTACAACCATGTCTGTGTAGTGGTCAAGTCTTGTGAAGACGCCCTGGCAGTACTCGCATTCGGTTCCTATCTCTGCGTCTTCAGGAATGTTTTCACGTACGAAGTCATCTTCTTCCAGTTCTTCTGTCTCTCTCACGATCCCTCCTCTTTCATAGTTTTCCAGTCCGTGTCCGAGTTTTGCGAACTGTCTTCCGAGGCAGTGATCGCATATTTCTTTCTCCAGAAGAATTTCTTTCTTTTCGTTTACAGTAAGCATACAGAACTCAAGGTGAAATGAACTTTTTAAGAGGCATCAGTCTGGTCCAGGATTTTCCATACCCTTTCACCTGTGCTGTCGTCAGGCCTCACAACATACTTATCCAGTTCCTCAGCTCTTCCATCAAAGACCTCGCTGTCAGAGACTGTTTCAGCGTATTCGAGCGGTGTTTTCTGGCCTCGAAGAGCTGCTGACTTGATCTGTACTGCCAGTGATGCAGCGGCTTGTCTGTACATCTGTTTCGCATTCTCTATAGCGTTCTGAAGCTCCCTGTACCGGGTCATTACCTCGCCCTCCTCTTCATGAAAGTCCTGAAAGCCCGAGTTCATCACTTTCTCCCCTATTATCTTTTCGGATACGTCTCCCAGGGCGTCATCCATCGAAACGAAGGCATCGTATGCTTCAGGCCATGCAGATCCTACAGCTTTTGCGCTGCGGTGATAGGCCTCATCTGAATTTTCGAGAAGCTGTACTGCATCCCTGAAACTTTTTATCTTTCTGAAGTCTTCCTCTATCTCTGTGTATTCCGGGGTAAGCCTCAGATCCTGGTTGGAGTAGTCGCTCAGTTCTTCAAAGTATCCTGGTCCGAAGTCGAATTGGTCTCCTGTCGACACACTACGTTTTAATTTGCCGGTGCCTGTTAAATCTTTCTACCGGCTGAAGGTTTTCTCCTCTCGGGTGATGAGGCCTTCACCTGTTTTCTCCAGTATCTGGACCTTCAGTTCGTCTTCGAGGAATATCTTGGCCATTGTCGGGTTTCCCGGTTCTGCGGTGCCTCCTCCGAAGCCTGTACATGATCCGGGATTGACAAGGATTTTGCCGTCTGCCCTAACAGCTTCCTCCTTATGTGAGTGGCCGTGGAAAAGTACGTCGCAGGAAAGGGTTTCAGCGGTGTTGACCAGTGTTGGCAGATGAGCTCTCGGCGTGATACCTGTTCCATGGTATGCTCCGAACTTGAGGCCTTCTTTCTCGAAAGTTTCGGAGGGTTCGAGATCGAATAGGTCACAGTTCCCTTTTACAGCGACAAGCTCTACGTGTTGTTCAAGTTTCTGTTTGAACTCCCGAGATACAAAGTCTCCGCAGTGTACAGCGATCTCTGCGTCTTCCAGGACTTCTTAGAATTCTTCAGGCATGTCTTCCGCCCTTTTCGGTATGTGGGAATCCGATATTACCGCGATCATATATTTACTGAACTGCGACACAGTTTTAAAACAGGCTTTAACAGAATATACACACGGGGTTTTGCGGGGAGAGTTTCAAAGGTTTGTAAACGAATGCTGAAAAAATACGCTGAAAATGCCTACCGTAAAGCCCTTCTGGCAGCTCTGGGAGCCACCAGAGTTATCTATAGAGCTGATATAAGTCTTCCTAGCCGTTGGCAGGGTCTTCTTGATGCTCTCCAGGTTTCCAGCGGCTTTGCGTATTCTGCGCTTTCTACACTGGATGAGGATGTTGATAGAGAGGTTCAGGAGTGGGAGACACGTTTTGAGAGAAGTTTTGGCAACGAGAAGTACTACAGTGAGGAGGAGTTGAAACGTATCAGTGAGGAGTTCAGCAAGATAGATATCGAGTAGTAAGGCCTTTTTTTAGAAGCCGAGGTTCTTCATCATGTCCTGCATTCCGCCGCCTCTCTTCATGCTTCCTTTGTCGAACTTGTCGACCATGTTTTTTGTCTGCCTGTAATGTTTCAAGAGTTCTCTTACCTCGTTATTTGATGTCCCGGAACCTTCGGCGATTCGTTCAACACGTTCTTTCTTGATAGTATCTGGATCTTTCTTCTCCTCAGGAGTCATGGAGTCGATGATGACGTTGTAGATCCCGATCTTTTCCTCCTGGAGGTTCGCCATGTTGTCCGGTATCTGACTTGAGGAGAAAGGAAGCTGCTCCATGAGATCATCCATCATTCCTGAACCTGTGACCTGCTCCATCTGCTGCTGGAAATCCTCTAAAGTGAAGTCTCCTTCAAGAAGCTCCTCCGGATCAGTATCCATCTCCTCGATCTTCTCAAGAAGAGACTCGAGATCCGGCTGGCCGATCATCTCGGAAACAAAGTCGACAGGATCATACACTTCAAGGTCGCCGAGCTCCTCTCCCGTACCTATGAACTTGACTTCAGCACCGGAGTGTTCACATGCGACCAGTGCACCTCCTCCCTTCGCGGAGGAATCCATCTTGGTAACTATAACGCCGTTGAGGCCTACTGCATCGTCGAAGCTCGAGGCCTGATCGCTGGCGCTCTGTCCTATATCCGCCGGGATAACCAGATACTTGTTGTCCGGCTGCGCGACCTCCGCTATATCAGCCAGCTCCTGCTTCAGGTCCTCGTTCAACGAGTTACGGCCTGCTGAGTCAATTATCTTTACATCTACATCGTCGAGCGCCTCCATACCGTCACGGACAACCTTTACGGGATCCTCGGCATCTTTTTCACCGTAGAAACTTGCTTCCGCATCCTCCGCCACCTGCTGGAGCTGTTCAAAAGCTGCAGGCCTGTCAGTGTCGGCCGCGATAACTCCTACCTTGAGGCCTCTCTTCCTGTAGAAATCCGCTAACTTTCCCGCGGTAGTGGTCTTTCCTGCACCGTACAGTCCGCAGAGAAGGATGTTTTGCGGCTCTATCTCGACTTCTGCCTCGTCTCCAAGAAGTTCCTCTAACTTGTTGTAAACTATTTCAAGGACGTGTTCCTTCCGTGTAAGGCCTGAAGGAATGTCGTCCTGGAGCGCTTCCTCCCTGATCTCATCACTGAGCTCGGATACAAGGCCTACGTCGACGTCTGCCTTGATGAGGTCTCTCTGGATGTCCTTGACGAGCTGCTCTACTGCCTCTTTGTCAGCTACGCTTCGGGAAGAGAACTTCTGTATCGAGTCCTTGATTTTGTCAAACATACCGAAGGATTCGTACTGAATGGTTAAAAATCAGGTGTTGAGTCATGAATGGGGGCTACCTTGCAGGGTTCGATGTTGTCCAACTCCGCATCTGGAGCGGCTATCCGCCGATCGTCCAGTAGGCGCAGAGCCAGCTTCCGAAGGCCGCGCCAAGAAAGAGCATTCCTGTGCCAAAGAGCGAGGCCTCAGGTAACAGGTGGCCGTGGTAGGTCCAGTACGTGAATCCGAGGCCTGCTATCATCAGTGCCGCCATGAACGGGTTTTTGAAGAAGGCGAGCAGGTTCCAGAGACTGCTCCAGCCGATCATTGAGAAGAAGAACCAGGATATTATGAATAGCACGATCAGGCCTGATGTAAGCTCTGATACCTTGTAGGCCTGGAATGCCAGGTAGCCTGCTATACCTCCAACTGCGGCGAGCATCATAGTCAGTCTTGACGCCATTTCTACCAACGGGTTCGAGATAAATTTTTATAACTTCTCGGTAACAGCGGAGGCCTTCTGGTGTGAAATGGGCTGTGTTATGAGATTTAAGGGATAAAAGGTTTTCAGGTCCTTTCCTTGTTGCGATGGAGTTTTCGCTGAAGAGAGTTGGAGATGTGAACCTGCATTATCTTGATTCGTGTACCGATTCCAGGGTTCAGCTTGTCTTTACACCTGGTGTTTTCGGGCCGAAGGTGTGGAAGCATCAGCTAAGGTATTTCTCGAAGAAGTTTGACACCGTCGCTTACAGTCCTACAGTGAGTAACAGGGGTTTTGACGACCAGATGAAGGCTCTGGAAGAGGTCCTGAGCCAGGAGGAGGTCGAGAATGCAGTACTGATAGGCCAGGGACCCGGAAACACTCTGGTCCAGGCATTTGAGGAGAACGAGAACGTTGTCGCCACCGTGCTCACAGGAGTAAAAGATAGTTACAGGCCTTTACCCGAGGAGATTTACAGGATAGGTTCCAGGCTGGGATGTATGGAGCCCAAGCTTGTAAAGAAGTTTTTCTTCTCCAGTATGACAGATTACAGTGTTGTAAAAGAGTTTACAGATGATGTCGAGCTTTTGAATTACGGTAATTACCGCAGCTTTATTGAGAACCACAGGATAAGGACGCCCGTGAAGCAGTCGATGATAATTCATGCAAAGAAGGACAGGTTCTCCAGCAGGGAGTGCGCCCGTGGGATAGAAGGCGCTAACCTGAGTGTGATAGA
Organism: Candidatus Nanohalobium sp.; assembly: GCA_042217545.1. GTDB lineage: Archaea > Nanohalarchaeota > Nanosalinia > Nanosalinales > Nanosalinaceae > JBDGSM01. Next base: position 17,915 of record JBDGSM010000013.1, on the reverse strand, counting down.
TGCAGGAAGCTTCAGTTTCTACGAAAAGCCTCAGGAGTATAACAAGGCGATGCATGACTTCCTCACTGGAGTGGAAAGGCTTGTTGAGGAGCGTGAGGTTTACCGGGCTGCCTCGGAGAACCGTTCGTTGAAGGAGTTCGAAAATCAGGAGAATGATAGAAAGGTGAGGGTTAGAAATGATAGCAGGCCTGATCTTGAAGGATAAAGTGGGGGGGAAGTCCTTCGTAGCATTCCTGGATGAAGGCCTTGAATGTTTCTCGGTGAATGAGAACCAGGAAATTGTCGAACTGTTCGAGGAGAAGGAGCCCGATATTGTGGCGGCGAACGTAGGCCTTGAGCAGTCGCAGGAGGAGTTGACGAAGCAGGAGGAAGAGCTCCAGGATGCAGGTTATACTTTTACGCCGAATTCTCACAGGGAAAAGCTTGTGAAGAGGCTGGATGCTTTGAAGGCTCAGTTGACGCATGAGACAGGGCTTCAGCCTGAGTTTATCCGTTTTGAGCCCCAGATCTCTGCCAGGGAGCTGGCTGTGGACGGTGATGAGGCGCTGGAGAGCTATGGTTTGGATGTTTCGGATATCGGGTCTGCAGGCGAGTTTGATGCAGCTCTGGGGTGTGTGACGGGTCGTTTCTACCAGGAGAACCAGTATGTGGAGCATGGCGTGGTCGTGCCTGAGGCGGTTAGAGAGGAGGATCCTACAGAGAGCGATGATGGTCTGGATCCGAGGGCCTGAAAACTTAAAAGTTTTTAGGATGAAAAGGTAAATACAGGTCGTTGAAATTATGGGAATGGAGAAGTTTTACAGGACGGTCCGCAGGAAGTTTGGTCTGGATAAAGAGGAGATGAAAGAAGAGTTGAAGGAGGAAGTTACAGAAGAGCTGAGACAGGAGCTTGGCCAGGAGATCTCCTACATCGAGGCCCAGATGAAGGAGTACGAGCAGCTGGTTGCCGAGGTGAATCATCTTCTGTCCACTATGCGTAAGGAGCGTGTCCAGCAGAGAAGTAATGGAAAAGAAGTGAAGATGGACGGCTTTGATGAGGATATGGAGCCTCTGAAGTCGAAGCTGAGGAAGCTTGAGGAGTCCATGCAGAAGAGACTGGATGACCAGACCGCCTACAGCTAGAAGGCCTACAAAACAGACATATCTCTATTTCTTTTGTTTTGAATAATGAGATTAAATCTCGGAGAAGATAATTATAGCTTTTCAGCCTCTCAATACGAAGACAGCTGTTTAGATCCTCTGGATTACGAAGTTCAGTTACTCGAAAATCCTACAGATATAATGAGTAGTTTTGAAGGAACAGATACCTGTATTACGAATAATGGATTATCGGGAAAACGATATTACGCTGAAAAATTTGCACAGCAACCTAACGTTCATTTCTATAATCTGGATGATCAGGGACATGCCGGAGCTGTGGAGCTACCTACTTGATCAATTCTTTGTGAGATGGCTTTAGCTTTAATTAGACATTAACTGGCAATATTTGCTCCACTTGGTGAAGATGGTATCTGTGAATAATCTACACTGAGAGGCTTCGTTGTCAGGAAAGAACCATTAGGTTGTTGAGGTTGCTGGGAGTAATCCACCTGAATCTGAGAAGTGGTTAGGAAAGAGCCATTAGGAGGGCTTGGGGCTCTTTTATATCCAAGGACAAATGGAGCGGTCATAACGCCCTCTTCTGTACCATTAATCCCCCCTTGAACTCTGTATTCAACCTTCATATTAAGTTCCTCACACCCCCCTCCAGTTTTATGAAAGCCTTGAGCTATCTCTACAACGCTGGATTCTCCAACTGATATAGAACGATCCACTGTCTCATTATACGGATAACCTATTGAGATATTTTCAATGATGACAGGATCTGATGCCTTATTTCTTAGCTCAACAGCAATATGCTTTTGATCATTCAAACCAAAATCTACAGGTTCAACATCGCCGCCAATAAACCCCGACGTTGTCCTTGTACATCTTTGACCTACAAAAGAAAAAATAGCTCCCGCCACTATAGTTACAACTAGGATTGCCCACCCATAAGTCATTAGATATTCTATAGCGGCTTGAGCCTTCTTTTTGCTATTAAAAGCTCTATGAAGCATTTTATCCACCCTTATTTCGAAAGTGTGGTACAGGCCTCTGTATACCCTGATAGGCCTACTGAATTAAAGGCCTTAGCCCTATAACAGACATATTTACCTGGTTGAAGAAATCCCCCCGAATGAACAATCTTCTCTTTGTTCTTGTCCACCTCTGCCACTTTAACGAATTTATCGGTATTTGGAGATGCATTGTTATATATTCTGAAGCCTTTCTCCTTAGAACTGTCATCGCTCCAGGTGAATGTGACGTTGTAAGGTTTGCCTGATAATACGGCTTTCTTCAGAACCGGAGTATCTGAAACCGTAGGTGAAGAAACATCTACTTCAAGCCGGAATTTATCTGCCACGCCGCTCAATCCTGTTACTTCATAACTAGTACTACCATCAAGCGTTATCTGATCACTCGTGTACCCATTATCACTGGAAACCACTAGATCAATACTCCCTCCATTAAGATCATATTTTAGGCCTTCAAGCCGCAATGTAGAAGTGTTTATTTGTTTTGAGAAAGATTTGTAGGATGTTGTAAAGTTTGACGGCTTCTTAGCTACTTCATAGAGGTTTTGTACCTTACTAAGGCTTAATGCTTTATTGTAGATCCTGAAATCTTCAATCTTACCTTTGAACTCTGGATTATTACCCTGGCCCTGTTGTCCATCAAAGCTTGAGGCCTCTGAACCAGCTCCGATAAAGCCATACCTAGTTGTCCCAGTACCAAGGTTATGTCCATTATGTGCGGTCGCTGACGCAACAACTTGGCCATCAACAAAAATCTTTTTGTCAGGAGAGGCACCGGCCTTAAACCAGCCACAAATGTAATGCCAATTTCCATCAGCATAACCAGATGGAGTACCTAAGTCATGAGTTTTACCAGTTGAATCAGTTGTATCCCATCCTATATGAGTGTTAACATCATCTTCAAAAGCAAGTCTCCAGTATTCACTCCTATCATAGGATGCTATGAAATTTCCATATTTGTTAGTACCTTTAGAAGATTTAACCCATGCACAGACAGTAATCTCCGAAATACCTCCTTGAGTATCATAAACAAGATTACCTAATGGAATGTAACTTGTGTCTCCATCAAATTTTGCTGCATCTGTGCCTAAAAGACCTTTTACTCCTGTAGTAACATTTTTGTATACTCCATCATTGTTATTTCCGGAACTATCTACAGCTGTTCCTCCAGTCCCTGCAACGTTTTGATCAAACCTTAAGTATGCTTCAAGATTGCTGGATGCTCTGCTAACCGTATAACCTTTTCTGATATTTGATTCATTGCTGTGGTCTGTGTGTGAGACGGCCTCGTGAGCTACTCCATTGCTTAGAAGTAGGTTATCCCAGTCTTCAGGTCCTTTCCAGTTAGTAGTAGCTGCTAGAGTTGATGAGATTAATAGAATACTTAGAGTTGCGAACGTGAATAGTTTTTTCATCAGTTTTCCACCTCATAATTGATCTTTCTTTCAAATGTTCTAGAGCCTTTTGAGACACTTACTGTCAATGTTTTGTTCCCTGCCTCTATTTCTGGATGAAGACTTTTAGGAGGGAAATGTGAGTCACCTTTATCTATACTGCCCGATTCAAGTTGAGTATCTGATGTAGATACAGTGAATTGAACGTTCTCACACGCCTTTATCTTATAGCCAAAGTCTACGGGGCTACTAACTATAGTCCCTTCTTTAGGATTTAGGAAATCAATTTCGGCTATAGGTTGTTTTTCTGTAGTTTCAAAGCTTATGGATTTCTGTGTAGTTCTACCGCTTTCCTTTCCCTTTACTATTATTTTTAGGTCATGTTGACCTTTTGAAACGCAGATAGCATCTGCCTTTAAAGATTCTCCCTGAGATGGCAGCAATGAAAGACTCTTCAGTTCTCTACCGTCCAGCTTGACACTATATCTAAATTTTTCCGTCGAATCTACAGAAAACTCAATATTTAACCCGTGAGAGTCTAACTTCATGCCCTCCTCTGGGTTCTCAATGTTGATCTTTAATGGAGGTAAAGACTCCTTAACAGTAAAAGAACCTGTTTTTTCAAAATTTTTACCGTTTGATATAACTTTCAACCTGTAATTTTTGGTGCCTTCAGTGCTGAAAGATATTTCCTTTTTAACTAAATTTAATCCCGGATCCAGGTGTTTGGTAAACCTTTTTTCTCCTTCAACATAAAGTGTAGCGTTCCCTTCCTTTTGGGTTTCTACGTCAAATTTAAACTCTGCTTTATAAGAATTAAAGGTTTCAGAAGCTTTTGGGGAGAACCAATTAAAGCTGACAGGTTTGTAGGCCTCGCTGGAATTATTAGCTGCCCATTCAGGATTACCTAAGTTCTTTCCTCCAGCATTAGAGCTTGATTGCATTGTTTGAACGCCCAAGCCTCCTGCTAATAAGCCTATTACAAGAACTAAAGAATACTTGCTGATTGGAGAATTAGCAATATCCATATCAAATCAATTTATCCCGGTATTTATAAGATTGACCTAATCCTTAAGAATGGAGTCGACAAACTCCTCTTTGTCGAACTCCTCTATGTCGCCGTAGTCCTGTCCTGTGCCGAGGTAGGCAACAGGTTTTCCTGATCTCTGGCTGATGGAGATTATCGCTCCTCCGTTTTCGTCCACATCCATCTTGGCAACTATGACGGCGTCGAACATGCCTTCGTAGGCCTCTGCCTGTTCAAGTACGTCGTTTCCTGCGAGAGCATCGACTACGAGGAAGGAGATGTCAGGTTCGTTGACACGGATCATCTTCTCCAGTTCTCCCATCAGGTTTTCATCACTATGGCTTCTGCCGGCAGTATCTATTATCGCAATCTTTCCCTCGTTATCAGCGTGTTCGACAGCGTCATAGGCGACCGCGGCCGGGTCGGATTCGTAGTCATGGCTTACAACCTTTGAACCGATATTTTCGCCGTGTTCTTCGAGCTGTTCGATGGATGCTGCACGGAAAGTGTCTCCTGCGCCGAGAACAACTTCCTCTCCAAGGCCTTCAAGCATCGAGCCCATTTTTCCAGCTGTCGTTGTCTTTCCAGAGCCGTTGAAGCCCATGAGAAAGATCGTCGGTGGCTCAGAGGCCTCGTCCAGTGCATGGGCCAGATCGAAGCTGTCGTCTAGTAGTTCGAGCAGGACTTCCCTCAGTGCTTCTTCAACAACTTCCTCGGCTTTGCCACGTTTTACTTCTCGGCCTTCAAGCGTTTCACGCAGTTCATCTTCTATCGCTTCCGTAGCGGCCAGTGAAACATTGTTTTGAAGCAGTTTAAGCCTCAGTTCTTCGAGAAGAGGATCCAGTGTCTCCTCATCCAGTTCCTTCTCCGCGACCGCGGACTTCACGTCCTCGGAGAAATCCTTAACTGATTCCTTGAATTTCTCTAGAATATTGCTTCACCCTCTGGGAAGGCCTTAGAGGCCTTTATTCCTCCTCTTCCATTGCTTGTTGCTGGAGTTCCTGCTGCAGGCCCTGCATTTGCTCCTGTAGTTCCTGTAGCTGTGTCTGTAGCTGGTCTTTGGTTGCTTTGAGTTCTTCTTTTTGCTGTGAGAGGAGTTCTGTTGCCTTGTCTGTCTCTCTTTTCTCGAAGTTTTCTCCTCCGATGTTTGTGACTACTTTTCCTGTTTCTTTGATCTCTGCAACTGCGTATGATCCTGCGCCGATTGGTGCGAGGATTTCTTTTCCTTCTTCGACGTCTTCAAGGTCTTCTACTGCGTCAGATGTTTCCTGTACTTTGTTAATGCTTTTTTCGACCTGTTCGACATATTCCTGGATCTGCTGGATCTGTTGCTGGATCTGCTGGTATTGCTGCATTTTTTGCTGGTCCTGTGGCATTTTATGCTTCTTCCTCCGTTGCCTCGATTGTGATCTTGCTTCTGCTGATGTTGTGTTCGCTGGTTAGCTGGGAGTAGAGTTTATCTTTGCCGTGTTTTTTGGTTTCTGCTTCGATTTCTCTTGTGAATGGTTGTTCCTCGATTCCCAGGTTGATCTTTCCGGAGAACTTGTAGTTCGTCATGTTACAGTCGGTATCTGCGAAATTTTTAAACCCTGCGTACTTTTTCACTCGTACTGCTCCACGATCTGCTGTGGGTCTTCGTCATTCTTCGCCATATTGATGACCTGGTCTTCGGCGCTGTAGTACTGTGCGATGATCTTTCCGACCTCCTCTACATCAGTTACCTCGTTGTCCACGAGCCACTGAAGTACTTCCTTCTTGTTGTCGATATTGTCAAAGATCTCTCCACGATCCATGCCCGTGTGCAGTTTAAGCTTCTCCACGATCTCGCTGGATTCCCTCTGCTTCTTGATCTCGTCTTCCTCCGAGTCCCAGCTATAGATGACGTTCGCGCCCAGCTCTGTCTCTCCGCCTCTCTTGTAACCGGATTTAGAGACCTCGGCGACCTGGAAGACACGTCTGAAGTTCCTCCTGCGTTCACGGAACATGACCACGTTCACGTCAACAGACTTCACCATCTGCTCTGCAACATCGATAGGAGGATTAAGCAGGCGCTGCACTGTCTGCTCCGCTGTATCCGCGTGCAGGGTGGAGTAGACCGAGTGTCCTGTATGCATAGCCTCAAACAGGACTTCTGCCTGCCGCTTTTTACGGATCTCTCCGACCAGGATCCTGTCAGGCCTCATACGAAGCGAGTTAACAAGGAGGTCAAGCATTGAGATCTCTCCCTTGCCTTCAGGGTTTGCCTCCCTGGTTGTCAACGGCACCCAGTGAAGGAAATCAGGTAGCTGGACCTCTCTGGTGTCCTCGATGGATATTACTCTCTGACTTGGCGGGATGAAAGGCATCAACACGTTCAGAAGCGAGGTCTTTCCGGCACCTGTACCTCCGGATACAAGGACGGAGAGTTCGTATTGCAAACAGAGCCAGAGAAATGCCGCGACCTCCTTGTTGATAGTACCGTTTTTGATAAAGTCTATGATCGTCCAGGGATCCCTGGCGAACTTACGGATTGTAATAGTGTTTCCATGAGTCGATATAGGTTGGATAGTGGAGTTGACACGGTCTCCAGTAGGCAGGTGAGCATCCAGAAGCGGGTCAAGCGATGAAATATTCTTTCCCACACGTCTGGCGATCTCCGAGGAGTAATTGTAGATCTCCTCTTCATCCTTGAAAGTGAGATTGGACTTCAACCAGCCGTGTTCCTGGTGATAAACCCACGTAGGCTCGTCAGCACTGTTGACAACCAGTTCTTCTAGCCTTGGATCATTCAAAAGGATCTCTATGTCCCCAAGACCCACCATGTCATGGATAAGATTACCTGTAAGGATCTGACGCGCCCTCTCATCGGAGTCAGGCAGAAGGTCCTCAAGCTGAGTTCTTACCTCCTCACTGAACTTCTGCTTAACCTTTCCAACCTCATCAGAATCCGTGAACTCATCTCTTGTCAACTCAACACTGTTAATAACACGTTGCTTAACATTCTGCACAAAGGCCTCCGTACCCAGACTGATTTGAGGCCTGTTAATATAGTAAATCGGAACATACTCATCTTTCTTATCTCCGATCATGATCTTAGCAGGTACCTGGTCGGCATCTACCTTGTAGGTTTGGTGGACCTCGTCAAGAGGTGGCTCACCATATTCAACGTTCTCGTTGTCCTCCTCAGGTATTTCTTCGTCCTCAGCATCTTCAACCTCTATCTCATTTTTTCCTCCATCTATCTCAACCTCTTCAGGGATCTCATCTCCTTCAAGGCCTTCAATCTCATCTTCTTCCTCATCCTCGGAGTCGGTTTCATCATCCGATTCACCTTCTTCAGAGGCCTCACCGTCTTCTTCCTCTTCTTCTATATCGTCTATGGAGCTGCTTTCGATTATACTTGAGCCAGATCCTTCCTCTTCAGATTCGACATCATCTTCAGCCGTTTCCTCCTCTTCGTCCTCGTCATCTTCTTTCTCGTCGTAGTCATCGGATTCTACAAGATCGAATTCCTCCTCGGAGCCAGCCTCGTCGCTCTCTTCTTCGACCTGGTCGTCTCGATCCTCCTCTGCGTCAGTTCCTGACTCCACGACACTGAAATCATCTTCTTCTCCGTCTTCGGAGCTTTCGTCCTCATCCTCCCCTTCATCTGCCGATTCAACTATATCGAACTCCTCTTCAGAAACGTCTTCAACATCTTGATCCTCCGAGGCTTCTCCCTGATCTTCTTCAGAGGCCTCTTCCTCTTTTTCCTCTTCTCCGGAAGATTCTGAGGCCTCCTCTATCTCCGCAAGGTTCTGCTCTATCTTCTCCTCTATCTCGAGCTCCTCTTCGTCGTCACTCATCGTCTATCTTCTCCTCAAGGAACTCTTTCATGGTTTTCCTGTCTTTATGGTTTTTCTCGAACTCCAGCAGGGCCTCGTAGTCCGGATCGTCCAGGTCTTCGATCCTGAACTCCGATGCTTTCTCAACATGATCATTTAAAATCTGTTCGTAATCCATTTCCGCTTCGGGTTCGCTGCCTGTTTCCTGATCCGAGGCCTCAACATCTTCTTCGGAGTTTTCATCGTTTCCATCTTCATCTTCGTTTTCCTGCGCCTCTCTGTCTTCTTCATCCTGTTCTTCATTTTCCTTTCCGGAGGTTTCTCCTTCACGGGATTCTTCTTGTTCCTGCTCCTCCTGCTCTTCCTCGTTTTCACTGGAGCTATCCTGGCCGGAGGAGATTATGGAAGAGTCCCCGGAACTATTCTCCTCTTTTTCACCTTTTTCATCGTCTTCAACGGTGTTCGAGGTCTCATCAGTGCTTTCGCTGCTGGAGCTTCCGCCTGAGATGATCGAAGAAGCTTCGTTCTCGGATCCTTCTTCCCCATCCTCTCTTTCCGATTCCGATTCCTCGCTCACAGAATCAGTTTCTATTATGCTTGAACCCTGATCCTCTGCCTCGGAGGCCTGCTCTGCAGTTTCACCGGTTTTTTCTTCCTCTTCTGTATCCTTATTTTCGCTGTCCCGCTCCTCTTCCTCCTGCTCTTCTACTGGTTCATCTTCTGAGGACTTCTGATCCTGATCTTCCTCGTCTTCCTGTGAGGCCTGTTCCACTATCTGCTGGATCTCATCTGCTTCAGTGTCCTCGTCTTCAGAGGGCTCATCTCTTTCCTCGAAGCTTTCTTCCCTACCCTCTTCGTCTCCGTCCTCTTCTGTATCCTTATTTTCGCTGTCCTGCTCCTCTTCACCGGCCTCATCCTGTTCTTCATTTTCCTTTCCGGATGTTTCTTCTTCCACCAGGCTCTGTTCTTTTTCTTCTGAGGCCTCCTGTTTCTCGTCTTCGTTTTCTTCCGGTTTGCTTCCTGAGGATTTGAATGGTGGTATCGGAGGGAGTTTGAATGGTACCTTGGATTTTATGGAGGTCAGTTTGCTTTCAGCTTCTTCCTCGTCTTCTTCTTTTTCTTCCTCTGAACCATATTTTTCTCTTTCGTTTTGTTCTATTTTTTCGTGCAGGTTCTGGAAGGCCTTTACTTTTCTTCTGATGTCGTGTTCTTCTTTTTCGTAGTCTATGTCTGCGTCTGCCTGGTCGATTTCGTCTATTACTTCGTCGATGTCCTGCATCAGGCTCAGTGCTTCTGTCTTGATCCTGTCGTCTTCGAACTGTTCCATGTGTTCGTCGAGCTGTTGCTGGAGTTGTTCAAGTTCTTCTATTCTCTGGTCTATGGATTCCTCCTTGAGTTCCTCGGCTTCCATGTCCATGGCGGTCTTCTCCAGCTGGTCCCTGATCTGGTCTATCTGTTTGCTTTTCTTCTCCGCGTGTTTCTGTATCTTGCTGGACTTGTCTTTCAGGTCGCTGTGAACTTTGTCCCGTTTTTTCTTGATCTCTTCGATGTTTTCCTCGTTGTACTCCAGGACGAGACCTGATCTGATGGTGTAGTTCTTGCCGATTAGGCCTTCCTGTTCGAGGGCGTCCGCCCAGTCCTTTATCCGGTCCTGATCGATACCTGCTTCCTTTGATATCTCTGATACTGATGCTTCTCCGTTTTCTGCGAGGTATCCCAGAACAGTGTCAACCCCGGTTTCGATAACAAGATTCTCCCAGTTCTCCGGCATCTTAACAATACAGTTTTAACTGCGACTGGTTTTAAACTCTGTTATGTACTTGCTTCTGTCCCACTTACTGGCCTTCTCCGTGTTGTTAATCAACTCGCTGTTTGATGTATTCTCGGAGAAGGGTGACGTACCTGATCTTCCGGCCTGGATAGGGATCGGTGGAGGCCTACTGCTTCACGCAGCCTACAGTTTTCAGGTCTCCTCATGGACGCCGATGATCTGGATGGCGGTGACAGGCCTCGTCTTTGCAGCTTACGGCTGGTTCGCCTACTTCCAGGGTATGTGGGGCGGTGCAGACGCCATGGGCCTTACTGTCGTAGGTTTTGCAGCACCTTACGCCATGTCAGGACCTGGTATAATGTTTCCATTGAACTTCCTGGTTAATATGATGATTATAGGCCTTCTTTACACGATAGCTTTTGCCGCGTCCAAGGCCTACAGCTCTGAGGGCTTCATGGGCAGGGTTAGAGGCAGGATCTCGGGTGATAGGTTGAAGATCGTCCTTGAGATAATTGGTGCTTCCGCGTTAGCCGGCTACGTGTCCTACATGGGGATGAATCCTTACACGTACTTCGCCTCTCTCCTGCTCGTAATTTTCCTCTACCCATTCCTGAAGGTGCTTGAAGATACTGAGATGACTAAAACAGTTGCTGTAGAGGATCTTGAAGGCGGTGAGGTAGTAGCTGACCAGGGAGACGTGATAGAGGGCATAACGGAGGAGGAAATAGATGATCTCGATACCGATGAAGTAGAGGTCAAGGAAGGCATCCGTTTCATGCCTGTTTTCCCTGTTGCACTTCTTCTGACCGACATGATCGGAGCAGGAGTGCCTCTACTCCTTCACCTCTTCTAGAACCGTATTTTATCGGATAGGCCTTTCCAGGACAGGTCTTCAGGAGTTATCAGGTCTTCGTACCAGATTATCCAGAGTAGGAATACGATAAATGTCAGGCTCCATTTCCAGAGGAAGTCATGTATCACGTTGAAGGAGATCAGGCCTCTGTGGCTCAAAGCTATAGTTGTGACTATTCTGAAGATGTTTGCCAGAAGAATCAGGAGGGAGCCTGCGACGAGAGGTTTTATGTGGTCTCTGAATCTGTCTGATGAGGCAAAGATCAGGGCTGTGAACGCAGAGACTGATTTCCAGCCTATGCAGTCCTGTGATATTACGTAGTTGACGTTTCCGGCTGTTACCTTGATGCCGGAGTGTCCAAGCGAGGCCTTTAAGAACGGGTCTGTGAGCGTGGCGCTTATCGTAGCGAGCAGGGACTGAATTCCCGTGGTATCTGGGTAGATGAACAGGATTGCCTGGAAGAAGATTCCGGCGAACAGGAGTTTGGATAGGAACTCGAGAGTCTCGTAGAGGTTTTGCTGTCTTTCGTTGAGGCCGTCCTGTTTGAAGAAGTGGGGCAGGATCTTCATCGGGATTCTCTGTATTCTTTTATGATCTCTTCGAAGTTTTCTGCGTTCTCGGGGAATTCATGGGCTATGAAATGGTCTTTGAGTTCCACGCCTTCTATATCCTCTGTTCTGTGGACGTTGAATCCTTTCTTCCTCAGTTTTTCCCCGAACTCCTCTGAACGGGTTACTGCTTTTTCAGGTATCTCTTCAGTTCTTTCGTCGATCACAGGGATTACTTCTGCGCCTTCTTTCAGGGCCTTGATTGCTTCTCGGTACTGTCTCTCCCTGATCTCGGCGTTTTCCAGTTCTTCCTCAAGTTCACCGATCTCACGGTTCTTGTCCTTGATGATGCCTTCTCTCTTCCTGATCTCCTGCTGTTCAACGATTTCATCCAGTTTACCCTCCCGGAGATCCTCGTACTTCTGCCTAAGTTTTTTCCTGTCTCTTCTTTCCTCTCCCAGCTCCGATTTCAGTGCATCGACCTGTTCCTCGAGGTTCTGGATTTTCCGGTTCAAACGCTGTTTTTCCCTGTCCTTTTCGACTTCAGAGCTTTCTTCAGCTTCTTCGACATGTTCTTCCTCGTTTTCCTCTTCTTCAGGTTCGAGAGGCCTGTCGGAGAAGTATCTCTTCGCGACTTCAGGCCTCTCGATATCGAGTTTGTCCTTGTATTTCTCTATCTTCCTTATCTCCCGCTGCAGACTGTTGTACGCGTATACTGCGGAGGCTACTGCGTCTTTCTCGTGGTCGTTCGCTCCTTTACCCAGTTCTTTCTTTCTCTGTGAGTCCAGGTCTTCATCCGGTTCGAAGATTTCCGCGCCGAGGGAGGAACCGATGTCCTGGACAGTTGAAGGAGTTTTACCTTTATCTGAGGCGATGACTACAGGCCTTCCGACTTTTACTATCCTCTCTATTATTTCGCTGGACGGGAAGTTTTTCCCGCTTTCCAGAAGTTCTATTTCGCCGTCGAGGTCGACTGCTGCGACTGCTGAGGTGCTTCCCGGGTCGATCCCGACTATCAGGGCCTTCTTCTTTTTACTCATACTTTTTTTCTACGAGTTCCCGTATTGATTCTGCTTTTTTGCCGCCGATTCCCTCGACTTCCTTGAGATCTTCCTCTGAGGCGGTTAGGACGTTCTGTATGGTTTCGAACTGTTTCAGTAGTCTTCTTGCGATCTTGGTGTTCACGTCAGGGAGGCCTGCTACTACGAATTCCTGGAGTTCTTTCTCCGTCTTCGGGCTTTTTCCGCCTCTGACCGCGACTTCTTCCTTGTTTTCTTCCTGCTCCCGCTTCGCCAATGACTGGAGTAGTTCGGCTGTTCCTTTGATTTCGTTGCTCCAGAGTATGCTGATGCTGTGGTCGATGGCGATTGATGCGAGGGCGCCGCGTATGGCGTTGGGGTGTATGTCTCTGTGGGAGTACAGGTCCTTTCCTTCTATGATGAGGACAGGGTTCTCGAACTGATGGAGCGACTGGATCTGCTCGAACATCCTGTTGTCTATTATAGAATCCACGAAGTCCTTCGCTTCCTTCCTCTCGATCGCAGTCCTCTCCGAGACGAGGAAGTCCGCGACTTCAAGCCTCTTCTTCTTCACGACCGTATCCATCCGGGAGAGCTCCTTCGCCACCTTGTTCTCCCTGTCATCTGCGTAGACCACGAGCTCTTCCTCTTCCGTAGGATCTGCGATCTTCTCATCTTTCTCTCCCTTTTCACTGTCGAAGCCGTCAGCCAGGGTCTTCTGACCGTTTTCGTTTTCTTCTTTCTCTGCTGCCATATCCGGGGTCTCGCCCTTAAGTTCGTTTAGTACTTTCTTCATTTTCTTCTTTTTGTGGTGTGCACTCCAGTAGTATCCTTCATCCCTGGTGTTCTCCGCGATCAGGACCACAACTTTACCTGATTCCTGGCGGCCTGTCCTCCCCGCACGCTGGATGTCACGGATGCCGGAAGGCACTGGCTCATAGAAGATTACGTAGTCCACCGCCGGGATGTCAAGGCCTTCCTCGCCGATGCTTGTAGATACAAGGACGTCGTACTTGTCGTCTTCAAAGGCCTGGAGCACTTCTGCCTGCTTGTTCTGGGTCATGCCGTCGTCTCCCTGCTGGCCGATGAACTTGACCGAGTTGAAGCCGGAGGAGTTAAGATCCTCTGTTATTGCGTCGCATGAGGAGCGGTACTCTGTGAAGACTATGGCTTTTTCATCCGAGGCCTTGTCGTTGAGTATTTCTCGCAGCTTGTCGATCTTGGGGTGTTCCTCTCCTTTCTTTTTGAGGTGTTCGATCATGCCTCTTGCTTTGACGAATTTTTCGTGATCGACCGCGCGTTTGGCGGCTTTCGAGTCGTCGTTTTCGAGGCCTCGCATGTATTCGTAGGCCTGGCTGACTCCCTGTGTTTCGAGAAGTTCCAGTGCCTGTGAGATTTTGAGTGCGGTGGCTACCCGTGATATCGCGCTGTATAGTTTTGGGTCATCTGTGTTGGAGAGTTTTGAGCCGAGTTTTCCTCTTAAGTTGAGCAGGTCGGTCTTCTTGACGTTGTTTATGGAGTTTATCTGGTCGAGCCGTTTCAGTTCTTTGAGTTGTTCTCTCTTGGCTTCTTCCAGGTCTTCCTTGGCTTTTTCGAACCTGTTGTCGAGGGATACGTAGTTCCAGTTTACCTCCTTGTCCTGGATGTACGGTTCTACATCCGGGTCGTCTTCCGTTCTGACCTCGAAGTTGTTTATCTCCAGGTTTCCAGCGACCTCCATGATTTTTTCCTTGGATCCGCCGGGAGATGCTGTCAGCGCCAGTTTCTGGCTGTTCATTTTCTCGCTGATGAAGACGTAGCTGTACTCTCCTGTTCCTCTGTGCGCCTCGTCGAAGATTGTCAATGCGAAATCTTCGGTCGGTACTTCTCCTGCGATTATATCGTTTTCGACGACCTGTGGTGTTCCGAAGAAGATTTTTTTCTCCTGCCAGAGCTCGTAACGTTTGTCAGGCCTTGTCTCTCCGGTCATGATCTGCATCTGGCTTTTGTCGACGTTGAGAAGCGTGTCGAATTCTTTGAGATGCTGTTCGACCAGCGGTTTTGTCGGCGCCATGAAGAGGACTTTCCCATTTTTCAGTTTCTGTGATGCCACCATGGCGGCTATTACTGTTTTTCCGAGGCCTGTCGGCAGCACTACTAACGTGTTCTTGTTGGATGCTGATGCTGCGATGACTTCTTGGTAGGCCCTGGATTCCAGTACGTCGGTTTTCAGTAGCTGTGTCACACAAAATTTTAGGGAGTTGAATTTTGATAAACTGACTGGAGGCCTTTTCAGATCCGGGAGCCTTCCATGCCGAATAAGTCTTTCTTCGACGGTTCTATGAATTTTATGAGGTGGAAGCAGATTCCTATGCCTATGAGTGCGAGGGCTGCTGACTGGATCGTTGTCTGGTTGAGAGGCATCCCTGATTTTATCATGACTACTGATACGTAGGCTATGGAGTATACGACGCCGGAGGAGGAGGCTATGAATGCGACTGTCGGGTTCCATTTATGGAAGAAGTTCATGTACCCTGTGAAGAGACCCAGGCCTATGAGGAAGTATGAGACGCCTTTTCCCCAGATAGTTGTGAGGTTCGCGGTCAGTATTAATGTGATGCCTGTTGATATCCAGATTACGGAGTTGGAGACTGATGAGTTCCAGCCCAGGTTTTCTTCGGTGTACTTGCCGAAGTAGAGTTCGAGGACGACTCCTCCGAGGATAAGTGGGAGCAAGGTCGGGATCATGTCTGGATGGCTGAGTGGTGCCGTAACGATCTGGTAGACACCGTTCATCACTTCTTTACCGAAGTATTTGTCCAGTATCACTTCAGGAATCCCTTTGTTAGAAAAATTGCGTGTGGAAGGCCTTAAGCTTTCGGAATCAGTCTTCGAATGCGTCCGGTGTTCCTCCGGCGTGCCAGCTTCTTCGAGGTCTCATCTGGATCGGGAAGACTCTCTCCGAGTTGTCGTCAAGCAGGATGCCTGTTCCAGGCCTGTCCGGCAGTGCGTCAATGTAGTGGCCGATGTCGTGTCTCATGTAGCTCTGCATGATCTCTCCGAGGGCCTGGATGTCCTCCTTCGCTGTCAGGCGGTGTGAAAGTATTACGTCGCACTGGCTTAATGCGTTGGAGTTCAGTTTGTTCGGCTGCTGTGTACATAGTGCTAGAGAAACTCCTGGTTCTCTTCCGATCTTCACCCATCTCAGGAGTGGTTTGGTTGCTGGCGTCCTTCCTTTGTCGGGTATGAACTGGTGTGCTTCGTCGATTAGCATCCATACTATAGGCATTTCGTTCTGTGAGAGGCCCTGCATCTCGTTGAGTTCCTCCATTCTTCTGGCTGCCATTCTCTGCCTGAGCACTCTTTTGGCGAGGAGGCCTACTACGAGGCTTCTTACCGACCATCCAGAGCTCATTTCGCCGAATACTGACATGTCGATGACTGAGATCTCTCCTCTTTTCATGAAGTCGTCGATAGTGCTTTCCTCTCCGAAGATTCCCCAGTCCTTTGCGTTCTGGAACCTGTTTTCCAGCGCTCTTCTGGTGTCTTTGTCGAAGTCGAACTTGTCCAGGGCCTTTATCATCTGGTTCAGGCCGTATTCGTTGCCGAACTTGTCGTCGAGTTTGGTTACTACTCTTTCGAGGAGTATGCCAATCTTTGAGTTGAGTTCGAGGTCGAAGGCCATTGCCCATTCGGTTGCGGATAGTTCCGCGGGGTTGAGTGTGAATGTTTCGTCGTAGGGCATGTCGTCTTCCTCGAAGCTCTGGGTCTTTCCCTCCGGTATGAAGATGTTTATCTCGTATCCCTTTGGCTTGAGGTCCCATCTTTCGAGCATTGTTGCTGCACGGTCGTTAGGCCTTTTCATTGACCAGTATATCCCCATTGGGTCGACTATTATTGTAGAAAGGTTGTCTGATACGTCTGCGTCGTGTATTTCTTCGGCTATGGTTCCGAGGGAGTAGCTTTTTCCCGTTCCTCTCTTTCCGAAGACTCCCATGACGTGTGGTGTGGCGAGGTCGAAGTTGATAGGGTTTGCGCCGTGTGCCTCTTCGTTTTCTCCTACAAGATGTTTCCCTATCTTCCCTGTTCCTTTCAAACCGTATTCATCGGTCAGGTCGTCGTCCCTGCCGACGCTTATTTGAGGCATGGAAAATCAAGGCCTTCCCTGGAATAAAAAACCGCTACATCTAGATGACGAAGACGTACATCAGTATGCTGAATCCCATCATCATCAGCCAGGTGAAACCGCTCCACCTCAGGATTGTTGCCCCGTCCAGTGGACCTGCAGGGATTTTCTCGTAGTCAAGTGGCAGTAGCTGGAAGATTGTGAAAAGGGAGATGGCCTGTGCTATAATGTTCAGAGACCAGAGGTATGCGAGACCCCATCCAAGCCAGAGGCCTATTATGCCTGCTGAGGAAAGCCAGTACTTCCTTTTCATCCACATGGCGTCTATCTCCTTGCCCCATTGCTCGTAGCTCTTTCCGGAGAACTCTGTGTATATCGGGAACAGAAGCAGGAAAGGTGTGTTCGCTACTACAGAAAAGACTGCTGCCATCAATGTGAGGAACGCTCCTTCCCGGGAGACATTCAGTTCAACGTAGGAGTCCATCCAGTGCGCGACCGTTCTCTGACCGCCCTCCCTGAGAAACATGACTATAAGGCCTGCAACCAGGTAGAGGACAAGTCTTTCTAGAGTAAATCTTCCGGAGAATGCTGTGAAAGAGATTCCAAGTAAAGCAGATGCTGCCAGGAAGTTGATCATGTCCTGCCTGCCAGGTAAAGCGTTCTCACCCATCAAACAATGATTGACAGCGCTGGTTTAAAGAACTATTTCAGGCCCCGGACTCCACGAACATCTCCATCATGTTCTCCTTCAGGTCGTAGTCCTCGGAGTCACGGAAGATCTCCGGATACTCACGTATATCATCAAGGTGAAGACCAGGCTCTCCCGCCTCATAGGCCTCACGCACTTTGCTCCACGGCACCATATAGGCCTTACGCGCTTTCCCTCTGCCTCTCTTGAACTCAACCGCCAGGAAACCGTTTCTACCGCTTCTGTCGATGAAATCGCTTATACGTTCGACCTGGTGGCCGTTCTTGCTGTGGGAGAAGTGCTGGGAAAAGTAGAGCTTGTTAGTACTGGATGTCTTGACTGACTTGTTCTCTATCGCAATATAAAACGTTTCATGCTTCGAATCCACGAGTACATCGCATAACTGGCTTGAAAAACGGTGCTGCTTCTTCCTGTGTGCGATACCGTTGATATCCTCCTCCTCAAAGAACTTGTTGAAGGAGTTAACCAACGCCCGCTCAAAGTCCGTCATAAGACAAGATATGTGCTCCGCTGCTTAAAGGATTAACTTCTGAAGGCCAGAAAAGAAAAACCTTCAGAAATCGGAAAGG
>JBDGSM010000012.1:0-10655 GCA_042217545.1 Candidatus Nanohalobium sp. | reverse complement strand
AAGTCACCTATTTAAAGTTGAAGAGGCATTTACTTGGTAGAAGCTGTTGATTTTTGCTCAAAGGGTTTCTGAGAGCGTGATACTACATGAATGAACAAATGCAGATGAAGAAGGATATGGAAGAGTTTGAAACCGGGACCACTACGATAGGCCTTACCACGGAGGAAGGCGTTATCCTGGCAGCTGACAAACGTGCTGCGTTAGGTGGTAGACTGGTCAGCAACAAGCACGCAAAGAAGATCTACAAGCTTGACGATAATCTAGGCCTTACGATCGCCGGAAGCGTAGGAGACGCGCAGAAGATCGTGAGGATCATGAAGAGCCAGTTAAGGCTTCACAAGCTTGAAACCAAAGAGCTTTCCGTGAAGGGAGCGGGAACACTGCTTTCCAACATCCTCCACGGCAACAAGATGATGCCGTTCATGAACCAGTTCATCCTCGGAGGCCTGAAGGAAGACGGGGAAGGAATACTTTACAGCCTTGATCCTGCGGGAGGCCTGATGCCTCACGACGAAGGATTCACGGCGACAGGATCCGGAAGCCAGATGGCGTTCGGAGTCCTTGAAGACAACTACGAGGATGAGCTTGACCATGAAGAAGGAAGAAAGATCGCGACAAGAGCAGTTCAGGCTGCCATGGAGCGTGACACAGCTTCCGGAAACGGAATCATGGTCGCAGAGATCACAGAGGAAGGCTACAGCGTACTCGAGGAGAAAGAAGTAGAATCAGTTCTAAAATAAACTGATCAACTAACTTCTTCTTTCTTCTCCTTAATTTTCCTCATATTATCGCATCTTAACGCAATACTTTACAGCGAATCAAAGGATTGATATTATGGAAGAATTGAACGACGTCAAAAAGTACATACCGTCAGATGCATCTGTATCCGACATCAGATTCGAAGGATCAGATATAATCATCTATACGGATAGCAAAGACTTTTTCTTAAACAACTCTGAAACAGTGAAGAGAATAGTTTCGGACCTCAAGAAACGAGTGGAGGTAAGGCCTTCATCAAAACTTTTCCTACAGCCTGAAAAGGCCAAGAAGACTGTAAAAGAACTTGTAGGCGAAGAGGCAGGGCTAGGCGAGATCATCATGCAGCCTTCGCTAGGAAAAATGATAATAAGAACAGAGAAGCCTGGAAACGTTATAGGGAACAAGGGCGAAGGCCTTGACGAGATCAGGGAGAAAACTCTCTGGGCTCCACAGGTCGAACGTGTTCCAGCGATCCAGTCCAAGGTAGTGGACAGGGCCAGAGAACTGACAGTTGAGGACCCGGATTTCAGGAAGGACTTCCTGCATGACGTCGGGAAGAAGATCCGCCTGGACAAATCAGTTGGAGATGAATGGGTGAGGATTTCAGGCCTTGGAGGCTGCCGCCAGGTCGGAAGAAGCTGCTTCCTCGTACAGACAGAGGAATCCAACGTTCTAATGGACGCAGGTATCAATCCCTCGGCGGAACCAGGGACACCGGAGAACTTTCCCTACCTGAACGCACCGGAACTCGATCTGCGAGATCTCGACGCAGTCATCGTAAGCCACGCACACATGGACCACATCGGAATGATCCCGTACCTCTACAAGATGGGATACGATGGCCCACTGTACTGTACAAAACCTACGAGAGACCTGATGATCATGCTGACTCTGGATTACATCGGATTGGCACATTCAGAGGGAGGCGACGCACCGTACGACTCATCGGCCATCAAGAAAGCAGTAAAACGTACTATCACACCGGACTACGGAGAAGTAACCGACATCACGCCCGACATGCGCTTAACGCTGAAGAACGCAGGTCACATCATCGGATCCTCTCTTGTACACCTGCACGTTGGAGAAGGTCTCCACAACATCCTCTACACCGGGGACTACAACTACGACTCCACGGAGATGCTGCGCGAGGCAGACACCAACTTCCAGCGTGTCGAAACAATGATCACGGAATCCACCTATGGTGGAAGAGACGATGAGCAGACACCGAGAGACGAGTCAAACAAGAAATTCCTATCTAAAGTGAAGCAGACACTGAAGAAAGGCGGAAAAGTCATCGTACCCGTCTTCGCCGTAGGAAGAAGCCAGGAAGTACTGGGCCTTCTCGCGGACGAAATGGACCGTGACTACTTCGACTACCCGGTCTACATCGACGGCATGATCCGGGATGTTAACGCACTACACACAGCCTATCCCGAGTTCCTGTCGAAAAAGGTCCAGAAAAAAGTCTTCGAGGAGGAAAACAGTCCTTTCCTCCAGGACAACATAGACACGATCGGCAGCCACAGAGAAAGAGAGGAAGTCTACGACTCCGGACCAGGCATCATCCTTACGACCTCAGGATCGCTCACCGGCGGACCGGTGCTCTCCTACCTGGAACACCTTGCCGAAGAAGAGAAAAACACCATGATCTTCGTCGGTTACCAGTTCGAGGGATCGCTGGGAAGAAAGATCCAGGAAGGAGCAGACACAGTCGAGATCAACGGAGAAAGAACAGAGATCAACCTATCCACCTACACAGTCTCAGGTTTCTCCGCGCACAGCGACAGACAGCAGATCATCAACTTCTCCAAGAACCTGAGAAGCACTCCGAACAAGATCCTCACCAACCACGGAGAGAAGAGCAAATGCTTCTCACTAGCATCCACCCTCCACAAAGTCCTCAACATCGACACATCAGCACCACAGAACCTGGACGCGATTAGACTGAACTAAGAAGAAAGGCCTCTAAGAGGTCCTTTTCTTTTTCTTCTATTTACTACTGCAATTAAATTCTCAGGGGTCTAAAGTATCTGTGTATGGAGCAAGGCCTCTACCTTATCCTGCTGATGGTCCTCTCTATCTTCCTAGTGGTTATGGACCGCAGGCTGCCGATAGAGAAGAGGTTGAGGAGGAAGTACGGTATCGACAGAGAGTACTGGGTTCCGGTGATCGCCCTCGTAACAGGCCTTGCAATCTCACTGGTGGAGTTCGCCTCTCTCAGAACAGCGTTCATCGAACGTATAGGAGTTATCGCTCTGATCTTCTCCTTCGGGGTTATGTCAGCAGGCCTTGGAAAATCAGGGTTCTTCCGCTTCATCGCCTACAGAGGAGTAGAGAAAAGCAAAGGAAATACGAAAAGACTTCTGCTTACAATGTTCGTCGCTACATCTGCAGTCACTTTCTTCACGACAAACGATATCGTGGTCCTTCTACTGACTCCAATAATGATCGAGATATGTCATGAAGCCGAGATCGAGAACGGGAAACTGCTTTTGCTCGGCCAGTTCATAGCAGCAAACACTCTTTCGATGGGATTGATGATAGGATCCCCCACAAATATCATAGTTGCAGAAACAGTAGGCCTTGACTTCTTCCAGTACATGCTTATCATGGCTTTACCTGCACTAACCTCATTCCTTGCATCACTGGGGGTACTCTACCTGAGTATAAAGGCCTCTAAAACCAGTTTGCCTTTCTTCAGAGACCTAGAGTTCAAAGAGACGTATAATATACCTGAAGAGAACCCCGAACCTGATTTTACCGCGCAGATGAGGGACTGGTTATTGATATTCGCCTTCTTCGTAGCTACGGTCGCGGTCACTACGTATATGGATATTTCACTTCTTTACTCCGCTATCCCGGCTATAATTATCTCGCTGACTTACTGGCAGCTTTCAGATAAACACACCAAATCTGTGAAGAGGCCTCTGAAGCAGCTTCCCTACGGCATCTTCTTTTTCGGAATGTCGTTCTTCACGTTCGCACAACAGTTCTCTAAAACCGGTTTACTCAACCAGAAACTGGTGCCCCTGTTTCAGGCCAATCTTGACAGCTTTCTGGCACCGGTCTACTCGACTGCTTTCTCAGGCCTAATGGTTAACACCTTCAACGATCTCCCGGCCTCCGCACTGATAGCGCAGACCATCCCAAAACTCGAGATGGCAGAATCAGTTCGAATCATCACCTTACAGTCCACATTGACAGGCCTCAACGTCGGAACGTATCTAACTCCAGTGGGGGCTCTTGCAGGTTTGATATGGTTCAATGAGATGAGGAAAGAGAACAGGAAGAGAGAAAGAGAAGTTGAGATCCCTAAGAGAACAGACCTGATAAAATATGGGGCTTTCAACTTCACAGCAGTGACTTTACTCACAGGTACTGTACTGATCTTGGAGAAAATAGCCCTCCAAGCCCTACTGTAAAAATTTCGCCATTATTCTTTCTAGACAGGTACTTCCTGTCCGTAGTCGAACTCTGTCTCAACAGTCACTTCCTCGTAAGGCCTTGAACCAAAGTTCATAGGATCGAGATTCTCTGCGATCTCCCTCAGTTGTTCGTTCGCCCTGTAGGTCGTGTCTCCTGTCGTATCGTATTCTCCTTCTAGCTCCACAGGTGTGTCCTCCATCTCGAGTTCTGCTGACTGTATCTCGCCTTCGATGTTTATATTCAGGATCTCATCGGGCTCCATGTATCCTTCGCCGTCTCCTCTCGTATCTATATCGAGATGGTACTGGGTCTCGTCTATGCTGATCAATCCCTCTCTTTCAAGTTCTTCAAGCTCCTCTCTGGTGTCTTCGTCGAGCTCTCTGTAATTCTCTATCCTGGCTTCTCCGGGGAGATCTACCATTTCTCTGTGGCGCTCTGTGTCTGATTCCTCCCTGTACTTCATTTCGCCGTCTATAAGGCCTTCCTCGTACATCTCTCCGAGTTCATCAAGGAGTTCCTTCGAGGCGTTCTTGCCGTAGGTTGTGTCTTCCATGTCTTCAGTCGCTGGATGTAGGAGGTACTGGCTCCAGTCCTCGAAGTCCATGACTTCTTCCCTGTCCTCGTACCTGACTGGAGGTGTCACTTTCTGCAGCAGTTTTTCCAGTCCTCCTGCCTCCAGTTCGTTGTGTATGAAGTTCTTGGCCTGCGGGATCCTTTCATCCTTGACCTCTCGTTCCGTACCGGCCAGGTAGTTATCTATTATCTCGTCCCTGTAGTCCTGAAGTCTTTCAGCGACCTCTTCTTCGTTCCCGTCGACGATCTCCATCTCTGCCCTGATATCGCCGAGATCGACTCTTTCGTTCTTCTCTTCCAGCCAGCTCATCCTCTGGGTTCTGGTGAAGTTGACCTCGTCCAGTTCTTCAAGGGTATCGACGACCTCCCTGTACTCGAGCTCGTCCGCAGTGATGTTGACCTTTGCCTTCTCCTCGACAACCTCCTCAGTCTGTATGAAACCGTATTCCTCTAATTCCTGAACGGTCTGCATGAGTGAACTGCTTGCGTCGTCGAAGTGAGGGATGACAGTACCGAACCCGGAATCGTATCCCTCGTTCAATTCCTCCATTTCTTCTCCGTGCCTGGTGTAGAGCACTGCGTCGACGACGGAGTTGTAACTGAACTCTTTGCTGAAGTCGGTGGTCATGCCGTCATCGTACCTGAACAGACGGTCCATCTGGTCTCTTCTGGCGCCTCCCAGCTCCCTGTATCCGATGGAGGCCTTCAGCTCTGAACCTGATTCGAACTCGATCGAATCCGATACTATCTGTTCTATCTCTTCGATCAGCTCTTCAGGTGTCTCCGCCTCCTCTCCTGTAGGGTCGTCATCGCCACTCTTGATCAACTCTACATCGACATCGTAATCATTTACCTCGTAGTCCGCGACGTTCACGTCCGCGTCGCTGTGATCGATAGCAGAGTCGTGGAGGTTCGAGAAGATGCGGTTGCTGACATCATCGTTTCTGATCCTCAACCTATCTCCTTCCACGTTCACAGCCGAGTCCTCGATATCACGGAGGTACTCCGATAACCTGATCTCCTCACTGACCTCCTGCCTTTCACGTGGCGAGGCGTCAGTCGAGAAACCGGCCCATCCGTACTCCTCCATGAACTCACGCACTTCCTCGGGGAACCTTTCCTCTTCACGGAGGTCTATCGTACCTCTTTCAGCCTCTGTTCTGAAGTCCCCCAGGTATTCATTACTGAATTCAACGCGGGCTCTTGCACCTAACTGTGCAGGTTCCAGGTCAAGGCCTGTAAACGAATCATCCTGGAAGTCAACGATGTCGTTCCCGTGGTTCAGGTCGTCGATCTGTCTAAGGTCTCTCGCATTAAGGTTGGTTCCGACCGTCCATCCCTTCAACGTGAGATCGCCGTCTTCGTCGATGAAACCGTGGTTCAGGGCCTCACGCAGCTGCTTCTGGTACTCTTCCTCACTCATGTCCTCGTTCTCCAGGACTTCCTCCTTCGAACCGTACCTGAGGACGTGTTCCGGGATACTGTTCTCTGTGGTTACTTCTCTCTGTGATCTGATCCTCAGGTTTCTCGCCAGCCTCTGAACTTCATCGCCTTCCAGAGGTTCACCGTCCAGCTCCACCCTGTAATCATGTATTTCGCCCTCGTTGTTCAGCTGTAGGTGCTCTCTCCCACCGCCTCTGGTCTCCTCACGGTAGGAATCGTCGTCCATCACCGTCCACCACTTGATGTTTCCCACGTCCTGGAAACCAGGCAGGTTCTGCCCCACAAAGTATTCCTCCCCCACTACCTGTCCCTCCTGATCCTCCATCAGGACAGTGTTCTCCTCAGGATTGTTCAACGATCTGATAGGTGCATCAGCATGGATGTTTACACTGTTCGCTCCCGTACGCAGCTCATCGTCGACAAGTTCGCTGATCTCCCTGACTGCCTCCATCTCGTCCTCGGAACTCACTGATTCCATCCTCGAGATCACTTCCTCGAGATCTTCGGCGCTTCGAGGCCTGTAAGCCTCCTGATCCCTGTTCTCTGTATCTGGTGCGTTTACTTCCTGAACGGACATCTAGTAGTTCTCACCTCTCGAGAAGACTCCTTCGTGCCCGTTGACTGCCATGTAGACAGGGTCTCCGTGCTCCAGGTGTTCCTGTGGCTGTGATTCAAGAGCGCCCATGTAAAGCAAACCGTTTTCATCCGCGACCGTCGACGCGTGGCTTGTCTTCCCTCCCTCGCTCGCCACAAGGCCTAGAGCGTTCCCGGTCCTGTTCTCGATATCCTCGTTCATCACAGGTGTAACGACAACGTATCCGTCATCAAACTGATCGTTGTAATCTGCGAGCTCGCCTTCTGCCTGGTAACCTCCGCCGGAGTCTGCCTCATCGACTACGACCGCTGGAACGTCCTCAAGTACTCCAGCGTTCCTCACGATACCTGTCTCCGCAAGGACATCGTCCTGATCGTATCTGATATCTCCAGGGATGTCGAACTCGGGCTGATCGTAGCCTTCAACCGTGATAGGCCTTCCCTGCAGGATGTAGAGTTCACCTCCCTGGTCCACAGCGAACTCTACGTCCATAGGTGAATCGTACAGGTCCTCTATATCTGATGCTGTTCCTGCGGCCTCCATTATCTGTTCAGGATCTGCCAGAGGGCCTTCTTCAGGGTTTTCGTTGTTCTTGTGCCTGAAGCTGCCTCCCTCGCTTCTTCCCGAAGGTATATCATCTTTATCCACATGGATTACATCTCTGATATCGTCGTCTACTACCTGCCATGGAGTCTCGTTTACCTCCATGTAGACCTCGTTCGGGTCTCCGTTGGGATCTGAGCTGTAGATGACTCCTCCGAACTGCGGGTCGATGGCTTCCTGGACCACAACAGCTACTCCTCCGAAGCTGTCCATGTCGTTCTCCATCAGGTAGTTTATCGCCTTCTCATCGAAGGCAGAAGCGAAGACCTCCTTCGTACCGTCAAGAATACCTGGTACGTCTTCACGAGGCCCGAAGCTCTCCAGCCTTCCAGCGCCAGAGTTCTCATCCCCGTCCTCGTTTACCGCGGAGCTTCTGGTCATCATTCCTCCATCGTATTCCTGGACTGCTGAAGCGATCTCGTTCCTGTAGGCCTCAGGTAGTTCATTGTTCAGAAAAACGTCCCTGGTAGTGTTCTGAACCTCGCTGAGTTCTGTGTCCGGATGGGACTGAATCCATTCGATATCGACGTCTCCCTCGTCTATCCATTCAAGGTTCCTTATCTCCTGCTGATCGGTGAAACGGTCATAGGCCTCAGAGTTGACTACGAAGCCTGGTGGAACCTGGTTGAACTGCGCCAGCTCCATCAGATTGGCTCCTTTGCCACCCCAGTCAGCCACATCGGGAGTAAGTACAGGTTCCCCGATGTGCTTCAACCGATCAGTCATATTGTTACCATTTGTTAGTGACACATTTAAAGTTTTTCATGGTCTTTTCAGTGGACTGTTCAGGAACTCCAGTCTGGCACCGTTCTCCTCCAGCCATTTCTTCGCTTCAGAGGCCTCAGGTAGGACCTCCGTAACTCTTTCATGGAAGGCCTCGCCGTGATCGTCTATCTCGAGATGCACCAGTTCATGTACCACAACGTAATCGACCACTTTCTCAGGCCCTAAAACCAGACGCCAGTTGAAGTTCAGGTTGTTCTTCGACGAACACGAACCCCACCGTGTCTCCTGATCCCTGACAAAGATCCTGTCGAAATCCCCGTCGATTTCCTCCACGTATCTGGAGGCCTTCTCCTCAAATTTGTCTCTCGCAAAAGATCTCAGAGCTTTCTGCAGTTGATCCTTCAGACCGGTCTGAGCTACAAGATGCTCCGCCAGGAAGATATCATCGCCAACTCTGTTCGACCTCCTCTTCTCGACAACGACCTCCTTCACATCGCCGAGAACGGAGAACTTTTCACCTCTCTCGAAACTCCTGTCCGGAACCTGCTCACGGTACCTCCGGGCCTCACTCATGTACGACTCAAACCACTCAAGATTGTCCTCGATTACTTCATCCACGTTTATATCAAGGCCCTGTGGAATGACTGCTGTAAACCTGCCTTTACTGTACCTCAGTTTAGGCCTTTTCGCCCTCGAAGATTCTTTTACTTGGAGAAATTCTTTGATTTCGTGGTCCACAACAACAGTTTAACAGGTTATCTAGAAAAAAGGGATTGAAAGCAGATGTGGTTTTTTTACGGAAGTTCCCGGCCCATAACGGTTTCTTCATCTACAAGCGTATCGACGGTCTGTTGGAACTGGCCTGAATATTCCTTTTCCTCGAGGATTTCGTCTGCTCTCTGAAGTGCCGAGGCCTTGAATGCACCGGCTCCGAGAGGGATCTTTCCTCTGTCCGCGGAGTTGAGTATATCAAGGGTTCCTAAGATCTGTTCCATCTCGGAGTCTTCCATACCCATTTTTCTCTGCATCTTTTCCAGTTCATCACGGTTTAGAACCGGTTCTACGTTTCTATCCGTATCACCATCAACATATGTCTGGTAGAAACTGTCTATATCCATGACTTTTTCCGCCTGGCCGGCCAGGTTATCAAGTTTCTTGAGATCTCCGGCAAGGCCTCCCATAGGATCGTAACCGTTTCTTCTCTCGGCGACGTATCCTCCTACCATGGCTGCTCCATAATCCAGGGCCTTGTTGAAATCCATGCTCGAATCCGGGTCAACAAGGTATGTCTGGCCCAGAGACTCGATCTGGGGTTCGATCGTAACGATAGGCGTACCGATACCGACCTCGTCCGCCACATGGTAATGACCGGCCTCATGTACCGCAGTCTTTTCCCTCTCTTCCTCGGAACGGGTGACATCGTTTTTCTGCTTCAGTCTATCCTGAACCAGTTCACTGGCCAGATCCTCTGTAGTAACTGTAGGGTCGCCGCCACCGTTTTCAAGGCCTCTCATAACAGCGTTGGTATAGGCCTGGTTGACCAGGGCCTCGATCTCCGCCGGCGTAGCACCGTCGTTAAACATCATAGAAAGAGCCTCGGCATCTACATCATGGCTGTCGTATTTCTCATCGACGTAGTGATCGATCAAATCCTGTCTCTGTTCCTGTGAAGGAGTCGCAAAGTGATAGGCCTCAAGACGGCCCTTCCTGAAAAGCGCACGACCCGAATCATCGTTGTCCGGAGGAATCTCGTTGGCCGTACCCATGAAAAACACTCCTGGAGAACTCGAACCCTCAGCACCGGAAAGCTGTTGCATAAGCTTCGTCGCCTGATCGCTCTTACCATGGCCGTTAATATCGAAAACATCATCGAACTCGTCCTGGAAAAGCATCACAGGCTCTCCAGTATCCTCGTAATGTTGTGTAGCGGCCTCATAGACCTCATCGACCTCATGAGTAGGACTTCTATCGTTCCAGTCAAACTGCTGGGCATCGACGAAAGCACCATCGGTCTCGGTCGCAGCATAACGCGACATCATGGTCTTTCCCGTACCACGTTTACCGACGAACACGACACCGCTCGGAAACTCCGCATCATGCTCTTGGAAATAATCAAGATTATTCATATACGTAGCAACCTTGTCCACAAACTCCTGGGTGTGCTCAAGGCCTACAAAATCCTCCGAAGAAACCTCCTCGTAACTCGAACGTTCCAGCGGATCCGGCAAACTACCATACTCATCCTCTGTCATAGTTATCCAATAGTCACAACATTTAAAAAATTGTTTCAGGTCTGAACCAGATCTAATCAAAGGCCTTTTTCCCTGAAAAACTCCCAGAAACAAAACGTGAAAAACTTCCTCTCAGACGACAGCGAAATCCGCAACGCAGTAGGCCTCGCAGTAGCAGGAACAGCAATCATAATCCTCCTCACACAGGCCTACAGAGGAAACCTCACAACACCCATGATAATCTCCAACATAGGCCTCCTACTCATCGCCGGCGTATTCATCGTAGGCGGAGGAGCATT
>JBDGSM010000011.1:0-15720 GCA_042217545.1 Candidatus Nanohalobium sp. | reverse complement strand
ATGTCGGAAGATGCGGAACGTCAAACCGGAGAAGATGCTCAGGAGAACAATATTAATGCGTGTAAGTCGGTTGCTAAGGCCGTCAGGACCACGTTAGGTCCGAAGGGTATGGACAAGATGATGGTCGATTCTGTCGGCGATCTGGTGGTGACGAACGACGGTGTAACTATACTTGAGGAGATGGATCTCCAGCATCCTGCAGCCCAGATGATGGTGGAGGTTGCACAGACCCAGGAAGAAGAGGTCGGCGATGGAACAACTACAGCAGTAGTCCTGGCTGGAGAACTACTGAAACAGGCGGAAGACCTGTTAGATCAGGAGATCCATCCAACCGTGATCACGAAAGGTTACAGGAAGGCAAGGGAGAAGTCCACGGAAGTTCTGGACGACATCTCCGAGGATGTCAGTCTTGAAGACCTGGATACGCTCCAGAAGGTTGCCATGACCGCTATGACAGGTAAATCGGCTGAATCAGCCCGGGATTACCTTGCTGAGATCGCTGTAGATGCAGTGAATCAGGTAGCTGAGGAGAGAAGCGGCGAGATCGTTATCGACCGGGATGCTATCAAACTGGAGAAGAGTGAGGGCGGTTCAGTAGAGGAGACGGAACTTGTGCAGGGGGTCATCCTTGACAAGGAGAAAGTTCACGGCGACATGCCGGACAACGTCTCTGATGCAGATATCGCACTCCTGAACAGTCCTATAGAGGTCAAGGAGACTGAAACCGATGCAGAGATCAACATCTCAGATCCTACACAGATGAAGAACTTTGTTGAGCAGGAAGAAGCCCAACTCAAAGAAATGGTCCAG
This sequence comes from Candidatus Nanohalobium sp., assembly GCA_042217545.1. GTDB lineage: Archaea > Nanohalarchaeota > Nanosalinia > Nanosalinales > Nanosalinaceae > JBDGSM01. The sequence continues at coordinate 14,910 of JBDGSM010000011.1, read as the reverse complement.
GCCTTGGATGACGCTGGAGCCGATGTAGTCCTCTGCCAGAAAGGCATTGATGACATGGCACAGCACTACCTGGCGAAGAAGGGAATCCTCGCGATCAGAAGAGTGTCAACCTCTGATCTCAAGAAGCTTTCCAACGCTACAGGAGCAAGCATCGTAACGAACATCCAGGACATAGAGGCCTCAGATCTGGGAAACGCTGGAAGCGTCGAGCAGAGAACAGTCGGAGGCAATAATATGACTTTCGTCCAGGACTGTCCGGAAGCTGAATCCGTCTCCATCCTTGTAAGAGGGGGGACAGAACATGTTGTGGACGAGATCGAACGTGCTATGGAAGATGCTATCGGCGGCGTATCCTCCGCACTGAGAAACGGACAGGTAGTCGGCGGAGGAGGCGCAACAGAAGTAGAGCTTGCACAGGAACTCAGAGACTACGCCGACTCCATCGGTGGAAGAGAACAGCTCGCTATAAACGCATTCGCTGATGCACTGGAAGTAGTTCCTAGAACGCTCGCAGAAAACGCAGGCTTCGATCCGATCGACACACTGGTAGATCTCAGGAACAAGCACGATTCAGGAGATGTCTGGAGCGGCATCGACGTTACCTCGGGCAAGAGCGAGAAGCTTTTCGACAAAGGAGTCGTTGAGCCGAAGCAGATCAAGACCCAGGCAGTACAGTCCGCTTCAGAGGCCTCGGAGATGATCCTCCGTATCGACGACGTTATCTCCGCGTCAGGATTTGACAGCGATGGAGACGCTGGTGGAGCGGCAGGAGGCCCACCTTCCGGCGGAATGCCTGGAGGAGGCATGGGCGGGATGGGCGGCATGATGTAGAGGCCTTCTATTCCCAGAAACTTCAGGTTTCGGATGGAGGGACATGCGGCGGGTTTCTCCCTCTTGAAGGCCTCTTCTCCATCTTCAATTTCTCTTTTCCTTCTATACTAAATCATTGGTTATAAATACCGGCAGTGGTAATTCAGTGCTAGAAGAGGTTATAATCTATGTCTGATAGAGACGAGGTCGAACTAGACGGAGGAGATGATGACTACGAGGTTGTACCCATAGGCCCTCTCAGAAAGCTTGAAAGACGTGTTGATGAGATTCAACAGCAGACTCAGAATCAACAGGGAGGCGGAGGTCAGGCCTCTGTAGCGAATGACGATATGATTCGTGACGTCATTGATATCATGAAGTCGAACCAGAAGATTGTCAACGATATGACAGAGTCGACTCATGAGCTGAAGAACTCCGTTGAAGATCTTACCCATAAGATGGATGAAGTAGTGGATAATATGAACGAGTTCATGGATCTCCTGACCGAGGCCTCCGAGATGGATATGGAGGGCGAGATGGTCAGTGACATGGAGCAGAGGGTTGCTGATGCAATAGGCAACCAGATGCAGGGTGTTGCTGATGATATTAAGGAGTCCAATCAGCAGGTCATTGAGAACCTCAACAACATCAACAACAGTCTTAGAAGGGCCTATGCCGCAGGTAACAAAGGTTCTGTAAGGACTGGTCAGAGTGCTTCTCAGAACCGTCAGCAGACGCAGTCCGGGGGTCAGCAGCAGTCAGCATCTCAGGATCTGAATATGGGCGGTAGCAGAAGGCAGGCATCTCAGTCTCAGGGAGGAAATGAAAGCCTGGATCAGATGGGCGGCAGTAACGATAGCCGCATGGAAAAGTTGAAGGAGCGGTTTAACCAAGATAGGAGTTCCAATGAATAGAAAGGGAGTTACTCCCGTTGTCGCAACAGCTCTTTTGATTGGAATTGCTTTATCTACGGTCGCGACCGCTGCAGTTTTCATGCAGGATTCTTTCAAGAGAGTTCAGGATAGAGGACAGGACGCCGTGAACAGCGGACATCCGAATGCAGATCTCTCAATTGAAACAGGCTATAATCAAGGAGGCTACATCATCGTCCGTGTAAGGAATAAAGGAAAAACCGCATTACCGATAAACAAGTCGGACAGTGTTTTCTCTGTTTACGCAGGTGGAAGGCCTACATATGACTGGAAATTCCTTTCAGACATTAAAGTTCTCGGTGCTGGAGGCGTTGTAACTGTTAACACCTCTGAGACATTCCCGGCGTATCAGAACTCCACAAAGATTGAAGTCGTCGGACCTTACGATACCAAGTCCGCTATCTACTGTTACAACGACGGAAGTTCATCCTGTTGATATTTAAGTAAGGGATGATTACTAAAATACATGAAATTCAGCATTGGCTCTTTCGGCTCTAAGAAGGGTATTACGCCTGTTATTGCTACTGTTTTGCTTCTGGGTATTACGGTTGCTATCGGTTTAACAGTTTACACTCAGGCCCAGGGGATGATCTCTGGTGGCGCAGATACAGGTAAACTGAAGAAGGCTCAGGACACGGAACTCCAGCTTACCCCGGTTTTCTCGAAGAGTACGGGTAGTGGAGGGAAGGAGATCAAAGTAAGGATTACGAATACTGGAGATAGAGCGGTCAACATCTCAAAGTTCTCTATGATGTTTGGTCCGCCTAACTTCCCAAATCCTGTCTCCTATGCCGCGTTACCATCTGGCTGGAAGGTTGGTGGTGGCAACAAGTGTGCAGATCTTACGACAGTACTTTCAAAGGGAGATTATGAGGAGTGTGCAACGGGTGTAAAGTTCCCGGATACTCTTGAGAAAGTTGAGATCCAGATAAGTGCGGACAACTTCAAGTACAAGGAAAGTACAACCTGTAAGGTCACGCAGGCGGACGCAAAAAGCTGCTAATCCTGCATATTTTCCATATATTTTTCTTTCTTCCATTTCTTCCTTTTCCCGAACTAAGTTTTGTCTTCCTCCGCTGTTCATCCTTCTCAATAATATTTAAAGGACCAGTTACATTACCATAAATATGTCCAAGTTAGGCAAATTGACTCAACGGAGAAAGGGTATTACGCCTGTTATTGCTACTGTTTTGCTTCTGGGTATTACGGTTGCTCTCGGTTTAACAGTTTACACTCAGGCCCAGGGCCTAATAGGTGATCTAGGAGGTGGAGGAAAGCTGAAGAAAGTTCAGCATACAAGCCTCAAGCTCACTCCGGTTTACGGCAAAGGGAATCAGATGAAAGTAAGGGTTACCAACACTGGAGAGAGAGCTATCAATACATCAAAGTTCTCCATGTACTTTGGTCCACCTAACTTCCCTAACCCTGTCTCATACACGGCACTTCCAGATAAATGGACTGTCAGCGCAAACGATAACCAGTGTATGACGGCAGATGCATCACAGGTCCTTTCGAAGGGTGAACATCACGCGTGCTTGACAGGAGTTAAGTTCCCTGGGGCACTTGAGAAGGTTGAAATACAGGTCAGAGCTAACAACTTTGACTACAGTACTTCGAAGGTCTGTGAGGTAAAGAACTCGGGCGCAAAGAGTTGCTAGCGTCTTCTTTTTCTCTCTTATCTTCATCACCTTGTTTTATAATTGACCGATGGGAAAGTACTATTTAGAGCTATGAAAGGTCAGACACAGGCTGTTACTGCAGTACTTGTAACCGGAATTGTCGTAGGAGGTATCGGTACAGCTTATCTCTGGGGTATTCCCAAGTTGCATAAAAGACAGGTCAAACAGGATGTTTCATCAACGGAACATGATGTTACGAACCTGTACAGCGAGATAGTGAGTATAAGTAAGCAGGGATCAGGGGCTTCTTCAACTGTAACCGTCAAAGCGGATAATATCAAGGTGAACGAGAAGAAGGATTACATTCAGATAACTAACAAGCTGGATCAACCCGCTAAACAGGGATTTACCTGGAGCCTGCTTAAAGGAGATAGTTTCCAGAATACTTCAATTGTGAATGCAGGAGCCTACGGCATCAAGGGAGATGAACAACCCGGAATAGTGGCGTTTAAGTCATCCGGCGGTTCAGGTTCCTCTGAGATCACCTACCGGGTGGAGTTCAGAAATCTTTGCTTGAAGAACACTCACAAGCTCTCAAAGATAGATCTCCAGACAGCTGGGCAGAAAAGGGCGGCAGGATCAGCCAAGGTAAAGATAACTAACAAGGGAGATCAGACCGATAACAGGGTAGCGATCAGCCAGGGAGCATGCAGAGGCACCCCAAGCAGAACCAACAAAGTAGTTCAGATAAGCTTTGAGTGAGAGGGGAGAAGATTTGAGAAAAGGCCAACACCTGGCACTTGAATCAGCAGCTACGTTTGGCCTGACTCTAATAGCGGCTCTTGGAGTAATCCACGCATTCAACATGGTGAATCAAGGAGTGATAGACAGCACACAGAGCAAGCAAATCCAGATCGCCACTGACAGGGTAAAGAGCGCGATGCTCCAGATGAGCTATCTATCCGATAACGAAAGAGGTTTCAAACAGGTGGAAATCCCAAAAAAAGCAGGAAACCAGGACTACCGGATAGCAATATCTAAATCCGGGGTTAAAGTATTTGTTGCGAATCAGAAATTCAGTAATCCGCTTAATATAGGAAGGCCTTCAGATGAGATAAGAGGTGCTGTAGATTCGGGAAGTGTTAAGCTCTTCAAAACAAGACAAGGTTACAATTTGAGGGAAGGAAGATGAACCAGGGAATGCAAAATCTGATTACCCGGCTCCAGAAACTCAAGCATTCTGAGAACTTTGAACAGAAGGAGGAAGAGGAAGAGGGTGGGATAAATGTTCCTGTGCCGGGAGAGTTCTCCGAGGAAGATGTAAAGCAGTCTCAGCCAAAGCAGGGGGACAATGAAGAGGAGAATAGAGGCCTTAGAGATGTAGATGTCACCTATCCTCTTACGCCTACAGACCCTGATGAAGGGGAGACCGTCTACGCATGGGCGCATATCCGGTGGGATGAAAGAGAGGAGGAGCTTGTGTACCAGGTTATAGAGCCGGAGAGAACCCAGAGGGTTAACAAGATACTTCAGAAGGTTAAGAGTATTCTTGAGAGAAGCTTTGATGTGGATTTCCAGGAGCTCGCTACAGAAGAGGCCCAGGATTACCTTGAGGAGAAGATTGACCATATCATAGATAAGTACGATATCTCATTGAGCACCAGGGAACGTAAGATAATCAGATACTACTCGAAGAGAGATTTTGTAGGTCTTGGAAAGCTACAGCCGCTGATGAACGATACAGAAGTTGAGGATATATCCTGTGACGGACTTGATATACCGGTCTACGTTGATCACAGGAATCCGAAGTTTGGTTCTATCAAAACTACTGTAATGTGGCGTGAGGCAGAGCAGCTGAACAGCTTTGTTATGAAGATGGCTCAGCGGTGTGGAAAATCTATCTCTGTAGCCAGCCCGTTGCTTGACGGCTCGCTTCCTGATGGTTCCCGTGTACAGGCCACTTTAGCCACTGATATCGCGAGAAAGGGTTCAAACTTTACTATCAGGCGTTTCACTGAGGATCCGTTGACGCCAGTCCATATGATGGAGTTCGAGACCGAGAACGCCCAGTTACTGAGCTATCTCTGGTTCATGATCGAACACGAGAAATCTACTTTGATAGCAGGAACCACTGGAGCAGGAAAGACTTCACAGCTGAACGCGCTTTCCCTGTTCATCAAACCAGAGAAAAAGATCGTATCGATTGAGGACACCCCTGAGCTTAGACTTCCTCACGATCACTGGGTGCCGGAAGTCGCAAGATCAGGCTTCGGAAGCAGCGCCGAGGAAGGTGGAGAGGTATCACTTGATAACCTCCTGAAGGAATCGCTCCGTCAGAGGCCTGAATTCATTATAGTGGGAGAGGTCAGAGGAGAGGAGGCATACATCCTGTTTCAGCAGATGGCTACAGGCCACACAGGAATGTCGACAATCCACGCGGACTCTCTGAACATGCTTATGGACCGTTTGACCACTGATCCTATCGATCTATCACCAAGTCTGATTGAGACACTTGACGTTGTCATGCTTATATCCAGGATTCGACGTGGAGACACATACATCAGGAGAATCAAAGGCATCTACGAGATCAGGGATTACGGTGAGGAGAGAGGCCTTCAGGCGAACAAGGTGTTCGGCTGGAACCCCAAGAAGGACGAGTACTATCAGGCCAACAATTCGTTGATTCTTGAGGATATAATGAACGAGAGCACTATGGGAGAGGAGGATATACAGAAAGAACTGAGGAACAGGCAGCACGTGATGAAATATATGAAGGACCAGCAGATAAAACACTTTGAAGACGTTGGAGACGTTATCTCCCGTTATTACTACAGTCCTGAGGATGTCCTCTCCGATATCGGGCAAACATTTAATTCGGAGAAGACAAATATTGACACATAGATCATGAAAAAGTACGCTGACTTCTGCTATGATCAGGTGGGACCTCTCGCTCTCAAGGTTCTTGACAGCTTTGAAGGACTGAGGCCTCAACTGAACAAGGCAGGTATAGATGTTTCGCTTCCGGAATATGTCAGCGTCATGCTTTTCACATCAGTTATAACACTTGTAGTAAGCACTATTTTTCTCTCACTCATATTCATGACTGGAGCTGGCCTCTCAGGCCTTATACTGGGAATAAGCTTCGGTTCGATGTTCGGAGGTGTTGCTCTGGTATCTTTCTACATCTATCCTTCGGTAAAGATCAGTAACAGGGCATCAAAGATTAATGACAACCTTCCTTTCGCAGTTATGTATCTTTCAACGCTTGCAGGTACAGGTACTTCCGTTACAGAGATGTTCAGGAATCTTTCGGAGTCCGAGGAATATAAAGAGATATCTATGGAGGCTGAAAAGATTCACAGGGACATAGAATCGTTTGGAATGGATGTAAGCGAGGCCCTGACGCAGGCAGCAGAGCGTGCACCGAGCGATGACCTTGAAGAAGTTTTCTGGGGTATGAACCATACTATTACGACAGGAGGCTCGCTGAGAGAGTTCCTGGATCAGAGGTCTTCCTCCCTGATGGATGACTACGAGAGAAGGATCGATGAGTTCTCGGAGCAGCTCTCGCTGCTTGTTGAGATGTATATCATACTTGTTATTGTGGGTTCGATCATTTTCAGCTCCATGAGTATCGTGGTCAGCGCTTTCGGAGGTATCAACCCTGCCGTAGTGATCTTTGTCCAGGCGATCGCCACGTTCATAGGCCTGCCTTTTGTCTCACTGGGAATGATAATCATAATTGACGGCCTTGCGCCGGGAGGTATAGAATAATGGACTTGATAGGAGACGGGCTGCCGGGTGAGAAATCCTTCAGACAGAAAGTTGTAGAGTACTCGGTGTCGGCAGGGGTAGGAGTGATACTTCTTGGAGTAGTGCTATACCTGGTAATGGGCATGGTCCAGTTGGGAGGAGCTCTATTCATACTCGGAGTCATGATTAGCGTACTGCCTTACGGAATCCTATCATTCCTAAGAAACCGGCAGATCAAGGAGATGGAGGGACAGTTCCCTGCATTCCTGAACGGCCTGGCAGAGTCAAAGAGAGGGGGTATGACCCTTCTGGACGCATTCGAATCCGCACATAACACGGACTACGGAAGACTCAACAGGGAGATCGACAGAGTATACAACGAACTTTCCTGGGGCATACCTTTCCCCGAAGTCATGGAGAGATTCAGCGAAAGAGTAGAGGATTCGGCAGTGATGCAGAACTCAATCTCAATCATTATACAGAGCTTTGAGAGCGGGGGGAACATCACGCACACCATCGACTCGGTAGCAGACGAGGCCTCAGACCTCAGGAACATCGTGAAATCCAAGAACTCCCAGCTTAAGCAGCAGATGATGATAATGTACATGATCTACCTCTTATTCATCGGTATCACGATAGGCCTCTACTTTCTCCTGGATATGCTTCTTGGAATGGGAACTCAGGGCGGAGGAGCCTTTGCGAACATTGGAAAGATAACAGGATCGGGAGGGCAGTCAATAAAATACTGTACAGGACAGATACCGGCCGCAATACCTTTCTGCCAGATATCAAAGGTATTCGGGTTCATACCTTCGGGAGTAAACCTTGCATCGAAGACCGCCCAGAGCATGGGATACGGAAAAATGGCTTACTACAAATCCCTCCTGTTCTCAATGCTGATAATCCAGGGCCTCTCCACATCGGCGGTAGCAGGAAAAATTACGCAGGGAAAGGCCTCGGCAGGGATAAAACACGCAATAATCATGATCCCGCTTGCTTTCATCGCCTTCATGCTTATAGTAGCTCCAATGGGGGTCTGAAAGCTTGAAAGGACAGATCTCGATAGAATTCCTGGCAGCATTTTTCCTCTACCTTCTGGCAGTAGTGGTGGTATTCCAGTTCATCTCCGGAGAGGTGCCGGGCTTCCAGAAATCACTTGAGAAGAAACCTGTTCACTACGAGGCGAAGTACGTATCGGACCAGGTACTGACAAAGCCGGGATACAGCAGCTTCGGCAGCGGAGGCACCAAATGGGAGGAGAACTCGTCCACGAGAAATGCTCTGAAGAACTTCGGCCTGGCAAAAGGCTATCTCGTTCTTGACAGGGAAAAACTGATGAATATCTCTTCAGTAGGCAAAGACAGGGTCAACTATACCCAGTTCAGACATGCTCTGGGGGTGGATAACGATTACAGGTTCAAATTCGTGCTCAAACCGCTTGTGGAGACCTTGAAAACCTTCAAGAGAAACAGTTCCTCAAGCCCGGTGGTGGAGCCGTCAACAGGCCTCTACAGTGTGGCAGGCGAGGAAGTACATTATGGTTCGGTCAGGCTTGCAGGCCAACAGGTTTACTTCCTGGTTACAAGCCATCGTTCAAGATACAATACTACCTATGTCTCCCTGGATCAGAACTTCAACAGCGGGGAACAGCCACTGGGAGTGGAGGATTATTTCACCGTAAATGGGAGAAACTACACTATTGACAGCATACAGGACAGGGATTACGAAAGCGGAGGCCTTGTAGCACTTCAGCGGGACGTGAAGGAGTTCGGTGCTAAGAAGGATCTTACCGCGAACATAATGAAGATGAACAGGTACGTGACTTACAAGGCAAAGGGTTCAAGGCCTCAGCCGATGCTGGTGGAGGTGTATGCGTGGTGAGGAAGGGACAGATGCATATCATGGATGCCATGGCTGCAGTCATGGTACTTGTTTTCTTCGGCCTGTCAAGCTTCACGGTTCACCACAACCTGAATGACTGGGGTGCCTACGAGAACAAGATAGCGGCGAAGGATCTGAGCCAGGTGTTCAAGGATACAGGATATATGCAGGACTTCCTGAGGCAGGGTGAGACCGGTACGATCAAGACAGCTCTGGCCGCGGTATCTGAAAGAGATATGGACGTCGGAGGAGAGATCAAGGGCGTGCCACCCAACATGAAGATAGGTTTCTATACGCCGCCTTCTGATCTGAGCCATGTTAAACTCACAAACGTCTCCGCAGGTGATGCATGCTACGGAGATCTCTCCGAGATAAGCAAGAGATCTGCAAGCACCCTACTCAGAACCAAGTCAGGATCGATGGAGTCCTCCCACGGCGGCTACAGGCTATACGTAGGGAACTACCACCGGTTTACGAACCGCGCCTCCCGCGCAGACTACAACGCCATCTGGATAACCGATGGAACAGGCTGTGACGTACCTAACCCGGACAATCCGATAATGAAAGGCGAGATCTTCCAGTGGGGACCGGGAGCAGACACTTTCGAGTTCAGGAACGTGAAAGAAGAAATAACTCAGCGGGGAAAGATAACCAACGGCACGCTGGACCTTGCGGACGCTGAACAGATCAAAAGATTCCAGAACACATTTAACGAAAAAGTCGGTGCCATCAACAACAGGATAAAGATCAACTCATTCACACTGAAAGATGACACATCAGGCCTTGACATGCTTGTATTCCGACAGAAAAAATCAGTACAGAGAATTGAAAATGGGAGAAGGAAAAAGGTCAAGAGAAAGATAAAAGACAAGCCAGCGCTCTTCCTGGTAAATCTCAACTCTACAATGCTTCAGGATGGAAGATTCATGAATGAAAAAGGATTCAGGTGGGTAGACCTGCCGCTTTACGCTGAGAACGGTGCAAAATGCACACTGACACCGGACTCAAGCTCTATCTCACCTGGCTGCAAACCCGATATCAGTTTCTCAAGCTCGGCTAACTCCCAGCAGATGAAGGACGATGTACTGGGCCTTGAAACAGATCTTTCAGAAGTGTCTCTCTATCCTGGAGGCCATGTAATGACCAGGTCGCGCGGAGTACTTTCATACGAGAAACCTCTTTCACTGGATAACTTCGGGTACCGGAACATCAGTGAAAATTCGATGAATCTGGGGATGAGCTCCGTTAACCTTGATCCCGGTGACGCACCTTACACCACATGTGAAAATGCAACTCAAGGCCTTTTCCAGTTCCCGTACATTAACGGAACGATGCAGGGGGTACGGGTCGTGAATACACAGCTTGGGGAGTCACAGAGCTACTGTAGCAGGAACACCAGGGCGGTTTACATTGACAGGAACGGCGATGGAATGTACAGTGACAAGGATGAGGGACCTTTCCTTGACGGTGAAAGGATAGATGTCAACGGCATAACGTACACGGTAAACATTATATCCTCTGCAAAACCTGGATGCAGTGTCGGCGAATGCCTGCGTTTCAAGAACGTGGAAAACGCGGATATATCTGCTCTGAACTACATTACCTCGGAGAAGATTGGCCGTGCGGGGTACGAGAAAGTTTACAGCGAGGCCGACAGAAAGGTGCTTGCATCCTTCATGTACATGATGCAGGGCTCGACGATCATACCAACCAGCACTGAAGGCGACTTCAGCACCAATATATACGGCGTTCTCGGCAACCAAGCCTACAGGGCAACACTGAGGTGGTCAAACTGAAGGGGCAGTTCATGCTTGTATCTGCGATCATAGTAACGCTCCTGCTGATGACAACCGCAGCCTCGATGAACAATATACAGGAAGGACAGTACGAACCGATGCAACAGGGATACCACATTAACGCCATCCAGCAGCTTGGCCAGAAAATGGATCTGGGGGAGAAAAGCGCACGGAAAAAGTTCAAGAACGCTCTGAACTTCATAAACTCCTACAGCCTCGACTTCAAATACTGGAAAGTCAACAGATGCTATAACATCACACTCTCAAACTCCAACACCGAACTGAGGATGAAATGCGTAGGAAACGGATCAATCTTCCACGACAGCTTTGAGGACGGAGAATACAAGGATCCTGCATGGATAAAGGAAACAGGAACAGGAAAAGCAACGGTTAAAACAACCTACGGCCCTGCAACAGGGAACAAGGCCCTTGTACTATCACAGAACCAGACAGGAACCAGTTTAAAGATCCGCTGGGATGAAAAAACAGGCATCTGGAACAGAGCCTGGAAAGCATCAGGAGTATTCCACACAGACAAACTCAACAGTTCAACAAGCCAGAGACAGTACATAAAACTATACTACGACCACAACTCCGGGACATCAGGCCTTGTCTTGGACCTCGGATTCTCGGATTCCTCGGGCCAGACACCGGTAACCATCGATCCTCCAGGAGCCTCGCCAAGCTCGGGCAATATCAACTGGCAGGAAGACACCTGGTACAGCTGGGAACTTACCCACGATGGATCAGGCAAATACACGGCCTGGGTATGGCCGGAGAAAAACAGCAGGCCTTCCATTCCAACAGTACAGGTCACAGGAAACCCGCTCGGAAACGAGAAAAGATCAGGGATGATAGAACTTTCAGGATCCGGTGGACAGGCCTTCCAGGTCCGGCATGACTACGTAAAGCTTCAGGCCAGGTAAGAAAAATCTAGGCTCCAAAGTTCTCCACGAAATCAACCTCTTCATCATCCAGGTCCAGTGATTCGGCGATTTCAGGCCTCTTGTCGAATAGATGTGCGTACATCGGCAGTGAGGCCTTGATGTCTCTCTTGGACATATGCAGCTTCTTGCCAAGCTTGCCCGAGACACTGTCAAGTTTCTGCCTTGATGCCCGGGACTGTCCCATCTGCCTGATCTTTGAAGGGTACTGGTACTTCGTCCAGCCCTGGTATTTCTCTTCCTTTGCAAGTGCTACTCCTATAGTGGAGAAGTCGTAGACGTATTTCAGTAGTTTCCAGTTCATACGGCGTCTAATCCTTCCATTGAAGACATCAGCCTTTGAAAGCCAGTTGTATGCCCTGGAGAGATCGCCCGTCTTCTTGTATTCGCGTGGAACGTTCTCTCTAACCCACTGGAGGAAGGTATCGGCGTCCTCCTCAAGGTTCTCAGTCGCCTGGTTTGCGTTTGAAAGGTTCTTGGTCTTGAATATTATCTTCAGGGAGTCAAAGATCTCCTGCCTGTTATCTCGCTGCCCGATCACGTCCAGATCCTCCTTTGTAACTTTATCCCGGCCTCTGGCAACTGCTTCCAGGTCGTTTATAGCGGAACGCATCTGACCGCCGGCCTGGCGCGCAATCCTCTTCGGAACACCGTCCTCGTACTCGATACCTTCCTCCTCAAGAATGTCACGGAGAAAAGCAGCGATCGAATTAGTATGCACGGAACCGAGCTCGATACTCTTTGCCCTGTTCCTCAGCGACCTGATGCTTTGATCGTACGCATCGTTCGCAGTCATGACTATAGGAAAACGGGTCTCATCGATAATCTCCCCGATCTCCTTCACACCACCCCGGTCGGAATTGCCGGACATACCATCGACTTCATCAATAAGTATCAACTTGTTAGTACCAAAGAAAGAAGCCTGACGCGTCGCCTCCTTTAACTCGGACTTCAACTTCGACTTCGTCCTGACATCCGAAGCATTCGTCTCAACCAGTTCATAGCCAAGATCATTCGCTAAGGCCTCTACGAGAGAAGTCTTACCTGTTCCGGCCTGACCATGCAGCAGAACAGGTTTGCCACCCTGCTCCCAGGACTCGGCCCACTCCTTCAACTCCTTCTTCTCCTTCGAAGCACCACGGTACTCCGACAGGGAATCAGGCCTGTACTTTTCTACCCACATGGTGTTAAGCCCCAATATTTCGATTTTTCATCTTATTTCTCTTCCAGGTTTGAGATCTGTGCAAGAAGTGCTTCGATCTGGATATCGCTGCTTCCACCTTCGCTGATCCTGAACTCGAACTCTCCAAGCTTCTCCATGATCTCAAGCTTTCCCTCATCCGAAAGATCCAGCTCAAAGATCTCTCTGTGTATAGAGTTTATCACGTCCTGGCCGTCAAGACCTCTATCAATCATCAAATCCGCCAGCTCCTCTCTGGCATCTATGAAATCACCTTTCAAAGATTTTTCAAGGATCTCCCGGATTTCCTCGGGCCTTAGACTGGCAGCAACTCCGTAAATATCCTCTTCTTCGATCTCCTCGTTGTTGATTGAGGCCGTCTGCAGAATATTTGTTACACGTCTGAGATCTCCGTCTGAAACACGCATAACTGCATCTATTGCGTCCTCCGAAATCTTGAACTCCTCCTCTTTCCCAAGTCTCTTGATGTACTCGATCACATCATCCTCTTCAAGCCTGTTAAACCTGAAAACGGCGCAACGGGACTGGATCGGATCGATGATCTTCGAAGAGTAATTGCATGAAAGAATGAAACGGCAGTTCTCGGAAAACTGCTCCATGGTACGCCTCAAGGCCTGCTGCGCATCGCTTGTAAGTGCGTCCGCCTCGTCCAGAAAGATGATCTTGTAATCCGCATTAACAGATTTGGTCCGGGCGAAATCCTTGATCTTTTCACGTACGACATCAATACCTCTCTCGTCGGAAGCATTGGTTTCCATAAAGTTCTGCCTCCAGTTATCGCCGTACAGATCCTTCGCCAGGGATATTGCACAGGTAGTCTTACCCGTACCTGCAGGCCCTGCAAACATCATGTGCGGGATCGAATCCTCTTCGACAAAGGCCTCCAACCTGTCAACAATTTTATCCTGTCCCACGACCTCTGAAAGCGTATCAGGCCTGTGTTTTTCCGTCCAGACATCAATCATAAATTTTCTCTCCTCCTGCAACTGAAAGGCTTCTACAATCTTTTATTACTTCAGACCGTCCTCTACAATGTGAAAATAGCAGTCACAGGCACCCCAGGAACCGGAAAAACAACACTCTCACACCTCTACGAGCAGGAAGGCCTCAAAGCCATACATCTGACGGAATACGTCAAGAAGAAAGGCCTCGGCGAAGAAGGAGAAAAAGAGTTCGAAGTCGATGTGGAAGAGATGAGAGAGGCCCTGAAGAATGAAGAATTCGATCTCCTTGAAGGCCATCTCGCGCATCACGTTCCAGTCGATATCTGCATAATCCTCAGGACCCGGCCTGACAAACTGAGAGAGAGGCTAAATGACCGGGATTACAGCGATGAAAAAGTTGAGGAGAACGTACAGAGCGAGATCCTGGACGTAGTGCTTTCAGAAGCCATCGAGGAGCAGGAAACAGTTGTAGAAGTCGATACTACAGAAAAAGGGCCTGAAGAAGTTTTTGAGGAGGTAAAGAGAAAAGTTGAGAAGGGAGAAAGCGACTACGGAAAGTTTGACTGGACCGAATACCTCTAGCCCTCAGAGCCATGCATTGAATGCCTCGTTGCGTCCCAGTCGAGCGTTGCAGGCTTCAGGCTTAAGGCCTGCTTCCGCTGTGCGAAAGATGCGATAACCAGTTTCAGGCCTTGTTTTCTTCGATCCAGGCCTGTAGTTTTTCTTTGGGCATTGCTCCTGCCTGTCTGGCGATTTCTTCGTCTCCTTTGATGATGACCAGGGTTGGTAGTGCTCTGACTCCGAGCTGTGTGCCGATCTGCTGGTTTTCCTCCATGTCTACTTTTCCGAAGTTAAGGTCTTCGATTTCCTCGCTTAGTTCTTCGTAGATCGGTGCCAGTTTTTTGCATGGTCCGCACCATTCGGCCCAGAAGTCTATGATCCAGGTTTCATCGGAGTCCTGGATCTCCTGCATCTTCTCCGCGTCAATGTCTGTTGGCATATGGAAATAATCCTGTAGAAGACTTAAGAA
>JBDGSM010000010.1:0-7585 GCA_042217545.1 Candidatus Nanohalobium sp. | reverse complement strand
AGATGAACAACTCTATCTACGGGAAAAAATTTGTTCCTGACGCCAGAACAGATCTATCAGAGATGAGTAAATAAGAAAGAAGTAAAAGCCTAGTCGAAGAGCTTATCTACGTCGACAGAGACTTTCTTCTCCAGATAGGCCTCAGCAACCTCCCTGGGATTACCTCCCTCATAACCCTGATGGAGTGAAGGCCTATCAGCAACCTCTGCCCACTCATAATCTCCTTTTTCCAACGCTTTTTCAGGGTCTGAGGAGTCTACGAGGAGCTTTCCGTAGTCGGGTCCGGTCTCTCCCTTCTCCCATCTGTGGATATCTCCGTCTTCTGTCACACCTATCAGGAATCCTCTGTCTCTTCTCGTGTTGATGTCGTTGCCCGCCCAGTCCCTATACTCAGCTATAATCGCATAGGAATCATGCTTCTCAGTTGCCTGAAGCGTCTGTGAGGACCATCCAGCCTTCGTTCCCTCATAGTTCTCTCCATCTGATTCACTGAACTCGGGCCTTGAATCTATATCTACATCGAAATCAAAATAACTCATCTCTAGGCACCTCCGAGCAATTCAAGAGCTCTTTCATCACTGATTTCTTCCAGAGGCCTTGTCTCGTTAGGGCCTTCCTCGTACTCCGTGTCTTCATTGTGTCCATCTCTGGGATGTGCCTTCCAGATATCTACTTCACCGTCTCTAACTGCATAGAGCTTGTCCTTATCTGCCTTGACTTCTAGGCCGTCGTCCCAGAAACGTCTGACCTCAGCGGCGGCATCGTAACCTTCCAGATCAAGCTCACGCATATACCAGGTCGAGGTACCTGCCATCGCACCTTCATGATCCTCTGATTCTACATCACTTCTGAGGGTTTCACCTACGTCGGCGTAGAAGAACATGGTATCGTCTCCTCTCGTAGCGTAGGCGAAGCTTCTATCCTCATCCGAACCTTCAAAGGGCGCCAAATCGTCGTAAACCATTTTTTCATCACCTTCAGGTAAAAATAGTCGGAAGAAGCTTTTATCTATCTCTTAAGAAAAAATTGATAACAAGCAAATCTTGTTATCAATTTTTTCTGGATAATATGAGTTCGGAGTTTTTTCAAAGGCCGGAGTAGGATAGAAAGAGAAAAATTACTGATGCTTCTGCAGTACTTCTTTGACCTCCTCTGCTGCCTTCGAATAGTTTTCCTCATCTACCTGCCATACCTCGTTGAATGCCTCTACGAAAGGTTCGTACATAGCTGCCTCGAGGATGAAGGGGTCTTTACCGCTTGAGGCATAGGTTTTATCGGATCCTACTGCTGACAAAATCAAATCTTCACTAGGCCGGATATGTTCTTCCCAGTCCCTCAGCACCCGCGGAACATGGTCTCTGCTGCTTACAACAAAGGCAAGCTCGGCACCGAGTTTTCTGGCTATCCTATGAAGCTGTACGACGTTTTCCTCCGTATTCTCGGATCTGTCCTCTTCTATTATCTCATAATTATCAGCCAGCTCTCGAAACTCCTCCTCGGCAAACTCTTCAACCATTTCTGCTTCGGTCTTACCGTTGTAGTCTCCGGCACCGGAGATCGCTACAGAGAGATTCACACCCATTTTTTCCAGCTTCCCGACCACTTCAAGGCCTTTAGTCAATCTATCTCTCCATACGGTTTCAGGATCTTTCCCTCCTTCCATTCCTTCAGGGCTGTAGCCGTGTATTGCTACCAGCACATTTGATTCAGATGACATAACAGGTTTTGCTCCCTCTGAAATAAAAATCAGCCTGACGAACCACTCCGAAAATCAGATTTTCTCCACTATCTCGACTTCTTCTACGTTATGTTTAGTGCCGTATCCCTTAACCACGGCACCGTTTTCACCTAGTTCCTGTGCTCTCGATGAGAGTGCTTCTATCGCTGCCGAGGTCCCGAGTCCGAAAAGGCCTGCTACAACTATTCTCTCCTTTCCCTCAACTTCCGCCTTCGCTATGAAACCTGTTTCATCGCCGGAATAAGTACTGTTTTCTGTGATTATCCTGTCGTGACCTTCTGTGAACTTTGCCGGCATCCTGGAGTTGAGTTCATCGGATAGAGTATTTACAAGCGGTCCTGCAACCGAGATCAGAGGCCTTTCACGTATTTTTTCATCAAGTTCTGTATCCGTATGGATAAGCTGCTGCCTTCTCCTGCCATAATTGCCGAGGATAGCTGTGATCTCACCAGCCTTATAAGCAGTTTTATGCCTTCTATCGTGTTCGCCATGAGGATAAGGCGCTCCAACAATTATCCTGGCGTTTATCCTGCGGTTTTCCACGAAACCCTGTAGTATGTCCGGTACGTCATCAAGCATGACCGGATTTTCCTCTGGCTTCACGTTTTCAGGCCTGAAATAGTAAGCAGCCAGATCTGAAGAGAAGTACTTCGGCCTCGAGCCTTCAGAAGTGATAAGGCCTCCCTCCTGCAACTTCTCTAAATTATAGTATAAAGTCTGTCTGCCAATATCCATCTCCTCCTCGATCTCTGATACCGTCATATCCCTGTCCGAGACCATGTTCAAAATTTTTCTCCTCTTTGTGTCCTCCAGAGCCTTGAGGCCTCTCTCATCTATCTCCTTGGCAGGAAGAAATTCGTCTTCTTTTACCAGGTAATGGAACATAATTATGAATTATTTTACAATTATAATAATCTTTTTGCAAAAAATTTAGAACTCATTAATTTAAGTTATGTTATTTGTTATTTCTTTGTGGTAAAAATGAAAACTTCGGAGCTTGATGAAGAGTATGACTCAGTTGTCGCAGTACATGGTTTCAACCCTTTAGCGCCGCAGGATCCGGATACAAAGGACTTCAGGCCTGTGGCCCAGGACCGTATCAAGGAGGCCTACGACGAGGTTCAGCGACAGCAAGAAGATGGTAAAGACACTCTCTTGGTTTTCTCCGGAGGACCATACAAGGAAAGACTTGACGATTACCTGACCGAAAACAGGCACGAATCAGTTGAAGACTATAACCTGCCTTCGGAATCACAGCTGATGTTAAACCAGGCAGAATGGATGTATTCGGGAAGCGAAGAAGGTAATCTAGACGAGTTCGAAGGAAGTCTTGACGTTGATATCGCTCTAGAATCCGATTCACAGGATACAGAGGAAAATATCAACTACCTGAAAAATATAGTGGAGGAAACTGGTGCCGACGAACTTTATGCTGTTACAAGCAAGGATCACATGCCGAGAGCAGGTTACGGCGCAGTAAACAATATAGAAGATGAAGTTGAAGGCCTGAAGGTAAGGCCTGTAGCTTCCAGCGAAAGTTACGCTGCTCCAGAAACGGATGAGGGCGGAAATATAGTTGAGGAAAATCCAGGCGTTTTCTTCGGTGAGAGAGGGAACAAGTTGAGGCCTGTAATCGATGTTCTTGATGAAGATATCTGGAGTCTCTTCGGAAAGAGTAGAGCAGAGATTGATAGAAAAGCCGAGGAGATCAGAGAGACCCTGAATAGGTGAAAAACTTATGGAAATGGAAGAGCGATTGCGGGAACAGGTAAAGAAGTAAGGAATACGGTTAGACAACAGTTACCTGCGAACAAGCCCGATGAAAAGGCTGAAAAGATGTGGACAGAGGCCTTGACAGGAAATGCCGAGTATAATGCAGCAGTTATAGGAGAAGAAGGAGCTTACACAGTAGAAGAGGATCCAGACTATGCATTCCTTGTAGACCCTCTCGACGGGACCTCTGGAGCGGTAAACGGCGAGTTCCCCTGGATTACAACAGCTGTAACCGTTCTCGAAGATGTAGACGTCAATGAAAACAGAGTTACCGGCTCTCCTGCAGGCTCATATATCCGTCAGATAGATGGAACAGGTACAGAGTTTTCCTCATGGGACGGAGAAGCTCAGATCGACGGAGAAGTAAGATTCACAGAACTTGATCCCTCAGATCAAGTGCCTGGAACTGTAGAAGACACTGAAATAGGGCCAAGAACAGTTGAATCCTTCGAAGATCTAGAAAGCGACAGGAAAGGCCTTATATCCGCCTATGCAGCCAAAAAAGGCCGCAGACCTGTAAGAGAAAATTTCCACGGACCTCTTGAAGAGTTGGGCGATGATGTTAGAATTAGTTTGACCGGTGGTTCATACACCGGTGCGTCTGTCGGCTGGGGAAAGACCTCGGTAGCTGGAGAACCCAAACCGACTCTCCCTACAGAAGCTGCAGGCGAAGTATTCGCTAAGGCGATGGGAGCAGAGGCCTCAGACATATATGGAGAAGAAAACGACACTATAACTGTCGAAGTCGGCGAAGACGGACCTGAGAGAACCTACACTGCGGTAGTCGCAGCCAACGAAGAAATACTTGATGAAACACTGGAAGCTATCGATGTTGAAGGCCTCAAGGAAGCTTACGAAGACGAATTTGAGATATACAGCAGAAGAGGTGGAACGCCATGAGTAGTAGAGGATTTACAAAGGCTTTTGAGACTGCAACAGGAGAACCAGCTATTCCAGGGCATTCAATAGGGGAACCGGGCCTTGAAACGAGCTATGGAGATACTGAAGTTATCGAAGAACCTCTGAAGTATTTCAGGGAAAAAGGCCTTAAACTGGATGAACAGATTTCAGGAGACAGTTACGACAACATCCTTGTAACCCTTGATTACAACGGTGTAAATGGTAAAGTAAGCGAGTCGGGGATCACAAACTTTGAGGCTGCAGAGGAAGCTGTGAATTATCTTCACAGCCTGGGCGTCGATGTAGCTATAAACACAGGTTGGGGCGCCAGGACAGCAGAAATGATCGCTGATTCTCTTGACATCGATCACTGGATCGCCGAATCCGGTGCAGTCATGTCTTTCGGCGGTGAGAAAGAATTTCTCTACGACACTCAAGGCGAGATCGATGATGCATATGCTCAGGCTTGCCAGGAAAAGTTCGAAGCCTTCAAAAAGCTGGATTCCGGTATGGCAGTACAGCCTAACGAGTCCCGTGTAGTTGATGCGACCTATTACAGCTCCCGAGAAGGTCAGGATATGGGAGGTATCAACCAGCATTTCCACTCACAGGACAACGAATACAGTTTCTCCGACCTTCTCTCTGAAGTTGAAAGCTTTGAAGGCTTTGAAGTACAGGATGGAGAAATTTTATTCGAAAATACTGCCGAGAACGCCCCAGTCATGAACGATTTTCTGAAAGAATACCAACCAATGGAGTACGTCAATGTAGAAGAAAGAGGTAGCGGTATCGCAGTGACTGATTTCGAACCGGTTGAAGGCCTCAATGTTTCAGACGGAGAAAGAAAGAGTATAGCCAGCGAGATCGATGAAATTATGACTGCAGAAAACGAACATCATGGCGACTGGTGCATGGATACGATGATCGAAACCTCTAAAGATATGAACAAAACCACAGGAGCTTTAGAGATGGCGGAGAACATGTACGGAGATCTCCAGAACACACTGATTGTTGACTTCGATGATAAACACGTTTTCGATACAGGAGACGTGGAAGAAGATGTTGAAGGCCTTTACATGACGATAGAGGATGCGCCAGGAGTAGAGAGATCTCAGGAGAAAGGTTCTCCATACACAGAGTTTACGAACATTGTTGACGGAGTACTGGCCTTAGGACAGAAGATTCCGGGGTGGAAAAAGTGATCGCAGCCTTCGATATAGGAAGCACAACGCTAAAATATACAGCAGGAAAAACGGACGAAACGCTTGAAACAGAGATCTACAGCGAAAAAACAGATGCAAAAAACCTAAGCGCCCAGATAAGCAGTAAAGTAAAAAACTGGAAAAAGAGACAGAAGACAAGATCGATACCGTAGCCATCGTCTCTACAGGCTTAATAGACAGAAAAACAAAGTTATCCAGCGTTTCGATACAAAAGATGGAGGCTCCATAGAGGATATCGATCTCAGTGGAAATCTCGGGGATAGAAGGCTTTTTCTGGAGAATGACGCGAACGCTGGTGCCCTGGGGGAGTATTTCTTCGGCAGTGGAGAAAAAGATGATCACATGATACGTGTGACCATCGGTACAGGGATAGGCGCAGGTATCATAGAAGGAGGATCTCTCCTGGAAGGCCTTGACCGTAATGCAGGTGAAATCGGCCATACAATAGTAGATAAAGAAGGGGTTCTTTCGCAGGAAGGTATAGCTGGTTCCTGGGAGGCCTACTGTTCCGGGCGCGGCATACCAGAATTCGCCAACAATCTATATCCTTCCGGAAATTTTTCGGATGCGGAAGATGTATTTATCCAGGCCATGAAAGGAGATGAAAGTGCTGAGAAGGTTCTGGAAAAGGTATACGAGTTCAATGCAAAGGCGTTAGGAACAGTTGCTAACATCCTGGCTCCGGAATCTATAGTGATAGGAGGGGCTGTAGCCTTGGAAAACGAGGAAGTGATAGATAATATCAAAGAGCAGATCGGAGAGTACTGTTATGTCGAGACGCCAAAGATCAGGAAGTCAGAACTTGAGCACGCAGAGATATACGGAGCACTTAAACTAGCTGAGAGGTCGGAAAGATGATTAAAGCACGCGAAGAACTTGGACAGGTACAGGAAGTTATACGGAAAACAGAGGAGAAGAGAAAAGAGTATGAAGAAAAAACCAGGGACCTGGAATTTGAGAAAGTGTTTTTGACAGGCTGCGGTTCCTCGTACAAGATCTCGATGATGGTTGCATCCGAGATGAAAAAATCCGGACTAGAAGCAGAAGCCTTAGAGGCCTCGGAGATAATCTTTTCCAGTCAGAACATCGACGAAGACTCGCTTGTAATAGGCTTTTCACAGTCAGGAGAGACCTCCGAGACCGCAAAAGCCCTGGAGAAGGCGAATGAACTGGGAGCAAAAACGCTCGGCGTTTTGAACACAGAAGACTCCACTATCGAAGATACAGCAGATAATTCGATCTTCACCCCTGCTGGAAAAGAGGAGGCGGTTCTTGCAACTAAATCAGTGGATTCTGCACTCAGAGCAGGCCTTGTGCTGAAAGATATCTTCACAGAGGAAGAGACAGAAAAAATAGAATTAGATGAAAGCCTGGAGACCGATATCTCTGAGATAGTCGACATTCTAAAAACAAAAGAAAAGGCCTACTGCCTGGGTATAGGAAGTTTCAAAGGCCTTGCCGGGGAAGCTGCTACAAAACTGGGAGAAGGCCCGTTAATTCATGCGAACTACATGTCCAGCCTGGAGTTCAGCCACGGACCGAAGTCTCACGCCAAAGATCTTCCTGTGATAGTCTTTGCGTTACAGCCAGGGCTTGAAAGCACTTACAGAGAGTTTTTACAGGAACTAGATGATTCAGGAGCCACCACTCTAGTTCTTTCACCAGAATCGGTCAGTTACCGAGACGTATCAGAAATCGAGATCAGTGTACCGGAAGGCCTTTTCTCCGCCTTGAAGGTCGTTCAGAGGCTGGCTGTAGACACAGCTATGGAAAAAGGACTTAACCCAGACAATCCTCCAAATCTTTCTAAACACGTAGAGAAGAAAAATCTCTAGCAGGTCAAGTAATAACAATAGATACAAAAATAGGATTTACATCCAAAGGTGCAAATACTTACTATGAAAGCCGTAATCCTCGCAGCAGGTGAATCCAGCAGGTTCAGGCCGTTGAG
>JBDGSM010000001.1:0-40007 GCA_042217545.1 Candidatus Nanohalobium sp. | reverse complement strand
CTGGAACTGGACAGATGCCTACGGAGAAAGGCCCGACACATCTTCAAAAGTCGAGGAATGGTACGACGACACATTCCTCCAGGAAAAAACCCTCTGAAGTTCAGGAAAACCGTCTCAAGGCCTCTTTCTCGTTCTCAGTCATCCTTTCCATGAACTCTTCCTCTGTGATCCATTCGTAGGCCTCATGCTCCTCAGGACTTATCTCGACAGCTCCAGGTTCGCCGACGTACTCGTAGAAGACCGGGTAGAACGTTATCTCGACGGTTTCCTGCTCACCGGGATAACTGTCCTCTGTTAAGGCCTCTTCGACAAATTCCTGTCTCTCGATGGGAAGGCTGGTCTCCTCGTCGAGTTCCCTCCACGCCTCGGCTTTGATCTCTTCCTCCGTGTATTCTTCTGTTTCAAGCTCGATTTTTCCGCCTGGTATCTCCCATGGGACGCCGCCTTTCTCCGTGTTGTATCTCTCCCTGTTCTCCTGGTATTCAAGGCCTTTCTCCAGAACCAAGTATCTGTCTGAGTCAGTGTGCTGGATGACGTCCATGGCGACGTCGATCTCTGTGAAGTCGTCGGCGTCTTTCATCGCAGGGAAATTAATGTTGGAGTAGTTTTAAGGCCTTTTTTCTATGAAAATCCTGCGCCGTCCTTGAGTTCGAATTTTATGCGGTCGATGTCTGATCCCTTGGTTTTTCTCTCTGTGATCTTGATGCCGCCGATCTCCTTAATGTTGTCGACGTGTGTTCCGCCGCATGGGCACAGGTCTTCGTCGCCGATGATGATAACGCGGAGAGGATCGACGCTGTCGGGTATGATGTCAAGGTTTGTGCGGCCTTCATCGACTCGTTCCTCCACGAGCTCGCGGTCCATGTACTTCTTCTTGACCTCGAGTTCTTTCTCGATCAAAGCGTTGACCTGGTTCTCGATCTTCTCCAGGTTCTCCTCGGAGAAGTTCGCCGGTTCAAAGTCGATTCTTGAGTAGTCCTCGTGTATCTGGTTGCCTGCTGTCGAGGCGTTGTACCTGTTGAGGACGACCCATGAAAGAACGTGCTGGGCGGTGTGCATCCTCATGTGCTTGTATCTGCGTTTCCAGTCGATGACGCCACGGATCTCCTGTCCCGGCTCCGGCAGATCATCGAAGTTCTCCAGGTAATGCCTGATCTCGCCGTGCTCCTTCTGCACATCCACCACTTCCGCTTTATTATCATCCCAGTGGATCTCTCCGTGATCCGCGGGCTGTCCGCCACCTTCCTTGTAGAAAAGCGTATCCTTCAGGCAGATATAGGCCTCTCCCTCGTCGTTCCTGACTTTTGAGACCTCGGATTCGAACTCTTTCTGGTACTCGTTGTCCGGCATGTACAGAAGCTCAGTCATACCGCAGAAATCGAGGCCTATCTTTAACTCTGTAACTGATTATCCGACCTCTCAGGGAGAACGTCTTTCACGGAACTTCCTGACACCCGGCATCAGCATGGCACCCAGGCCAGTTATGGCAATCAAGGCCTGTAGTATCCAGCCGATCACAGGTATTAAGCCCAGTATTTCGAAGATTGCAAGGCCCAATATAAGTGAGATCCATTTGCTTCCTTCCCCGATAATTTCCTGTCCGATACCGTATGGACCCAGTATTGTGGCAATCCAGAGTATCGTTGCGTAGGCGAGAAGTGTCAGTACCGCGACAGGTATTCCTACTATCGTTATTGCTGCTATAATTGCGATTACAGGAATTGCTATTAGTGCTATGAGGCCTTTGATGAATGTCAGGCCTGGTTCTTCTCTTACTGTTTCCGAGACCCTGGATGTGTATCCTGGCAGGATGGCGATTATCACTGCTCCTACGATGAGTTTTGAGACAAAGCCTACTACCGTGAGGAATGTACTCAGTGCGGTAAAGGTCTGCCTGGTCTGTCTGTGGAACTGCTTTGTTGCTCCCTGGACCTGGCCGCGGTTCTCAAATGTTTCCGTGTCGTAGTTCAGGTTGCCAGTTATTACCGCCGAATCTCCCAGTGTAAGTTCCTGTCCTGTTACCGATGTGTTGCCGTTTATCCTGCCATTTATCTGAATTTTTCCGGATGATATATCTGCGTTCCCGTCTACTACCGCACCCTTGTCCATGATGAAGTTGCCGGAGGCTACGGAAAGTTTTCCGCGGACCTGATCCTGGACCTGGACATTTCCGGAGTATATCTTCAGGTTGCCGTTCACAGGACCATTTACTGTGGCAGAGCCGGAGTAGATAGTCAGATCGCCTTTTACAGGACCTTGAACAGTGACCGATCCTGCTGCAGCTGTTATAGGCCCGGTCTCGTTCCCTATTACGATATTTCCTCCGGTTCTGAAGTTCTGTGCTGCCGTGCCCGACACCATAAGTAGCAAGAATGCCGTGGCTGCTGCGAGCTTGTAACGTTTCACGGTCCTAGAAGGCCTCCAGACATTGGTTTCTCCCTTTACTTCTAAATGTTTTTCTCTACCCTGGCAGAACGATGTTCAGTAATGCGACTACCAGGCCTGCGAGTCCCATCCGGATAGCTGCCTTCCATAGTTTCTGGCCCGAGATCTTTCCCATGTATGCGCCAAAGCTGGAGAGAAGGCATACAGCTACCGCGACTGAGGCTATGGTGGCGTTAAGCATTCCGATCGCAGGCTCGAAAAGGAACGGTATCATAGGCAACACTATTCCGAGTACAGGGCCTAATCCGCTCATGGCGGCGTTTATAGTTCTGCCCTGTTTTTTCTGCCTGTGGATCTCCGTGTTTTCAAGATCGGTCATCATCGGTTCTTCGAGTTCTTGGAGTTCCGCAAGTTTCTCAGCACGTTCGATCTCCCATACACTCCAGACTCCTGAAGTTGCGAGGCCTATTCCTGCGCCTATGCCGACTTTGAAGACTGTGAGGCCGTCCGGGACTCCTGATAGAAAGCTTCCGATGGCTATTCCTGTGGATGTCAGTGTTCCGTCAAACCCGTTTGAGATAAAGTAGCGCCTTGAGATGGCACGGACTTCCTCTTTTTTCCAGAGTTCCCTGATATCCTGGGTTTTTTTCATGCATCCTGCGGTGTCTTGCTTTCTTCGACCATTTTCTCGCCGGTGACTATCTCGTCTATGCTGTGTACGCTTCCTCCGAGGTCATCCACAGTATCCCTGACTTCTTCCTCGGATATGCCGTCTCCTTCGACTGTTATCTTTAGATTCCTGACTTCTTCGTCGATCTCGTAGACCTTGGCGTTTACTCCTTCGACACCGGAGGCCTGCTGGATGCGTTCCGCGAACTTTACCATGCTGGGTTGATGTGGTTTCAGGACATCAAGTACCAGGCGTCTGATCCGTGACATGTGAATGCAATTGTTAGTGGACAGGTTTAAAGTAGAGGGTTTAAGAAGTTTGTCTTCCAGTTTTTTCGTGTATGGGACGTGTAAGACAGACTTACGTTAAACGCCTGGCGAAGGATCTTGTAACCGCGGATAAAGAACGTTTCTCCGAGGACTTCGACGAGAACAAGGAAGAACTGAAGGAAACAGAAGAGTTCAAATCGAAGAAGCTAAGGAACCGGGTAGCAGGCTATATTGTAAGAGTTGTGCAGAACAGAGATCAGGAATAAACCTTTTTTCTCCAGGTCAGGAAACCTGTAGCCATAGAGAACAGGAGTATCAAGGCTAAGGATGAGATTCCTGGAAGGCCTAGATCCTGAGTATTGGAGGTTTTTCTTATATACACTGGAAGTTCAAAGCTTTTCTCCAGGCTCGTGTTCAGGTTTACCGTGTTCACTTCAAGCTGTTTCATGCCCTGATCTGATACCTGAGGCGACACCTGTATCCTGAAAGACCTGTTTCCTCCAGGAGGTACCGTGTACGTTATCGAGGCCTTATCGCTCTCTGTGAACTTTGAATCAACCGATGAAAGCTCTGTCCTCAGATGCAGAGTTTTAGTAGAGTTACTTGAGACCTGGAGAATAGTAGAGTCCACACCGCCCACCGGCAGTATCATGGCCGAGTAATCGTAGGAAAGGCCCTCATCCAGTTTGCCGCTGTGACTGCTTGCAGCTGCTCCTCCGACAAGAAGCAGGCCTGCCAAGAGAAAAGCGGAAATCTTCTCCATAACACATTTCTTCTTTACGCGGGTTTAAATCGGTTCATGGAGCCTTCCCGTTCCAGAATACGTATGACGCTGCCGCCAGGAGGAAAAGTAGCTGTATCAGGCCCGGTCCCGGAACCGGTCTGGAAGACGGTGTTCCCGCGTCCACTATGCCTACTGTTATCTTCTTCGTCTTTTCAAGACCTGTATCCAGGTTCTTGGTGACTACTTTGAGCTGTTTCTTGGTGGTTTCTCCTGACTCCGGTATAACCTTGATACTGAACTTTCGGGTCTCCCCGCTTGAAAGGTTGTATTCTATCTGGGATTTCCCGTTGGATGTGAACGTAGCGTTGACCCCTTCAATCGTAGTCCTGTATTTGCTCTTGATTCCTGCTTTATTGACTGCTCTGTACTTCAGGAACTGTACTGATCCCGAACGAAGGACGACAGCAGAGTAATCATACTTTAGCTTGGATGGAACGTTGTAGAGCGTCTTTTTCTGCCTTGTTGCTCCGTGTATGTCCGTAGCCCTTACCTTTATCGTGATTGCGTCATCCAGACTCAGGCCTGAGAACCTGTCAGGCCCTATATTTTCCTGGACGCATTTGAGCGTTGAACCGACTTTTTCAAGATGTCCTGCGCTGTACGACTGATCTCCGTTGTCCAAGACTACTGTGCAGGATCTGATTTCCGATGTATCGTTGTCCATGTACTTGATAGGGGCTGATACCCTGAAAGCATTCCTGTCAGGGTAGTCAGTTACATCAATAGATTCTACCTTCGGCTTGTGGTTTGGAAGTGTAGCTGTAGCAGATGAGGAGTCTGTCGCACCTTCGTCATCGGTTACTGTAAAGTCCATATTAAGATCTTCCAGGTGCGACCAGTCAGCATCGGTCTGATCTATCCGGGAAACCTTGCAGATCGCTTTCTTCGAGGTACTGCCCGGTTCCGGCGTCATCGAGTAAGTCTTCGAGCCACCGCTACCGCCAGTGACTTTCAGCTGGCAGCTGGAGATCTGGTCGTTGCCGTCCTGATCCTTTACAACCGCACGGAACTTGACTGCGTGACCCTGGCCAAGCGGATCAACAGATACATCCCGGACGCTCGGCGCATGGTTAATTATGAACGTGGAAGTACCGCTTGTATCAGATACTGAACCATCGCTTACCTTTACATGGAAAGAGTGCTGGCTGGAACTCAAGTCGCTGGTAGAGTACCTGGCCGTGCCGCTTCCCGAGACCATATCCGTTCCGACATGGCTACCATCCAGGAAGAAACGAGCAGTAAGTGAGTCACCATCGGGATCACTCACATCCGCCTTCAAAGTAGGAGAGTAAGAGATCTTGGTGTTCGAAGGCCTCAGATTGCTTACTGAAGGCCTTGAATTGGTTTTGAATGATTGAGAATTTGTTCCTGAATTAGCTCCGTTGTTGTCCTGCGCGTATACATCGAAGGAGTAACTAGTCCCGTAGTTATTGGCGCTGCCCCAGTTCACGCTGCAGCTTGAACCGCTGTAAGTTGAACAGGAGCCGATGCTTGAACCTCCAGAACTCTGGAAGTAAAGTGTACCATCATCGCTATCGGGATCATTGTAGTATGCATCCAGATTAGGTGAAACCGAGACACCGCTTCCTGAAGGATCCAGGCTGCTCGGAGTGTAAGGAGGACTGTTACAGCCTCCGGTCTTGAAGTTCTGAGTATAACTGAACGAGGACGTCTTGGAGCCGTCATCCGCCTTTACCCTGAAGTCATAGTTAGTACAGGAAGATGAAGCACCGCTGTAGTAGACCGAGCACCTTGAACCAGAGCCTGTGGAGCAGGAACCTATGTAGCTTCCACCGCCCGTGTAAAACTTCAAGCTACCGTAGCTACCTTCAGGATCGCTGTAATAGGCGCCTATGTACGGCCTGGTGCTGACACCGCTCCAGTAAGGCCTCAAAGAACTCGGTGTATCGGGCGCGTTGTTGGTGGTCACAAGTGAGGAAGAAGCAGTGTACTGCACGTCGTGGTCAAACATATTACACCAGTCCTGTGAAAGATCTGAGATAACGTACCTGACATCAATGTACTCTCCCCTGTACCGGCTCATACTCTCGGTAAAGGTGCCGTAGTAATCCTCCTGGCCTCCGCTTGGATCCCTGCTGAAGATAGTTCTTGTACTCTCTCCATCCGCTATAACTATGTCTCCTCCTGCACCCCAGTAACTTGTATCCAGGCTGATATCGAACTTCATCTTGTCAGCTGAGTAAGGAATATAGTAATGCTCCTGGGCCCAGACCGTACCACAGAAACCTGTCCAACCTGTGTCAAGATGGGAGGTCGAACCAGCAGTCAATGTACTCATGCTGTCCGATGTCGTACAGTAGCCTGTACAGCTATCGATCCTGTTCAGATATGTGCTATCGCTTATCTTCCCTGCAAGAGAGAAAGATGCCATTAAAACAAGCAGGACAAGCAGCGCCGAGGCCTTACCAAGAGATACTGCGGTAAATCTACTCATAGTTCAGGCTCCTCCCAGCAGATGTGATCACGTTACCCGTGGTTTTATTCGTTATATTGACACGCCAGGAATAAGTCGCACTGCCGTTGTAATCAAATAGCTCGGAGTAAGTGCTCATTCCTCCTGAACCTGACATGTAGGAAGGCCCCTGCTGCGCCGAGGCGTTTGTAATCCAGTATACATCGTACTCCTGGTCTGAAGGAGCTGAGACGTTCCACGAAAACCTGACCTGTCCTGAAACAGTAGCTCCCTGCGAAGGCTTCCAGAGATCCAGGTTAATCCTCGAAGGCTCAGACCTTGTCGTAGTAAAGTTTGCTACCTCCGACGTGTTAGTATAAGTTCCTGAGGTCCTGACCTTCCAGGAATGATCTCCTGCATCCGGAACATTCAGCTCAAGGCTCTGATGCTTCCCTACCCTGATATTGCCGTCCCCGGAGATCTTACCGGAGTGAACCACCTTTCCATCCAGCAGGATGTCATAGGAAGAGGCCTGAAGGATCGAGTTATCGACCTCGAAGTAGAAATAGGTCTGGTAGTCATCTATAACCGTATCATTAGGATGATGCAGCGCGAAAACATCTCTTCTCTCAACACCGACCTCCTTCGACCGGTTCACGATAACATCTCCATCGCTGAGGAGCAGGCCGCGCAAAGTATGATTACCCGTGGAGAGATCAAGAGTTTTCTCAATGGTCTTATCCCCGCTCAGCTGACCTGAGTAGGCCTTTTCGCCGTCCACCATGACCCTGTAACTATCAGCCAGATCCTTCTTCAGATCCAGCTTCAGAGGAACCTCCCCCGTGTAAAACGTGTACTCAGGCTTCCTGAAAATCACGGCATCGTTCGTCTCCACCGAGAAAGAGCCTGACTTCTCGGAAACCGTTTCGGCACCGGAATCCACCACCTTAACCGTGTAACTGTGATCTCCCGGCCCGAAAGTCAGCGACTTTGAAACATTACTGAACCCTGAAGGAAGACCGCCTGAGGCCTTCTCCTGGCCGTCCACAAGCAATCTGTACTCCAGATCTGAAGTACCAGTATCGAATATCATCTTGAAAACCACGTCACTGCCAGTCAATACCTGGCTATCCCCGGGATTTCTGATACCTATATCCGCCTTGCTCTGGTTGCCTCCGCTCCCGCCTGCCTCAACGTTCAACTGTTTCACAGATGAGTTGAGAAGGCCTTCATCGTTGAACAGCGAGACGTTAAACCTGTGGCTGCCGTAGCTGGAGACTGAAAAATTATGGCTCAAGACTTTATCCCCGGAGAAAGAACCAGAGTAAACAGGAGAACCATCCACAGAAACCTCAAAATGCGAACCGCCACTTACAGCGACTTCAAAGGTCAGATCCTTCGAATACACTGTGGAACCTGGTGAACGTATATCGATGGATGCCTGGGTTGTCTGGCTTCCAGTATCTCCGCTTCCCTGGCTGTCGTTACCGGTTTTGGAGTCGCTACCGCTTCCAGTACTGTTCTCCGATCCCTTACCCGTATTGCTGTTCCCTCTCTGTGATCCAGAAGATCCTGATACCTGGAGCGTCCTGGTAACGTTCGCTCCATCGATGGACGCTTTCACAGTTACCTGAGAGGAGTTAGGCACGCTGAACCTGATCTTCCCTCTCTCAGACGTAACTCCGACCTGGGAACCTTTAACATAGACCGCAGCCTCAGATACCGTATCGCCGTTAGAATCCCTTACAGTCACGGTAGCAGTACTTCCAGCCCTTAGATCGCTGTTCTCAAGACTTATGCTCAAATTCCTGCCCGGTGAAGAAACCTCACCGCTTCCACCCGGCATAACCGAGTTGAAGACACCTGTGGAATAACCCAGGCCACCTACGGCAGCTACAAGAACGACACCGATCAGCGCATTATTGATATAGTAATTTCCGACAATCACGTATTAACTAGGTCTGGACTTGATTAAAAACTTAACATGGAACCGCCGATCCACGTAACTGAAACGCTATCCCTAAAAAATTTGAAACCTAAAACCAACACATGAAAGACCTCAACGAAATCCGCCAGTTCTTCCTCGACATAGAAAAGACACTCACACGCTGGGACGACACAGTCATCGGCGCAGAAGACCTCGTCATGAGCCTCAGAGAATCAGGCAAACAGGTAAAGTTCCACACCGACAACACACTGCTCACAAGAAAAGCATATGCAGAAAAACTCCGCAACCTCAACATCAAGGCCTCAGAAGAAGAGATAATAACATCAGGATACGTAACAGCACAGGTTCTAGCTGAAAAAGACGTTAACAAGGCCTACGTCATAGGGGAGGAAGGCCTGATCAACGAACTTGAGAAAGAGGACATAGACTTCTCAGAAGACGCGGAGAACGTTGTAGTAGGCCTGGATAGGCAGTTCAACTACAACAAGTTGAAGCGGGCGCAGAAGATCCTGGAGAACGGCGGCGACATGTACTTCTGCAGCAGCGAGAACACCTTCCGCACAAGTTCGGGCGACAGGCCTCACCAGCTCCCAAGCAATAAGGCCCTGGAAGTGTTCGGCGAGGGAGAACGCACAGGTAAACCGAGCGAGCATTTCAGAAAGGCCTTCAAGAAATACTTCTCGTACTATCCTGAGAACTCTCTGTTTGTCGGCGACAGGCTGGCGGATATCGAGACAGGTAACAGGCTGGGCATGACGACCGCAGCAGTCCTGACAGGTGAGATCTCTGAGGAGAAACTGAAAAAGGCAGATGAGATCCAGAGGCCCGACTACGCGCTTTCCAGTCTGGCGAAGCTGCGGCGTAGAGTCCTGTGAGGCCTCCGGGTTAACGGTTTAAAATTTCCAGCACCGGTTTTTTGTTAGGTGAATCAAAATTAACGACGATCGACGGGTTACTGTCACTTCTGCTCTGCCGTATGTGCACGGCGTGCCGCACTTGGGAAACATTGTAGGAAGCCTTCTGCCAGCGGATATTTTCCACCGCTATCTTGACGTGAGAGGTGTGGACAATATCTACATCTGTGGGAGCGATGTCCACGGGACACCTCTCGAACTTGAGGCCATGGAGCAGGATATGCCTGTCGAAGAGCTGGCCGAACAGCAGGACGAGAAGGTTAAAGACGTTCTCGACCGTATGGAGATGGATTTCACCTTCTACGGTAACACGGATTCGGATTACAACAGGAAGCAGACGCACGACATGTTCGAGGAGCTCTACGTAAACGGATACATCAACGAGAAGAAGCAGAACCTTCCGTACTGCAACACAGATGAACGGTTCCTGCCTGACCGTTACATCGAGGGAGAGTGTCCTCACTGCGGCGGATTGGCGAGAGGAGATCAGTGTGATGAATGCGGGAAGCTTGTCGAGCCTGAGGAGATAATCGAGCCGGAATGCCAGATCTGCGGCGGTTCCGACATCGAATTCAGGGATACTACACACCTCTACCTGGATCTTCCGCAGTTCAAGGAGGACCTGAAGAAATGGCTTGAGAACGCGGACCCACAGCCAGTACCGGACTCCATAATAAAAGAAGTGGAGAACGCGATAGAGGAAACTGAAGAGCGGTGCATAACAAGAGATATCGACTGGGGCTTCCAGATACCTGCTGAACGCGTGAATCAGCGTATCGAAGAGGAAGGCCTTGAAGTCGAGAAGATCGATGAGGAAAGATACGAGGACAAAGTCCTGTATGTCTGGTTCGATGCTCCGATCGGCTACATCGGCTTCACAAGAGAACACTTCGCAAATCAGGGAAACGAAGAGGAATGGAAGAAGTACTGGGGCGACGCAGAGACTTACTATTCGATCGGTAAGGATAATACGATCTTCCACACCGTTATCTGGCCGAGCACGATGAAAGGTGCCAGTAACGAGGAGATAGAGTACGAGATGCCTCATTACGAGTTCATCCAGCAGTTCCTGATGGCCGAAGATACACAGTTCTCAAAATCCAGGGGTAAAGGCCTCTCCACGGGGGATGCTCTGGATATGTATCCTGCGGATTACTGGAGGTTCTACCTCGCAAGGAACATCCCTGAGGACCACGACACCAAGTTCTCGTGGAGCGATTTCGAGAACGAGATCAACAACGTCCTCAACGACACTGTCGGAAACTTCGTCAACAGAACCCTAAGCCTGGCAGAGCAATGGTTCGACAACGAAGTACCTGTAGGAGACTTTGAAGAAGCAGACGAAGAAGCTATCGAAGAAGCAGGAGAAGTCATCGACGAATACGTAGAGGCCTTTGAAAACCGTGATCTGAAGCAAGGCCTGTCTCACGCTATCGAGCTTGCCAGGATCGGAGACCGCTACCTGAGCGAGGAAGAGCCCTGGAACAATGAGGAAAGACGTGAGGAGACCATCCATGTCTCGATCCAGATCATCCGAGCTCTTGGCGTCACACTCTACCCGTTCACACCGGAGACCACAGAAAAAATCGGGGACATGCTGGACGCGGACATCCACACCTCTGAAGGAGTGGATGCGCTTGTGGATCCTCTTCTCGGAGGCCTGGAACCTGGCCACGAGCTAGGAGAACGGGAGATACTATTCGAGAAGATTGATACCTCGGAACAGAGAGGAGAAGATCACGAATTCAACGAAGACACAGTGAGCTTTGAAGACTTCCAGGACATGGACATCAGGACCGGAAAAGTCCAGAGCGTCGAGGAGCATCCGAACGCCGACAAGCTGTACAAGGTGAAAGTTGATATCGGCAGCGAAGTGCTTCAGACCTGCGCAGGCCTCAAGAACTTCTACGAGAAAGAAGAGCTTGAAGGCAAAAGCGTCGTTGTCCTCGCGAACCTGGAAGCGACACAGCTTCGTGGAGAGAAATCAGAGTGCATGATGCTCGCAGCAGAAACAGAAGACGGAGAAACAGTCTCGCTGCTGGAGACTGACGAAGAAGTAGAGATAGGAAGCAGGATAAAGTAAAAAGGTGGTGAAGGCCTGATTCAGGCCTGATCATCTTCCAGTACTTTTCTTACTCTCCAGTCTTCGTGTTCCTGTTCCGGTTCCAGAGAGACGTTCGTGGACTCACCGTGTCTGTTCTGGACGTTTCCGTCTTTCGCAGCGATATCCAGTCCGTACATCGCTGCTACGTTATCCAGAACCTCGAAGTCGTACTTTCCAGCCGGAGCTGATCCTTTGCCGGAAACAACTGTTCCGTGCTCGACAACCTCATCAGCCTTTCCGATGTCACCTGGACTGTCAGCCACATAGGCTTCTGCTCCCTCAGCCGTCTCAACGACCATGACGGTGTCACCCTGCGAGATGCTTTCAGGATCCTCAGCAGCCTGGTAGACTTCCGTACCTAGCTGGGTCGAAAGATACTCCTCCGTGGAATCAAATTCCTCAGGCGAATAATCTGGTTCTGAAACCTCACCGATAACGTCGATTCCGTTGGCAGTTGACATATTTGTTACTTACTCATGACAACTTATAAGTGTTTGGGTTATGGACCGAGATGAGTCAACGAACAAGAGAACAGAAATTTCAGGCCACGATGATGTCATCATCGTCGTCATCATCGATCTCCTTTGTTTCCTCGGCTCTGGAGGCCTGATGGATAAGCTCGTCGAAGGTTCCTGTCTCTGAACCTTCTCCCTGGTCTGTATCGACTTCTTCCTCCTGTTCTTCCATGAAGTTGGCGAACTGGTACTGCTCAAGCACATCGTCCATCGGGTAGCTGGCAAAGGCCTCGCCATCTTCCACTGTCTCTTGACCAACCTCTGTAAGTTCCTGACCCGTCATGACGTAGCTGTGTCCTGTGGTGATGCCTTCTCTACCTTTGGGGTCAAGCTGTACAGCGGCGTATCCCTCAGAACCGACTACCCTGTCGATCTCCTGAAGCGCTTCTGTCTGATCCTCTCCCGAAATCCTTGAAAGCAAGGTTTTGGAGGTGACAATGTCGAAGTCACCTTCTTCGAAATCAAGATCCTGAGCCATGCCGAGATAGGCATCATCGAGTCTTTCTGAGGCCTCATCGACGGCATCCTGGTTCGCGTCGACACCAACTATATTCACATCGATCCCGTACTCGTCTTCAAGTTCGCTGGCGAAGTATTCGCCCGCTACACCTCTGGAGCATCCGATATCCAGCACATCGATCTGTTCTCCTTCGTCGTAATCCACTCTTCCGTGAAGGCCTTCGAGAAGATCGTCGTACCTGTTGGGCTGGGTCGTGGTATCAGCCCAGACCCCGTTCTCCCTCCCTCTCTCGATATCCTCGCCAGAGTTTATGTCGTAATTTTCATCCGAGTTCATATTTGTTACTTTCTCATGACAACATATAAGTCTTTCGGTTTTTGGGGGACATCGCATGAGGCGAATCTTCGGGATATCAATCTGTGTCGCCGGAGATGTATCTTTCGGCGTCAGTCCCGGACAGGAAGCCTCTGAACTCATCCCAGGAGGCCTCCTCCGTTATGACAGATTGCCGACTTGAATCGTAGGCGACGCGTTTCTGGACGCTCTCCTCGTAGACCTCTTCTTCCCTGATGAAGAAGCCGAAAAGCCCTCCTGTTTCCTCCGTCCTCCAGACTTTCTCGCCAGAGTACAGTATGCCTAGATCATCAAAGACCTGGTAGCGCTCCACTTTCTGGTTGCCGTCCTCCTTCTCCGTGTACCTGAAGGTAAGGCCTTCATCACTGAAGCCGAACTCCTCGTCAGTTACGTTTATCAGAATTTCCTCAGACTTCATGAGGAAAAAGGCGTAGAGAAAAGTTAAATCAGTCGACAGTAGAGTTCAGGAATAAGATTTTCTTCAGATCCCTTCAAGGCCTTCCATAGCCCATTCCTCGGATTCATCGGTTTCAGCGTACTTCGAAAGCACGTTGTCCGCGAAGTTCTCGGGAGAACCATGGGCCACGGTCTCAGGTACAAGAACTTCCTGCCTTCGAGTTTCCTGAAGGTTCTCAGGTTTCACAGTGTAGACGAGGTCATCGTCTCCGTACTCGTTATCGATAGTACTGACTCCTCTGGCTGAACCATGTGTTATCTGGGCCACGTCCTGTTCCTGAGAAGTCTCGTAGAAGACATCCATGCTTGTAATCTTTCCCTCATCCGTCCTGAGGATATCCCTTATCTCGTAATCCAGGTCATCCGACATTACTTCTCACCTCTTCCAGTCTGTATACTCATCTTCTTCAACTCCACATCCTGCTTCGGAGTCTCAGATTTCAGCTCCTCAAGGCCTTCATCCGCGATAGATTCGTACTCGTTTTGAGTCATTGTAATCATATGTTATTATTGGGTAGTGACATATTTAAAGTTTGTGGAATCTCGTCCGCCAGGTGTTTACCCAGTCGTCAGTCAGGATTCGGAGATTCTGTCCCTGAAGAATTTCAGGAGTTCGCTGTTTACATCGTCCCACTTCATAGGTTCGCGAGCCTGGAGGTCGCCGTGTTTGGCGAAATCCGTTATGCCCTGGTGCTGGGTCATTCCGATCTCCGTACCGTAGTAGATAACCGTGGGCTGATCCTGCTCCAGGATCAGGGAGAAGGCCTTCCTCAGCTTCTCCTTATCGTTATCCAGTTCGTACAGAGCCCGGTTCGTGTCGTGGTTGTCCAGGAAGTTCGGAAGCAGGAAATCACCGGGGTAATGACTGTAATGCAGCTTCAGGAAATGCTTCACAAGAGAATCAGGTAAGAAGTCGCTGCCGAGAACCGAAAGAACGATCTCACGCGCCTTGAAGTCCAGGACGCCGTCGAGAACTCCTATGTAGTTCCTCTGCACAAGCTCCTGGCTCCCGGTCAAGGCCTGAAGGTATTTCCCAGGCATCTCAAACGTCTCCAGATGCTCGAAGCCTATGCCGCTCCACCAGGCCTCGCCTACGAGAACTGCTTCCGGGTAATCCTCGTGGATCTCCTCCCTGAACTCTTTCCAGAAACTGTGTGAAGGTCCTATGACGTGGTCGAGCCTGTAGCCGTCAAGGCCCAGATCCAGCCATTTTCTCGCCGCATCTATCACGTGCTGCCTCGCGTCTTCGTTTTCCAGGTTCAGCTTCACGAGGTCCTGGTCGAAGTCGAGGAAGGAGAGGTATCTGTCCGGCCAGTCCCTGAAGTAGAACCAGTCGCGGTACTCGCTGTTGGGAAAACTGGAGGCCTCCTTGAAGAACTCATGCTCCACGGAGACATGGTTCGGCACGAAATCCGCGATGATATTCATATCCCTTTCATGGACCTCATCTGTCAGCTCCTTCAAATCCTCTTCAGTTCCAAATTTCTCGTCCACGGAGTACATGTCGGTGATATGGTAGCCGTGGTAGGCCTCGCCTTCGTAGAACGGTGAGATCCAGATAACATCTACGCCAAGGCCTTCAAGGTAGTCGAGCCTGTCTATTATTCCCTGGATGTCGCCGCCGACGTACTCCGGGTTGTGCCAGCCCTCCCGGTCCTCAAATCCTGCGAACCTGTCGATGAGGATCTGGTAAACTACTGCGTCCTGAAACCATTCCTGCATAAGGCCTTTTTCTCGGGTTCAAGTAAAAAAGCTTAGAGGCCTCAAAAAATTAACATGAAGCTGAAATTCCTGGGCACAGGCGGTGGACGGTACGTCACCGGCATGCAGAGAAGAAGAACCGCAGGCATCATACTTGAGACAGATGAGACCAAGATACACGTCGACCCAGGGCCTGGAGCACTGGTCTACGCAAACCAGGAAGACGATCCGGAGGAGACCGAAGCAGTCGTGGTCTCACATGCACACCCCGACCATTCAAACGACGCAGAAGCTCTCATCGAGATGATGACCGAGGCCTACGACAACCCGGGAGCGATTTTCGCGAACAAGACATGTATGGATGGTCACGGCGATATAGAAAAAGTGATATCCGAGTACCACAAAAATCTCTGCCTGGACGTCGAGCAGCTGGAGGAATGCGGAAGCTACAGTTTCAAGGACCTGGAGATCGAGAGCCAGGAGATGTTCCACGGCGATCCACATACGCAAGGCCTCAAATTTTCTACAGAAGAGAAAATTATCGGTTTCTGGACTGACACAGAGTTCTCCGAAGAGCTACTTCCGTTCTACGATGACTGCGACACCATGGTTATTTACTGTACAAGGCCTCGCGGCCGCGGGATCAAAGGCCATACCTCGATCAACGATGTACCCGACATCTTGGAGGCCTCGGATGCTTCGACTGCGATAATAACTCATTTCGGCTACGCGATGCTTGACAGCGATATGGACGAAGAGAAGGAGTGGCTGGAGGATCAGGTCGATGCGAAGATAATCTTTGCGGAAGATGGTATGCAGTTCCCGGGAGATGCGAAGCTCTCGAGGTTTGCTCCGTGAACAGTGTTAGTCCAGTTTCTTCATCCAGTTGAAGCCGAGAGGGCCGATAACTGTGAGAAATAGGCCTGCGAATATGAGGCCTGAGAAGACCTGCTCCGTGAGCACTCCTGTGTCCATGCCTATGCTTGCTGCCGTGGCGCTTATCGTGATGCTGGGCGCCAGAAGGCTGACATACTCCGGATGGAACTCTCCTTCAGTTATCCTGGACACAACTCCGAACGAGATAAATCTTCCGGCGTAGATAAGTGCTGCGAGGCCTGCCGAGAGATATATTACTTCAGGAGTCACTGAGGCAGGGGCCATCATGGTGCCTATGTGGAGGAAGAAGAGTGGTGTGAAGAGCTCTAGTACAGGTTCAAGCCTGTCCTCGAGCTCGAGGCCTCTGTGCGTTGTCTCGGAGAAGAAGATACCTGTGAGGAAGGCTCCTGTCGCGGCGTGTATACCGAGCTCCTCGGAGATCAACGCCATCAAAACAACGAGGAAGAGGATCAGCTTGGTCTCGAACTCTATTACATCCTTCACATGCAAAACTTTCAGCTTCTCAACAAGCTTCGGCAGAACAAAAACCAGGAAAGCCACGAAACCGATTATAGTGAAGGCCTGGACCGGAAGCGAAACGCTGGAAGCCCCCTGACCCTTCACGAAGGCGACCAGGAAAGTAACTCCGAGAGCCTCGGATATCATCACGACATTCTCCAATATGGAGGCCCCAACATCTTTATCCCTGATGATAGGCGAAACAACAGCGAGCGAGGAAGCCGAGAGGCCTGAAGCCACTACAAAGCTCATCATCAGATCCTGGAGAAAGTAAAGACCCGCAAGCATCGTCAGTACGAACGGAACTCCGAAGGAGAGGGCTCCGTAGATCATGGACTGGCGGAAAGTGTCCTTTACCTCTTCAAGATCTATATCAAGGCCCATCTCGAACATCAGCACTATGAGACCTATCTCCGCCAGTGATCCCAGCCATTCGCCCGTTACAAGGCCTGAAGTGAACGTGGTCAGCAGTACGCCGGCGATAACCTCTCCCGCCCTGACGTTTATGCCTATCCTCTCCATCAGCGGAGGGAGTATTATCACCGAGAGGCCCGCTATCAACAACTGCTCCAGAACCATTATGAAAAAGTTCTGAAGCCAAATTTTAAAGGACTGGACTGCGGAGAGAAACTGCCCGCAAAAAGTTTTTTAACAGTTCAAATTTTCAGTCTTGAGTACAGATGAGAGAGGCCTCCACGCTGGAAGGTAGTCGGAAGGGTGGCCGTTTTGTACGGTCACAGGAACTGTAGTTTTCTGAGGCCTTACGCTGTTTCTCGAAGGTGTTTTTCTGTTATGGATTCTGAACTTGAGATTTCGGCCAGTCGAAACGCTGCAAAACCGGTTAAGAGATTTAAAAATCATTCGAGCTTCTCTGTTTAGAGGACTGTAAAATTATGCCTGAAGGACAGTACGACTCGGAAGAAGTTGAGAAGAAGTGGAGAGGAAAATGGGTTGAAAACGGTACTTACAAGTATAAAGGAAGCGGAGATGAGGTGTTCTCTATTGATACTCCGCCTCCGACAGTCTCTGGTTCTCTGCATTTTGGCCACACCTATGGGAATACTTTGACCGATTTTATAGCGCGTTTCCAGCGTATGAACGGCAAGGATGTTTTCTTCCCGTTCGGCTACGACGATAACGGTATTGCATCGGAGAGACTGACTGAGAGAGAGCTTGGGATTAAGCATCAGAATTTTACAAGAAGAGAGTTCCAGGAGAAGGTAAGAGATGTCTGCCAGGAGTACGAGAAGGATTTCACAGAGGCCATGCAGGAGTTCGCCTTCTCAATGGACTGGAACAACACTTACAAGACGATAGAACCACGCGTCCAGAAGATCTCCCAGCTCTCCTTCATCGATCTCTACGAGCAGGGACGGGAGTACAGGAAGAAAGCGCCGGCGATCTGGTGTCCTGACTGCGAGACAGCGATCAGCCAGGTCGAGTCCGAGGACCTGGAGAAGGAAGGACATTTCAACGATATCGAGTTCCCGCTGGCTACAGGCCACGGATCGATCGTTATCTCCACTACAAGGCCTGAACTGCTTCCCGCGTGTGTCGCGATCTTCGTCCATCCAGACGATGAAAGCAATGAACACCTGGTCGGGGAGAAAGCGACAGTTCCTATGTTTGACTACGAAGTCCCTATAATTGAAGATGAAAGGGTCGATATGGAGACCGGGACAGGAGTCGTCATGAGCTGTACATTCGGAGACCAGACCGACATCGAATGGTACCAGGCGCACAACCTTCCGTTAAAGGTCGCTATCGACGAATCAGGGACTATGA
This sequence comes from Candidatus Nanohalobium sp., assembly GCA_042217545.1. Taxonomy (GTDB): domain Archaea; phylum Nanohalarchaeota; class Nanosalinia; order Nanosalinales; family Nanosalinaceae; genus JBDGSM01. Next base: position 21,854 of record JBDGSM010000001.1, on the reverse strand, counting down.
CGGAAGAGGCAGGAGATTACGAAGGCCTCTCCACGGAAGAGGCAAGGGAAGAGATCGTAGACGATCTGGAAGAAGAGGGCTTTCTTCTCGACAGGAGAAAGATCACACATACTGTTCAGGCACATGAGAGATGTGATACGCCTATCGAGTTCCTGGTTACAGAGCAGTGGTACATCGAAGTCCTGGATCACAAGGACAAGTATCTGGAAGCCGGTAGAGAGATGGACTGGTACCCTGAGAAAATGTTTACACGTTACAAGCACTGGATCGAAGGCCTTGAATGGGACTGGTGTATCTCACGTCAGAGAGACTCCGGTATCCCGCTTCCTGTCTGGTACTGCGAGGACTGCGGCGAGGAGATCATCGCAGACAAGGAGGATCTGCCTGTCGATCCTATCCAGGACGATGCACCTGTCGAAGAATGTCCCGAGTGCTCGGGAACAAGTTTCAGGCCTGAGGAAGACGTCCTGGATACCTGGGCGACAAGCAGTTTGACACCTCTGATCAACGCAGGCTGGAACTGGGATTCGGAAGAAGAAACGTTCGAGATGGATAGAGAGGAGCTCTACCCTATGGCCTTGAGGCCTCAGGGACATGATATCATCAGCTTCTGGCTGTTCCACACGGTCGTAAAATGCCTGGAGCACACCGGCGAAGTTCCTTTCAACGAGGTAATGATCAATGGACACGTCCTGGATGAGAACAGGGAGAAGATGAGCAAAAGCCGGGGCAACGTTACGACACCGCACGAAGTAATAGATGAGTACCCTGTCGATGCAGCACGTTACTGGGCAGGCCAGGTCTCAGTCGGCGACGACCTCGCATTAAAGGATAAGGACCTTGTCGAGGGAGAGAAGCTTATGAGAAAGCTTTGGAACGCATCAAAGCTCGTCGAAAACCTGACTCCTCTCGACCAGATCGACATGGAAGAAGAAAATCTGGACGAAGTCGACAGATGGATGCTCGCAGAGCTGGACGACACGATAGAATACGTTACAGAGAAGATGGAGGCCTATGAGTTCGCAAAGGCCCGTGACCATCTGAGACATAGCTTCTGGAATACTTTCTGCGACAACTACCTGGAGATCGCGAAACAGCAGCTGGACGACAGTGAGTCAAGGAGCACACAGTACACGTTGAAGGAAGCGCATAAGGCCTACCTGAAGATGCTTGCTCCGTTCCTCTCACATATTACCGAGGAGATCTGGAACGACATGTACAAAAGCTCCAGCATCCACCGAAGCGAGTGGCCTGAAAGCAGAGATATCGAGGCAGATCTTGAAGCTGGTGAAAACGCGATGGAAGTCATCTCAGGCATCAGAAAGTACAAGACCGGGAACCAGATGGCTCCTAACGACTCACTTGAAAAGATCCAGGTCTACGGAACGATCTCAGGTTTCGAAGACGCGATAAAGGAAGTCATGCACGTCGAGGAGCTGGAAGAGCTTGACAGCGAACCGGAGACGGAGAAAAAGATCATCAGGATCAGCCTGGACTATTCAAAAGCAGGCCCAAAGTACGGCGACGAAGTCTCGGAAATCGAAGAAGCACTGGAGAACAACGAGTACAGCATCGAAGCAGGCCATCTGGATGTCGCAGGCAAACATCTGAAACCGGAGATGTTCGAAGTCGACGAGGAAAGAACCTACACCGGGGAAGGCGAGATGATCGAGACAGAAAAAACGTTAGTAATCGTGAAAGAGGCCTGAAAACATGGAATATGGAGTAAGCGTCGGCCCTGCATGGGAGAAAGTCTCGGAAGTCCCTGAAGAGTTCGATTTTGTAGAAGTGGCTATAGGAGAGAAAGAAGTAAGGCCTGAAAAGATAGATAGAGAAGAACTCAGGGAAGATCTGGAGGAGCAGGGCCTTGACCTCTACATCCATCTTCCTTTCAGGCAGCCGGTCGCGACAGAGGTACCGGAGCTGAACCAGGCGGTGATAGAGTATTTTGAGCGGCTTCTGGAGTTCTCCGCCGATCTGGAGGTAGTGAAAGCGGTCGTACATCCGAATATGCGGGAGGAGGAATCCATGGAGCAGGCGGAGATCCTTGAGGAGCAGATCAAGAAGTTGAAGGCCTCCGGCGATGAATACGGTATCGAGGTGGTGTTCGAGAACGTAGGGCAGTTCGATACACTTGAGATGTTCGACCTGGCAGATATAATCGAAGAAGCAGAGGCCCCGATGTGTTTCGACACCGGACACGGTTTCGCGGAAGCCGGTCAGGAGATCACGGAGACTTTCCTGGAGAACAAGGCCGATCTGATCTCCCATATCCATGCTCAGGACACCAGGGAGAACGAAGATCTTCATCTTCCTATCGGTTCGGCGCAGATAGATTTTGAGGCCTTGTTCTCGAAGCTTGAAGGCTTTGACGGTTCTATCTGCCTGGAGCTCTTCACAGATGATGAGGATTATCTGCTGTTGTCGAAGCAGAAGGTGGAAGAGGCCTTTTCTGGAGACAGTTAAAAGAATTTCTTCTCCTCTTTCTATTTATGAGCGAAGACGAAAATCAGGGAGAGATGTCGAAGTACCAGCTGAAGAAGCTGATCAACGAGCTGGATGACATCCGGGGCAGGAACACGGAGCTTGTCTCTCTGTACATCCCGGCGGGTTACGACATGTCGAAGATCTCGGAGTTCGTCACTTCTGAACAGTCCGAGGCGGAGAACATCAAGTCGAAGCATACCCGGACGAACGTGCAGGATGCACTGGGAAAGATCGGCCGTAAAGTGCAGGAGGAGCATGAGACACCGGAGAACGGTGTGGCCTTCTTTGCAGGCAATGTTTCGGATACGGAGGGAAGGCCCGATATCAAGATCTGGGAGGTCGTGCCTCCTCAGACTATCGAGTCCAGGCATTACCGGTGTGACAAGGAGTTTGTCCTTGAGCCTCTGAAGCAGATGATCGTTGACGACCGTGTATACGGTTTGATCGTCGCCGACAAGAACGAGGCCGCGATCGGTTACCTGCAGGGAAACTCCGTGAAAACTGCATTCACGCTTGAATCCAATGTTCCAGGCAAGACCAGGGCAGGAGGTCAGTCCGCGCAGCGTTTCGCCAGGATGAGAAAACAGATGCTGAAGACATTTCTACAGGAGATCGCCGACAAGGCTCAGAGCGCGTTCCTGGACAAGGCCCGTGACGGAGACCTGCTCGGGATAATCATAGGGGGTCCCGGCTTTGTAAAGGACAAACTGATCGACGAAGGATACCTCAACCAGGAACTTGAGGACGAGATCGTCGCGGTGGAATCCACTAACTACTCGGGGGAAGAAGCCCTGGAGGAGCTGGTCTCGAAAGCTGAAGACGCTATAGAGGATTCACAGGTGGTCCGTGAGAAGAACCTGGTCAACAGTTTCTTCGAGAACCTGAAAGAAGAAAACGGAAAAAGCGAGTACGGAGTAGAACCCGTTCAGAAGGCCCTGAAGATGGGCGCAGTCGAAACACTGCTGATCTCCGAAGACGTCGACCTGTTCGAGGCAATATATGAATGTCCTAACGGCCATGAAAAACAGATCTTCGAGGAAGAAGCCAGGATAAGCGACACCGTGGAATGCGACGAATGCAACGAAAAAATGGATCTGGAGGAGATCAGCGACCTTGTAGACGCATTCGGCGAGAAAGCCGAGGAGATGAGCTCTGAACTTGAGATCATCGGCACAGGCCATGAAGAAGGTCAGAGACTTCTCAACATGGGAGGAATAGCTGCCATCCTGCGTTACAGAATCAGATAAAACAGGTTTTAAATTAAAGTTTTCAGAAGAATTCTCTGTGAACCAGGAACAGCTAAGGAAGAAGATACAGCACTCGCTGAGAGAAGGATTCACGGAGGAAGAAGTCCGCCAGGTTCTGAGACAGCAGGGAATCAGGCATTCAAAGATAAACCAGGCCTTCAACCAGATCAAAAACAACAGTACCCAAGCCAGGAACAGGAGCAACCAAACCAGGGGAACAGGTCAGAACCAGCAGAACAGGCAGCAAAACAACCAGCGACAGGGTTCAAGGTCTCGAAACAGTCAAAGCCAACAGAGAGGACAGCAGAGGCAGGATCAGCAAGATCGGAACGCTCGACTGAATCAGAACTCTCGACAGAAACAGCAGGGTTTCCAGCAGGAAGACCTAGATAACGGTTCTGGAGGCCTTGACCTTGCTTCAGACGAAAGTGGTGGAGAACAGAATTTCACCGGCCAGAGATCTGGACAGGTGATTCCAGGCCTTGATCTGACCGATAGTTATTACCGGATAAAGCAGCAGCTTCTTTTGGCACGTTACAGCATATTCGATAAGAACGATGAGAAGGTCCTGAAGGCGAAGGGAAAGATCCTGAGCCTGAAGACGAATATCCCGTTTATGAGGCCTGAAGACAAAGAACCAGTATTTCGTGTTGTCTCGGCGAGGCTCCCGAACGTCTCCCACAACTACGAGGTAAGAAAGGAGGATGACGGGGAAGCACTAGCCGTCCTGGACAGGAAGAGGACTTTACTGAACCAGATCTGGAGGATCAGAACTCCTGATGACAACTCCATCGTGGCCACGATACAGAACGAGAGCACCGTACTCCAGTTCCTGAGAAGCTACGGCGGCATAATACCTTTTGTACCGAACCCGTTCATTCTGGCACCCCACACATATCAGGTGACAGACGTTAACGACAACCAGATAGGAGAGCTTGAAGGACAGCTCAGTATCAGGGACGAATATAAACTCAATCTCCAGGACTCGGGACAGCTCGACCGTGAATCAATGATCGCAAGCATAATGGCCATCGATGCGCTAGAAGGCAACTAAAAAAACAATGCTATGAAAGTACAGAACCTCGCGGAAAAGGCCTCAGACTTCACAGGCAACGTATGGCACTTCAAACATGACGGAGAAGATATTCTTATCGACGCAGGCACCGGGGACAGCCGGGAACAGATCTCAAGTCTGGAAAAAGTGGATAAAGTAGTGATCACGCATTCACATTACGACCACGTCGACAACCTGCCGAAGATCCAGGATAAGTTCAACCCGGAAATCTACACCTATGAACCTGAGAACCTGCCTGTAGGGGCCTCAAAAGTCTCCGAAGGCGATAAAGTTTCGCTGGGGGGCCTAAGTTTCGAAGTCTTCCATACCCCCGGTCATAAAGACGATTCTATCTGCCTCTACAACCGAGAGGAAAAAGTTCTATTCACAGGGGACCTGATCTTTCCCGAAGGCGGTTTCGGCCGGACGGACCTGGATGAAGGCGACAGAGACCTTCTGATAGAGTCTATCGAGAAAGTTGAAGGCCTTGAAGTGGATCGGATGTTCTGCGGCCATGATCCAGCAGTTGAAGAAGACGGGAACGAACAGATCTCAAGATCCCTGAAGGAAGCCAGGAAGAGAGAGTCGAAGTACTGAAAAACTGGTTTAAACCTCGGGAAAGAAGGCCTATACATGGAAGAATCCGGGCTGAGGATGTACGCCGAGGAAACGCTTGAAGAAGGCTACACCAAGGAAGACCTGAAGAACCTTTTGATAGACGAGGGACACGATGAGGATCAGGTGAACTACGTTCTCAGACAGATAGACGACGAAAAATTCGGTAGAAACGTTCAGACATCGGTCTCAGCATTCAAACTGGATGACAGAACTTTCTCCGTCAGGAAAGGCCTTCTGGACGGCAGCTGGAGCGTGGAAAATTCTTCCGGGGATGAGGTGCTCAAGGCCTCGGAGGAGGCTATGGAGGACAGGGAGTTACTTGCAATGAATAACAGCGAGGGAAAACCTGCTTTCCAGGTTGAAGAAGGCGAAAGCTACAGACTTGTCGATACAGGAGAAGAAAAGCCGTTCATGAGACTGGAAGAAAGCTCCAAAGGTCCTGGAGAGCTATGGAAGCTTGAAACAATGGATGGAAGCCATATAGCCGACGTGAAGTATGGTAACACTGCTTTAGGCCTTTTCAGAAGTTCTTCAAGGTTTCTATCCTTCATGCCTGCGAGCTACGAAGTGGAAGCTGACGGAGAGGTTATAGCAACTGTGAACGGCAGCTTGCGTGGCGGCGATGAGTACACAGTCGTGATAGAGGGCGGCGCAGGTATCAGTGAAGAGGCCTTACTTGCAGCGGTACTTGCTGTCGACAGTTTCTGAACCCTTTAGATCCTGTCGCTGAAGATTATCTTTCTGTAGATATTTCCATAGCGACGGTAGAACAGGAATGCCGCTACAAGGCCTACAGACAGTATCATGAAAACTGTGGAAATGCTGTCCAGGTAGGAGGCTATCATCATGAAGCCATCCCGGATATACCATCCTGCAAGCGCCAGGAAGAAGGTTCTTGGGATCATCCCTATAAAACTCCAGACCCCGTAACGTTTCCAGTCCATCCTGAAGAGGCCTGCAGCGCCCGAGATCAGTGATAGTGGAACTATAGGGACTGCCCGGAAAAGAGCGACGTAGTAATGCTGTTTACCTGCTGCAAACTTCTCCTCAAGCTGCTGCGCTTCCTCCCAGGAGACATCTATGTAGCTTCCGTATTTCTTCAGCACTGGCTTTCCTCCGAAATAGGCTATAACGTAGACAAAGTACGAACTCACTACAGAGGCGATCGAAGCAGGTATAACAACAAGAAAAATTATCTGGATAATCGCCTGTGGAAGCGTAGAGGCCTTCACGACCATGAAACCTGCTGCCATAGGCACTACAGGCGAAGGGATCGGAAGTATAACTTCTTCGATCACCACTCCCAGAACGACAGCCAGCACCCCGTACTGCTGGATAAGCTGGACAAGTACCTCCGCTCCTATCATAAGAAATCATTAGGGATATCCGCTTTTATGCAGAATGCTTTGTAGTTCAGACCAGGGAGTTGACAAGGCTCAGCAATCTGTCGATCAAGCTGTTCAGTGTCCGGACCAGTTCAGCCATAAAACCGCCTGTAGACTCTGCCCCATTCCCCAGATTCAGTTTAAGACCCTGCGAGATCTTCTCCTTCTTTTTCTCAGGTATCTTCAGCTTTTCCACGCTGAAGGCATCGCTTGTATTCCCGGTTGGCGAGGCAGTGTAGACGCTGTAGCTGTGATTGTTTATCCTGTCAATGCATTTCTCGAACCTCTGCCTGGTCCTGTATTTGCATGGTGTCATATCCATATGCTTCGAGAACAGCTCCCATTTCTTCTCAGGATCCTTGATCTTGCCGTTGACTTCAATATCTTTATAGAGCTTTCTCAGGCTTCCGTTGCCGTTGACGACGTAGTTCCTTATCATTAGCTCCGAATAAGCGTAGCCAAATCTTCTTCTGGCCGAACTCTGCTTCATGAACGGATTCCAGCGCTTCATGTAGTCGTAATCGTTCTGGTAGTAACCCCAGAGGACATCACTGCTTCCCTTTGGAGGAAGCTTCTTGTAGTAGTTATCAGTCTTATCCGGATCATACCTCACGCTGTCGCCGAAGAGCTCACGCACAGGCCTGTGGATAACACCCTGCCTGTAAAGCTTCAGCCGGACAAGAAACTCAACGTAGCTAGCTGTACCTTCCTCGAAGTAAGATGACGAGGTCTGATCCCAGTTCAGCTTCCTGTCGTTCAAGGCGTGAACAGTCTCATGTGCCAGTATAGGCCTGAACTCCTCTCCAAGACCCTGACGCATCTGGGCGCTCCCGCTCCGGTACTCGCCTGAACTCCACTTCGAAACAGATCTGTTAAACTCTGCATCCGGCATGATCGCAACTGGCAGCCTCTTCACATCAAGATGCTGACCTGTCATCCCGACAGCAGTCTCATACGCCATAGAACTGTTCTCAGGCCTTCCACCGAAGAACTCGTAGTACTTCGACCTGTAATCGCCTTTACCGAACTTCACCCTGAGGCTGAGAGGGCCTTCAGCCCTGAAATTAACGTTATCGCCGTCTACCGAGGTATCAACTCCGTAGCCCGCCCAGCTTGAGAGAAAGTTGTCCACATGCACAGTACCCGTGGTTTTTGCACCTTTGAAAGATCTCAGGTTAAGATTGCGTTTGTGAAGGCCTCCGTAAACTTCCTCGGCCTTCCTGTCTATCCTGAATCTTATCCTGAATTTCTCAGGTCCTTTCTCGTGATCTGTGTTCGAACTGGCGACGAGGCCTCCGTTCTGGACCTTGTAGTCCTTTATCGGGCCTTGATCGTCTTTTACCCCTATGACTTTTCCCCCTTCAGGAACTTTCCATGTAAGCCTCCATTTGCTGGGGCAGTCCGTCTTGCAGTCAAGCTTTACTGTCGTGTTCATCATTACCGTGGACTGATTGACGTTCATATCATAGTAAACCCTGTTCGCGGCTGCAGAGCCAGCGAAAAGAAGGATAACTGATATGACCAGCAAGGCCTTCCTCATATCCCAGGAATGCGGATTCAACCATTAAAAGAACTGCGTGCACTAAACAACACAATGACAGTACTCTCCGACAAAGACCTTAAAGAGATAATCGAAAAGGAGAAAGCCATCGAAGTAGAGGAAGGCCCTGAAATCGACTACGGCCTCCAGCTCGGGCCTTCAAGCATGGACCTGAGACTTGGCTACGAATTCGGAGTTCTCGAGACAAGGAGGATAAAGGCCCTTGACACTAAAGGGATGGACGACTACAGCGACATAAAGAAGTCGAGAAAAGTCACGCCAGAAGAAGGCATGGTCGTACATCCGGGCGAATTCGTACTCGGATCTACACTGGAAAAAGTGAATGTACCTAACGACATGGTCGCAAGGATAGAAGGCCGCTCCTCCTATGCACGTCTAGGCCTTATTCCGCACGCCGCCGCAGGATTTGTCGACCCCGGATTCGAGGGCAACATAACCCTTGAGATCCAGAACCTGGGAAACGTACCTATCACCATCTACCCTGAGGACAGGATCTGCCAGGTCGTCTTCGAGACAATGACATCGAAAGCCGACAACCCGTACGGAGAGAAAACCGACTCCAAGTACATGAACCAGAAAGGCGCCACGGGAAGCCGACTCGACAAGGAACACCGATGAACAAGGAACGAATAAACATAGAGAAAACAGAAGACCGGGTAAAGAACAGCAAAACTGAAATCGTTGAAAGAAAAGGCCTCGGACACCCTGACTCCATCAGCGACGGAATCGCGGAAAAAATCTCCCGCACACTCAGCAGGAAATACCGGGAGAAATTTGGAAAAGTTCTCCACCACAACACCGATGAAGTGCAGCTCGTAGCCGGAGAATCAAGGCCTGAGATCGGCGGCGGCGAGCAGGAAGAAAAAATCTACGTACTCCTGACCGGACGAGCTACAAAAGAACACGAAGGAAAAGAGATCGACGTTGACAGAATCGCCAGGAACGCCGCAAAAGAATACATAGAGGAGAACTTCAAAGTACTCAGTCCCAAACACATTGAATTTGAATCAAAGATTGGAGAAACCTCCAGCGACCTGAAAAACATCTTCGAGGGAGAAAAACCAAGAAGCAACGACACAAGCTTCGGCGTAGGCCATGCACCGCTCTCCCCGACAGAGAAAACAGTAAGGAGAACAGAGAAGCAGGTAAGACATATTCATGAAGTCGGAGAAGACGTCAAAGTCATGGCAGTGAGAGAAGAAAGAGGGCTCAAGCTGACCGTTGCTGCAGCAGTAATATCCTCCCGAATAAATTCTATAGAAGAATACAAAGAAGTTCTGCAGGAAGTTAAGAAGACCTCAGAGAAAATAGCGGAAGATGAAGGCCTTGAACCTGAAGTACACGTGAACACGGCTGACGAAGACGGCGAAGACTCTATCTACATCACGGAGACAGGTACTTCAGCGGAGATGGGCGACGACGGATCAGTCGGAAGAGGAAACCGGGTCAACGGACTGATCACGCCCGGAAGGCCTATGAGCCTTGAAGCAGCATCAGGAAAGAACCCGGTGTCACATGTCGGGAAGATATACAACCTGCTAGCGAAAGAAATCGCCAGAGATATATACGAGAACACTGGAAAGTTCGCCGAGGTAAAAATAGTCTCACAGATCGGGGAAAGAGTGGACAGGCCTCAGAAAATCTCTGTAAACACTGAGGCCCCTGAAGAAGTCGTCGAAGATGTAGTGGAGAACAGGTTCTCCAGCATCTCCGAGCTGACGCAGGCCATGATAGATGAAGAACACAGGACTTTCTGAAAAATCCTGATTGAAGGCCTGCCAACTTTCTAGCTCTCTATGCATTTCCTGTGGCAGCATCCTTCCTCCGATTCGAAGAAAGAATCATCTGAATGGACACTACCTCCGCAGACCAGGCAGAAACCTACCTGTCTCACGACTTCTGGCATAGTTTTTCCCTTACCCCCCGCTGGAGTTTCTGTCTTCTTATCTATTTAAGGAAAGATGTATGCGACCGCAACCAAAAGTTCAGAGTTTTAACCGTGGAGGCCTGAGAACTATGTATGAGGCCTGTAGACGCCCACTGCCATCTGGATTTCGAGCAGTACGACGAGGACAGAGAAGAAGTGCTTGAAGTATGTAGAGAGAAACTTGAATTTATCGTGGACGCGGGCAGCAACCTTGAAAACAACAGGAAAGTCCTGCGGCTGGCGGATGAGAATCCTGAGTTAGTGGTCCCGAACCTGGGCCTTCATCCGACATACACGGACAGTTTCGATGAGATAGAGGAGATCAAAGAGCAGATCAGGGAGGAAGATCCTGCAGCCGTGGGCGAGATAGGCCTTGATCATCATCACGTGTCTGACAACCATATAAGAAAGCGGCAGGCGAAGGTTTTTCGCGAGATGCTGGAGCTGGCGGAGGAGATTAACCTGCCAGTGGTTCTGCATACGCGTGACGCCGAGAGGAAAGCTGTAAACACCGTTAAGGAGTACGAGCTTCCTGACGTCATGCTTCACTCTTTCAATGGAAATCCCGAGCTGGCTGAAGAAGCTGTCGCGGAGGGTATGAAGATAGGAGTCACGACCCAGGTACTTTACTCGACACGGGTACAGAACATAGTAAAGGCGCTGAACCTTGAAGATATACTGCTTGAGACTGATTCGCCTTTCCTGTACCGCGGGGAACGCAACAGTCCTGTGAACGTGCATGAATCAGCGGAGAAGATCGCCGAGCTTAAAGACGTGAGCAAGGAAGAAGTAGTTAAGGCCTCGGCCCGGAATGCGCGTTCGATTTTCAGGTCCTGATGGTTAGTTCCATAAAGCCCACGGGCCAATCACTTTGTAGGGTTGAAGACTTATGGTTTTCGAGAAGTTTAAAGACACAGTGAGCACGGCGCCCAGCGTCGCTGTTTTCGTCGACGGGCCTAACGTAGTGAGGAAGCAGTTTGATCTGGATTTCGACGATCTACGGGAGGAGATCTCCGAATTTGGAAATATTAAGATCGGGAAAGTCTTCCTGAACCAGTACGCATCCGACAAGCTAATAGAGGCGATAGTATCACAGGGCTTCGAGGCCGATCTAGGCCTTGGCGGCGAAAAGGACAAGGAAAGCGATGTAGACGTATACATGGCAGTTAACGCGATAGAAGCAGCAATGGACGACAATATAGATGTTATCATACTCGTTACAAGAGATACAGACTTTCTTCCGGTCATCCAGAAAGCCAAGGAACATGGAAAAGACACAGTTGTCATGGGGATGGAACCAGGGTTCTCCACAGCACTCAGAAACGCCGCAGACGAAGTAGTTAAACTGGAATAAAGACATGTTTCCCGTAAAACTGGATCCGATGGGGATGCTAGACCTTCTATCAGGTATACTACTGCTATTCACGGCATCACCCATACCTCAGAACATAGCCACAGTACACGCATGGTTCCTAATATTCAAAGGTGCAGCCACTGTCATAAGGCCGTTACCCCTCGGAGGAATGCCGATCTACGTCCTTGGCGGAGCAGCAGACATACTATCCGCCACAATACTTTTCATAGGAACTCCACCGATCCTCGCAGGATACAAGAGCTACATTGCCGGCTTCCTGTTCCTCAAAGGAGTCTGGACCATGTTCTTCCTGATGAACATCTAAAGGTTCTGATTAATTCTCTTCAGAAGCTCGATAATCTGCTCGTTCTGGGACTTCAACTCCTCGATCTCATCCCTAGAAGCAGCCACGGACTGGCCGCTGGAACCTCTCGAACCCGGAGATGAGCCACCGGGACCGCCTGAAGGCTGATCAGGATGCATACCTGCCTCCCTCATCTTCTTCTTCGTCGAAGAGCTTAACTGAGGCTCACCTGAGGGAGAAGGCCTTCCGGACTGTGGATTTGGAGAACCTGACGAATCAGGCCTACCAGAACTTTGCTGAGAACCCGGAGATGAGCCACCGGGACCGCCGGGACCTCTCGAACCCTGATTGCTCTGACCGTTTAGACCAGAACCAGATGAATCCGGGCCTGGACCTGAAGCAGGCGGACCAGAATTTCCTGGAGGGGGCTGAGAGCCTTGTTGGGAGCTTCCTCCTAATCCCGGGCCAGAACCGCCTTTACCACTGGCAGAGCCTGGCGGACCCTGAGAACCTGGGGGATTACCTCCTGGACCTCCCTGGGATCCCTGAGGCCCTCCTGGCTGAGAACCTCTTGGAGTACCTGGAAGATTACCGCCACCTCCAGAACCGCCTCCAGGACCTCGCATGCCAGAGGAAGAACCTGTCTGAGAGCCGTTTCCAGGCCCTCCTGAGTTATCAATACCTAGATCTCCTCCGTCATCGAAGGAACCATCGAAATCCCCGCCGCCAAAATCAGAGCCTGACGAGGAACTGTTAGATGAGTCCGTACCGGGAATAGAATCCTTAATCTTATCCAAAGCTCCCATAACCAAAAAATTCGGAGGCCTGTAAATAAAGCTTGCCATCAAACCGCTACTTCTTCCCGTTCAACTTCCTGTAACCAATTTCTAAAAGGAACAATACCAGGGCAGCTGCCAAGAAATAAACTCCCAGAGGCCTTGTATACGAAACCTGCTCGCTACCGGTTCCGTTAAAACCTGCATCACCTAACTCGGAAGGACTGTACACCCTACCGCCTGTGGCGGACGCAATCCTGTCAAGTACATCATCCCTGTACCCTACTTTTCTGATCTCCGGATTATAGTTGTATGCAAAGCTTCTACCAGAGAAGCTATGGAAGCCAAGGCCTTCCGGACTGATACTGCCGGTGTAACGATCCTGGGAACTGTAAGTCAGGCCCTCGACAGGATACGAGGCCTTAACCTCTGGCTTCCCTGGTGCAGTATTTCCGGAAATTTCAATCCATTTATCCTTCTTTCTCTTCGGGTCTCCGACGGTCCAGCTTGCAGTACGGGATACAAGGCCGGGATCAGATCTCAGAACACGGGAAAGTGTTGGCTGGCCGCCGGAGAATGTCGCTACTCTTCCAAGGCCGTAGTTCCAGGTTGTCAGGAACTCTCTCTTTCCTGGCCCTGATACGAGGACGTTTGCGGACCTCTTCGGCTTTACCTCATCAAACAGCGGTACGCTTGTATCCAATCCCATATCCCGTGTTATGAAATGCTGGGTGTCGACGACCGCCAGGGGTTTGAAAGCTGAAGTTCCTCCTCCAGCTCCGAACTTGAATCCCAGTCTCCAGACATTGTCCGCGGAAATATACCGTCCTCCACCTCTATGCGCAAGCTCCTGAAGGAACTGTCTGTTAGGATCCTTCCCGACTCCCACGACATAGAAGTTTACATCCAGGCTTTCAGCAACCTTGAAAGCATCCCTCCTGACCTCGGCAGGTTGCTTGACCGAGGATTCAGGGCCTCTGAAGAAGTTTCCATCTGTGAAAAGCACAATATTGCCCTTGCCATCTGCCATCTGCTTTGCAGCCTGGAGCCCTACTCCATGACGGGTTTCAGCGATCGGCTTGACACTGGAAATCTTTCTGAGAACCGAATCCTTGTTGTACGCCAGAGTCTGAAGCTTGCTGAGTACGTGAGCATCCTGTGAGTAGTAGAGAGAAGCAAGCTTGGTATTCAACGGCAGTTCCTTGACAAGAGCATATGCAAGATCCTTGGAGTCCTTGATAGATGTACCTGCCTGGGAGGAAGTCTCAATAGCTATGACAACCCTGGTACTTTCAGTATCGTAGTTTTCTGAAGAGGCCTTCACCGGGAGGTACCTGGCAGGAGTCTTATAGCCGCCCAGGTACATATAGCCGTTGCCACGGGAGATGTAAGAGCTGAGTCGATCGCTGTTCAGGGCCTTAGTAGATATAACTGCGTAGTAATCGGATAGATCATCTGGAATTCTCTTAACAATATTTAGATCGTAGAAGTCCGAGATCTTGCCTGTCAGATCCGATTTCTTTCCGACGTAGAGAACATTGGGCTTTTTCCTGACTTTAACGACTTTGTAGTACCTGTTGTTTCCGCTGTACCTATCTTCACCGCCGATAGAGGCCCTGATCCTGTGGGTTCCCCTGGAGTCAAAGCTCCTGTTAAAGCTCCATGAGCCCGAGATTTGGCTGTTGAGAACCGTACTGTTATCCAGGTAGACCTTTACCGGGACTTTATCCGGCCTTGTCGAACTCACGTGTACAGTAAACTTTGTCGCAGCTCCAGGCACAGTGCTGGAAGGCCCTGAAACGTAAACAGCTCTCTCCTTATCTATATCAGGTTTCAGAACCGATATAGTTGCGTTTTCACCCCTGTATTTCTCAAGGACATTCTGAAGATCTTCAGAACTTCTCCCATCACTTACTAGCAGGTACCGTGCATCAGGCCTGAGCTCGGAATCCAGAGCGGACGCAAGGTTGGAATTATTTCCTCTGAGCAGTGTTCTCCTCTCTATATTCACGTTCTCAAGCTTTGGATCTGTCCTGTGAATCGGATCCGCGGAATTGGAGCTATCACGTAGCAGAAACAGGTTCTGCGTTGACTGAACAGTTTTTACATCCTGTATGAACGGCCCTGCTAGTGCAACTGCCAGCAGCAGGAAGAACAACGTCCTGGAAATCCCCATTATATAGCCTGACCTGCTGGAGGCCTTCCAGAGGATATACGCCCCTGAAGCCGCCGCCAAAGCTGCTAGAAGCAGTAAAGGCCTGTGAAACTGTATTGGAACAATCACGGCACTTCACCTCGTCTCCAGAGATAGCCAATTTCTGCAAGGCCCAGAAATATGAGAACCGCAATAGGCACTGATCGAAGGCTGAAAGGTTTCTTCACGCCCTTTAAAGAGCTGTAAGTATGTTTACTATTTTCCAGGCTGGATTCATCCCCGTTAAGCAGGTTAGAAGCATGAATGTCTCCTCCTATTCTCTTGAATCCGGTCTGGGAGAGCTCCACTGTTCTCTTATCTGTAAGGATGGTTGTGCCGGTCTTCCTGTTCAGCTCTGAGAGCGAGGCCTTGCTTGAAATCTTTTCAACAAGCTGTTTCCAGAAAACGGGATACATAAGGTTCTCTCTGAACTTCTTTGATGCAAAGTTCATGAAGACGAAGTTGCCTTCCCCGTAGTCCGAGAACTTGAGGGCTTCCGTAGGGTCTGCTGCTGAATCGCCTTTCACGTCTGCATGGAAGACAGTAGCATTATCCAGATCTAGTTCAACCGGTTTTCTAAGTTTTACAGCAGTTCTGTAGGTTTTTCCGATTGAGGGGATAGTCCATTCGTCCGGCAGGCCTGTGACTTTCTTCTGTGCCTGAAGAACGAGACCTGAGCCTTCTTTTATGCGGGAGCTTATCTTGCCCGTGTCAAGCTGTCCTGGATCAGATATCTTTCCGACTATGTACACGTCGGCTTCTGGTAGAGGGTCTGAAGGCTTCATGTAGCTTGCGTTTACTCCATTCATCAGTTCAAAGGCCTTCATCAGGTACCTGTTCTTCTGGTTGGCGATGACTGCGACCCTGGTAGATCTGGAACCGGGCTTGAATATGTAGGCATTGTTGTCTACCTGGAAGTCATCGTCACCCAGTTTGACTGTGTTCCTTCCTTTTTCAAGTGTGAAGGATATTTTACGGAGTTCTCCCGGATTGAGCTGGATATTTCTGGAGTCCTCCCCCACCTTAAGTCTTGTCTGTACGTTTTTCTGTCTGAAGTTCTGGATGAAGACAGTTGCGTTATCCTGGAAGATCTTCAGGTCTACTATGCCCCAGCTATTGGATTTTGCCGGGCTGAATGTCTGAAGAGGCCTTGAAGCAGAGATAGATTTTAGGAGAGGCCCTGTTTCGACAGGGTTCTGAGATGTCGAGTCGAAGTCAGAGGCCACGAACATTTTTCCATCGTAGTTTCTGGCCCGTTCCAGCGCTCTCCCTATACTGCTTCCTGTTTCCTCGGCTTTGAGGCCTCTGATAAAGTTTTCAGCTCTTGAGTATGATACTTTTCTGAGTGGAACTTCAGCCTCGTCGTTCGCCAGGACTACAGTGTTACTTCTGCCGAGTTCCGAGACTGCTCTGTCTTTAACCTGGTTGAAAACCGGTTTCATGCTTGCAGAGTTATCTATCACGATTACGGCGTTTTGAGGCCTTTTATCCGCCATTATATATGGGTTTGCGATGGCTGCTGCGAGAGCTGCGATCATAAGGATGTGGAGTAGAAGCATAAAGTTTCTCTGCAGGATTCTCAGTGCTTTTCGAAGTCTTCCCGATTTCCTGTCCTGTTGGAAGAACTTCATCGAGGGCATCACTTTTTCCTCCGGTGAAGGCCTCATAAGGTAGAAGATTATCAGGGGAATCAGTGCCAGAAGTGCTGCAAGGCCTAGAGGATTGAGGAGGTAGTTGCTTAGTTGCTGGATCGCCGGCTGCAGCATGGATAATTTTTGGCGGTGAAGACTTTAGAACCAACCGGCTTCAGTTGTTGATACGGTTCATGACCTGCTGGTGAAGCTGCTGAAGCCTCTCCTTCTTATCCTCCATCTTGATAACGTCCGTACTCTGCTGCAGAAGCAGGTTATGGCTGAAAGGCGAGGGGATGCTTGCGTCACGGAGCTCATAGGAGATATCGCCAGATTCAAGGCCTTCTATAACCTCTTTTGCATGTTTGATGTCCATGGCGTCCTCCATGATCTCTCTGTATGTTTCTTTTATCATCGGGAAGTCCTCGCCGTACTCGTTTCTTATCGCAGAGAGAAGGAAGTGGCCTTTCATCTGCTGCTGGCCTACAGTCTTTGAATTGCCCTGGTAATTTCTCAGGATCATCAGGCTTCTACCGCCTACGTGCCTGAATCTGCGTTTCATCAGTTCGGTCTTCTTCACTGCTTCTCTGAGCTCTTTTTCAGGATCGCATTCAGTTAGCTGGCTAATAAGTTTTTCTATGTCGATAGGCCTTCTCGGCGTGACAAGTATGAAGCCGTTGTCGTCTATGACCATGCCAATATTGGATCCTATGCGTTTCTGGAGTAGATGGGCCAGTATTCGGGCCATTGCATCGTGAACTCTTCTGCCATAGATGGTCTGGAAGATGAAGTTCTGCTTACCGTCTTCATCAATGTATTTTTCTACCGTGATGTCTTCATGGGTTGAGACTTCCCCTGTGAACTGGTATTGTTCCTTTATGTAGCTGTAGATGGCCTCTGCAGTGTTTTCGTCAAGGTAGTAGTTGTACATGATCCACTGGATGATGTCGTCGTCTCCTGCACCCATTTCCACCTGTTTACCCACCTGTTTACGGAATTCTCCGATCTTGAGGCCTAGATCGTAGCTTAGAGGGAGTCTTTCGCTGTACCAGGAAGGTACTGTCGGCGAGGCATTCGGCTTGGGATCTACGAATACTTTCATGCCTTTCGCGTACTTGAACTCGTAGGTACTTCCTCCCAGGGTGAAGATGTCTCCTTTTGTCAATCGGTCCAGGAACTCCTCGTCCAGAGTTCCCACGTAGTTGCCGTTTCCACGAGTCTTCACGTCGTATCCGGTCTCATCAGGGATCGTCCCTATGTTTGTCATGTATATTACCCTGGTCATCTTGCCGCTTCTTCCGAAAAGGCCTTTCTTTTCGTTTTTCCAGATTTTTCTGTAGACGTTCTGGTCCTCAAGCTCGTATTCGCCGGATAGATACTTCATAACTGCTTCATAGTCTTCCAGATCAAGGTTTCTGTAGCAGTAGCTTTTCCTTATGACATTATATGCATGATCGATGTCCCATCGGTGGTTGCAGGCCATTCCTACGATGTGCTGTGCGAGGACATCTAGTGCGTTTGTAGGTATCTGTATCTTGTCGAGTTCGTCCTCCTTTGCGCACTTGGTCAGGACTGAGCATTCCATCGCGTCGTCTCTATCTGTTACTATCATCTTCCCCTTGGCTTTTTTCCCGATCTTGTGGCCTGATCTTCCAATTCTCTGGATTCCACGTGCGACTCCTTTCGGCGATCCAAGCTGCAGTACAAGGTCTACTGCTCCTATGTCGACTCCGAGTTCGAGAGAGGTTGAAGTGACTCCGACTTTCATCTTCCCTTTCTTCAGTTTCTCCTCGACTTTCAGCCGTTCCTCCCGTGACATGGAGGAGTGATGCGCTCCGATGTTGTCATCGTAGAAGTCCGGGAACCTGTCCTTCAGGTTGTTGACCACTCGCTCAGTCGCTGAACGTGTGTTGGTGAATATTATGGTGGATTCGTGTTCCTGGACGTAGTTATGTATCTTGTCGTACATGGCTTCGTTGATCTCGTCCGGAGGCGTATGGATCAGGTCTCTTACCGGGGAAACTGTCTCCAGGTCGATCTCCTTTGAAGCAGCAACGTCCACAATCGTGCATCCACGGGTCCTGTAATCCCCATCAGAAGCTATTTCCGAGGAGTTCACTGGATCGTACTCGGTCTCTTTCTTCCCGACCTCTATATCGGCATCGTAACCTACAAGATACTTTGCGATCTCGTCTATCGGTGCCTGGGTTGCGGAAAGGCCTATCCGGGTCGGCGAGGTGTTTGCCATCTCCTGTAGACGTTCATAGGAGAGCGATAGATGTACTCCGCGCTTGTTCTCACTTAGCGAGTGTATCTCGTCGGTTATCAGGTACTTAACATTTTTCAGGTTCTCCTTGAACTTTGGAGAGTCAAGCAGGATTCCCAGCGACTCCGGTGTCGTGATCAGTATCTGCGGCGGATTCTTCAGCTGCTGGGATTTCTCGCTGTCGGTCGTATCTCCAGTCCTTACACCACTGCGGATCTCCGGAACATCGTAGCCCATCTCCTCCGCTTTCTCCCGGATACCGGAAAGAGGATCCTCCAGATTCCTCTGAATATCATTGTTCAAGGCCCTCAGCGGAGAAACATAGACTGCATAGATTTCATCATCCAGCTCTCCTTCATCGCCCATCTGGAACAGGTCATTCAGTACGGATAGGAAGGCGGAAAGAGTCTTTCCAGAACCTGTAGGAGCACAGATCAAAGAGTTCTCACGTTCATGGATAAGATCAAAGGAATACCTCTGAGGCGGAGAAAGGCCTTCAAACTGGTCGTTAAACCATTCCTTGACGTAGGGTTCGAAGTCCTCAGGCAGGGTGTCAGAGGCCTCTTTTTCGTCCGCAAATTTTATCTCGGTCATACATCTGAAGACGAGTCCAATTCTTTTGAATCAGTCTCTCCCGAGATCCGAACATCTACGGCGGCAAACAGAGAAGCCCAGATAGCGGTGAGAACACCTATAACAGGGTGAAGGCTGTACAGGGCAAAAGCAACTATCGGCACCAGTAAAAGGAAGGCCTTTCCCTCGAGGGTGGAGTTTATGAGGTCGGATATTCTTGCGGAGATGTCCACCGTTTTGTCGTTGATTTTTTCCGCGTTCAGTTTCTCTATCTTGCTTTTCACAGTTCTGTTTGCATGGGAGAACGCGTCTTCCAGCTTCCTGTATGCTGCCGGGCTGATACTGCTATTCCTGCCCATGTAACCCAGGACCGATCCCTTAGTATTCCTGAATACAGTATCCGACGTTAAATTGACGACTTTCATCTGCTTCTTTTTCTGTGACTGGAGCATGTTGCTACTGTGGATAAGTATTTCTGCCTGTCTCCCCGAAATTTGTGCTGCACCATCCCTTATCTCATTCGCCATCTTTGCATCAGTTACAGCAATTCCGAAGACAGATGTTCCCAGCACAAGGCCTGTGAAGAGAAGTGGTAGGGCGCTTGAACTGTAGTAGTCTTTGAAGCTTTCTCCTCCTGCAAAGATCGATATAAGGAAGTTTCCAATGGTTAATATGACAGCTACGGCTGCAGTTACTCCCCCGAGAGGTATAAATATCAGTGAGAGAAGTGCGATGGCCGAGTGAGGCCTGAAACGTTCGCGGGAGATATAGGTAGTGTATCCGAAGAGTACTGTTACCGGGAGCAGGAATACAAGTGTTAGAGGCCTTGCGAGGTCTATGAAGTAGGCTGCTGAGACGGAGATGAAGGTTAGCGAGGCCTGGAGCGCGTAGATAATGTAGTCCTGCTCGAGATCCATCAAGAGAGAATTTTAACTCCTCGTTTAAATCCCCACTACCTCGGAGAAACGGGCTTCGGCGTGGCCTCTATCCTCGGCCTCAAGCAGTGCACCGCCAGAATGGTAAAGTGCAAACTCCTTCCCATCTACCTCTGCCCTGAGAATGTACTCGTTGTCAGCGACGACTTCTCCCGCCGCTCTGAGCTTTTCGAATGCCTCTTCAGGGAGTTCTGTGTTCACCTGGTACTTGTTCTCGCCGCAGACACTGGAAACTTTCTCCTCAGAGCCCAGATGTGGGAAGTTTTCGCCTCGGCAGACTTCGCAGCCAGAGGCCTCGACATCGAAACTTTCGCCTGATGGAACTACATCAAGCTTCTCGGAGACTTCAAGGCCCGTCAGGTGCTTGAAGGCCTTGAGGCTGGATCTATGTCCTGCAAGCGCTGCCACGTCCCTTACTATGCCTTCTGTCCGGCAGGTTCCCAGTTTTCCAGGCCTTACCTGTTCGAAGACACAGCTGAAGCATTTCTCATCGAAGAACATGGAGTAACCTGTCTCTGCAAGGGCCGCAGTGTAAACCCAGGCCTTCCCGTTCTTTCTGGCGTACTCATCGATCAGGAAACGTGTCTCCATGTTGTCTGTGGCATCGATCACCAGGTCAACCTCATCGAGGGAGTTTACGTTACCTGCGTTAAGGCTTTCAACATGTTTCTCGACCTCCGTAAATTCTGAAAGCTTTTCTGCTGCGGCCTCGGCCTTGGGGAGAGATTTCCGGCATTCCGTTTCTGTGTAGAGGCCTGAACTGTATAGATCGTTTTCTTCCAGATAGTCTCTATCGAATATCTTCAGGTTGACCCCGTATCTTGCAAGGCTTTCGGCTATAACGCCTCCTGTGGCTCCGAGGCCTATGACTGCGACTTTTGAAGCCTGGAGCTGTTTTATCTGTTGTTCTGTAAGGTTTTCAAGGGCCTGGAGCCTGGAGTGTTTCATGTCTGGTTTGTGGATATGGAAAGCTTATTAAGGAACTGTCCAGCGAGTTTTTGGTGTGATACTATGTTAACAGGTTTATCTCTGGGTTGGAACAATATTTCAGGCCTTGGATTCACTTTTGATCCCTCGTCATTTATCGCCGTCATGGTGGTACTGTTGATCGCCTGGAGCCTTAACAGGTTAAGCGACAAGATGGTGGAGAGGACGATCAGCAAACGTTCAGGCCACAAGCATGCCGAGTTTATGGCGAAGAAGGCTACAAGCTACGTGATCTATACTATCTCCGGTTTTGCGATACTTGGAGTTTTCGGAGTTCCTCTCTCCGCTCTGGGAACCTTCCTGGGATTGATTGGTTTGGGAATTTCGTTCGCTCTGCGCGATACAATCTCCAATTTCATCGCAGGCCTGATGATCATGGTTAATCAACCGTTCAAGGTCGGCGATCAGATCGAGACGCAGGGAGAGGAAGGTACAGTGAAGGATATCAGGATCAGAGCGACCGATGTCAAGACCTACGACGGTAGAAAAGTTATCGTTCCGAACTCCCAGCTCTACAACAACGTGGTCGTCAACAACACGGCCTATGACGAGAGA